>JAICYR010000245.1 GCA_025934135.1 Acidobacteriaceae bacterium | reverse complement strand
TCTCCTACCTCTGCGATTTCGCCCAGACCTATCTCATGCAATGGACTGGCCAGAAGATCATGTTCGATCTGCGCCGCCAGATCTTCACCCACCTCCAGCGCATGCACGTCGCCTTCTACGACCGCAATCCGGTGGGCCGCCTCGTCACCCGCCTCACCAGCGACGTGGATGCCCTCAATGAAATGTTCACCGCCGGCGTGGTCGCCATTTTTGAAGACGTCTTCGCCCTCGCCTTTATCATCGCCGTCATGTTGCGCATGGAGTGGTGGCTCGCGCTCATCACCTTCTCCGTGCTGCCGCTCATCTTTGTCGCCACCATGATCTTCCGCAAGTACGTGCGCGACTCCTACCGCCGCGTCCGCACCACGCTGGCCCGCATCAACAGCTTCACGCAGGAGCACGTCACCGGAATGTCCCTGGTGCAGCTTTTCAACCGTCAGCGCCGCGCCTTTGACGACTTCGAGCACATCAACCGCGGCTATCTCGTGGCCTTCAAAGACTCCATTCTGGCCTATGCGCTCTACTATCCGGCGGTTGAAATCTTCAGCTCCACGGCCATCGCGCTTGTGCTCTGGATTGGTGGCCTCGGGACCATGCGCGGCGCCGTCACCATCGGCGTGCTCGTTGCCTTCATCCAGTACGCCCTGCGCTTCTTCCGCCCCATTCAGGACCTCAGTGACAAATACAACATCTTGCAGGCCGCCATGGCCGCCAGCGAGCGTGTCTTTAAGCTCCTCGATACTCAGCCCGAAATCGTCTCCCCCGCGCACCCCCAAACCGGAGACAACTCCGGCAGCATCGAGTTCCGCAACGTCTGGTTCACTTATCAGCGCCTCGACCCCGAAACTGCCGCCCGCGTCGCTGCCGCCACGCCCGACGAACTCGAAGCCATTGATGACATCGAGTGGATTCTGCGCGGCGTCTCCTTCCGCATTGAGCCGGACCAGACCGCCGCCATCGTGGGCCACACAGGCGCGGGCAAGACCACCATCATCAGCCTCATGATGCGCTTCTACGACATCCAGCACGGCGCGGTGCTCATCGACGGACTCGACGTCCGGGAGCACGATCTGCTGCGACTCCGCCGGCACTTCGGCGTCGTCATGCAGGACCCCTTTCTCTTCAGCGGAACGATCGCCGATAACATCCGCCTCGGCACCGCCATTCACGACGAACAAATTCGCCTTGCCGCCGAGCAGGTCAACGTTCACGACTTCATCAAGTCGCTCCCCGGCGGATACGACGAGCCGCTCCGCGAGCGCGGCAACTCCCTCTCCACCGGCCAGAAGCAGCTCATCAACTTCGCCCGCGCCCTCGCCCACAATCCGCGCATCCTCATCCTTGACGAGGCCACTTCTTCCGTCGATACCGACACGGAACTTCGCGTCCGCGCCGCGCTTGAGCGCATGATCGCGGGCCGCACTTCGGTCGTCATCGCCCATCGCCTTTCCACTGTCCAGCGCGCCGACACCATCCTCGTCATGCACCGCGGCCAACTCCGCGAAATGGGTAGCCACCAGCAGCTTCTCGCCAATCGCGGAATCTACTGGCGGCTCTACCAGCTTCAATATAAGGACCAGGAACTCGGCGACCGCACCGACTCTGGCCTCACTCCATCCCTCGCCACGGGAACCGATTGATGCCCCGCATCTTCCTCTCCGCCGGAGAAGCCAGCGGCGAGCACTACGGCGCATCGCTCATTCCCGCTATCCGCAGCCTCATTCCCGATGCCGAGTTCTTCGGCCTCGGAGGCCGCCGCATGGAAGTCCTTGGCTTCCGCCCCGTTGTTCGCGCTGAAGACGTGGCCGTCATGGGCATCACCGAAGTCCTGCTCCACATGCCGCGCATCTACGGCGAATACCGCAAGCTCAAGGCCGCCATCCGACGGGAGCGCCCCGACCTGGCCATCCTCATCGACTTCCCAGACGTCAACCTCTCGCTCGCCAAACACCTCCACCGCGCCGGAGTCCCCGTTCTCTACTTCGTCTCGCCGCAACTCTGGGCCTGGAAGAAATACCGCATCCGCGACGTGCAGCGATACGTCGACCAGATGCTCGTCATCTTTCCCTTTGAGGAAGCCTTCTACCGCGACCGCCGCGTCCACGCCACATTCGTAGGCCACCCACTCGCCGACCTCCCGCTGCCGACTATCTCCCGAGATGACTTCGCTCGCGAAAGCCATCTCGACTCGTCCAAACAGTGGGTCGCCCTGCTGCCCGGAAGCCGCGCAAAAGAAATTCGCCACAACTTGCCCGCAATGGTCCAAGCCGCCCAAATCCTCCACCAGACAGACCCCTGCGAATTCCTTCTGCCCCTCGCACCCACCCTCACCGCCGCGCATCAGGCGGAAATCCAATCCGCGCTCCCGGCCAGCCCCCGCATCGCCGTCACGCATGACGCCCGCGCCGCGCTCCACCACGCCCGCGCCTCCGCCGTTGCCAGCGGAACCGCCACCGTCGAGGCCGCCCTCATCGGCAATCCCTTCGTCGTTGTCTACCGAGTCTCGCCCGTCAGCTACTCCGTCGCCCGTCGCATCGTCGATGTCCCTCACGTCGCCATGGCCAACCTCATTGCTGGCCGCCGCGCTGTCCCCGAGCTCATCCAGAGCGACTTCACCGCCCAGAACCTCGTCTCTCACCTCAAGCCGCTGCTCCATGACGAGGCCGCCCGCGACAAAATGAAGACAAGTCTCCGCGACATATCCGCTATGCTCAAGGCCAAAGGCCAACCCGGAGAAACAGCCATCGACCGCGCGGCCAGCTTCGCCGCCCAAATGCTGCACCCGCAAAAATCGCATCTGAAAGAAAGTCAGCAAGTGCTATGACTCCAATCCGGATCAAGACCCGACATGCCGCCGCTCTTCTGCTCGCCGCCCTCGCCGCGACCACACTCCTCGCGCAGGCCCCCGCCACGGCCCCCATCAACATCACCGGATACTCCATCGACGCCACGCTCGACCCAGCGAAGCACACTCTCGACGCCACCGCCGCCGTCACCTTCACCGCCCAGCAGGCCGTTCCCGAGGCCTCATTCCAGCTTCACGGCGCGCTCAAAGTTGATAAGGTTACGGACTCCTCCGGCACCGCCCTCAATGGCCGCCGCGGCCCCAACGAAACCATCCTCGTCACGCCCTCCGCCCCGCTCACCTCCGGCCAAAGCTACACCTGGACCTTCCACTACACCGGCGCACTCGAAGGCAGCGGAGGCCCCGTTCCCGGACTTAAGCTCGCCAGCATCGGCGACCCCGTCAGCTATCTGCTCTACGCCTCGGCCTGGTTCCCCATGACCGGCTACCAGATCGACCGGTTCACCGCCGACATCCACGTCCACGTCCCCGCCGGATACCACGTTATCGGCAGCGGCGCGGTCACGCCTCCGACCGGATGTGGCCCACAAAGCCCATGCGGGGTTGTGGGGATTAACAAAATCTACGAATTCAAGTGGGACAAGCCCGGCTTTCCCGGAACCATCATCGCCGGCAAGTTCGCGGAGACCTCGCCCGCGCCCAACATTCATCTCTTCACCACCGACGCCCACAAGGCCGACGCGCAGGAGTACGCCCAGTCCGCGCTCCGCATCTTCGCCTACTTCACCTCGACCTTCGGAATGCCCGAGTCCACCCGCATCAACGTGGTCGAGCTGCCCAACGACACCGTGCCCGCATACTGGGCGCCCGAGGTCGCCGCCATCGCCGGAAACCGCATCCCCGGCAAAACCGCCTTCCGCCTGCTCTCCAACACCATCGCCCATCAGTGGTGGGGCAGCGAAATCAGCCCCGCCTC
>JAICYR010000228.1 GCA_025934135.1 Acidobacteriaceae bacterium | reverse complement strand
CGATTCTGGTGGGCGTTCTCTACGCCATGACCCTTCCGATGTTTCCGCGGCGAGCGCCCTTGTGGGCCGGATTCATCGTTCCGCTATTCTGGACGGGGCTGATCGCCTCCACTCTCGCCCTTACCAATCCCACACTGAACGAGCACATCAACTGGCTTTGGTTCGTCATCTGCCAAATTGCGTTTGGCTTGGTTGCCGGATTTGTCGCGGCCAAAACTCAAAGTATCGATACGATGCAGAACCTTCCTTTCATTGAGCGCGCCGCCATTGAAAGCCAATGGGCGGACGGGCCCGAGGGGAAAGGACGGCAATGAAGGCTGCCGCATTTCCGCTGATCGCGCTGCTTGGACTCTCTGCCGGTTGCGGCAAGCCGAAAGGGCAAGCGGAGCGGCCTCAGGCAGTGATAAATTTTCATCAACTCTTCTCTGAAAACTGTGCGGCTTGCCACGGAACATCCGGTAAAACGGGGGCTGGCCCGAAGTTGAACGATCCGCTTTACCTTGCTTTGGCGAGCAGGGAGGATATGCGGAACGTCATCGAGAATGGCCGGCCCGGGACACCCATGCCGGCGTTTGGCTTTGCCAGAGGAGGAACATTAACTGAGAAGCAGATTGGCGCGATCGTGGACGGCATGGAAAAGGAGTGGGCCAAACCCGTCAACCTGCAAGGAGCGACTCTGCCGGTTTATGGTATTGCGAAAGCGCCTCCCGGAAACGCCCGGCGCGGGCAGGCACAGTACATGAGGAACTGCATGATGTGCCATGGCTTCGGCAGCTTTAAAGGTATCGCGGGGCCGATTACGGATCCGAATTATCTGGCGCTCGTCAGCAATCAATATCTACGAACAACTGCGATCGTCGGAAGAATCGACTGGGGCATGCCCGATTGGCGGCACCGGATTCCCGGCCACGTCATGAACGATCAGGACATCTCGGACGTTGTTGCATGGCTTGCTTCGCAGCGCCCGAAAGGATACATGATGGCTGAAAACCAATCGACCGATAACTCTTTTGCGAATCAGTCGAGCCCAGATTCGGAGAGGGAGCCCAAGCGATGACCGAAAAAAAAGAAGATGACGCACAAAACCCGACCCGCCGTAACGTCCTTTTCAAAGCGGGTGTCGCGGTGAATGCAGTCGCGGGCGTGCTGCTTGCCATACCGATTGTTGGTTACATATTCTCTGCTTTCGCTCATCCCAAGCTGGTGGGAGCCGAGGCCTGGATTGCTCTGGGCGATGCTGACTCCTATGTCACAGGGCAGACCCGTCTCGCAACGTACCGGAATCCGTTCACCCGCTCATGGGACGGAGCCACCGCGGAAATTCCTTGTTGGGTCCGCCGCGTCGAGGACCAGAAGTTCCAGGTGTTCGCCATCAACTGCACTCACTTGGGATGCCCGGTCCGGTGGTTTCAGGAATCAAAACTGTTCATGTGCCCATGCCACGGAGGCATCTACTACGAGGATGGTTCCAGAGCCGCTGGGCCGCCGCCGCGAGGCTTATTTGAATACAGCACGAAAGTCGAGAACGGCACACTGTACGTGAAGGGTGGAATCCTGCCGACGCTCTCCGAACCCTTGTCCTCGTAAGAAACGCTACTGCCCCCTATGCTGCGATCCGTTTACAACTGGCTTGACAAGCGCCTGTACCTGACGAAACTGTTTCGGTCGACGGCGGGCCATCATGTGCCCGCCAGTTCGGGAAGCTGGTTTTACGTATTCGGAAGCGCCACTCTGCTCTGTTTCATCTTGCAAATCATCACCGGCACACTGCTCGCTCTCGTCTATGTGCCCTCTACCAACGAAGCCTGGAACAGCCTGCAATACCTAAACCACGTCCAATACCTGGGCTGGTATTTGCGCGCCCTTCACAACTGGGGCTCAAATTTCATGGTGGCGCTGATGACTATACACATGGTGCAGGTATTTCTGTTCGGCGCTTATAAATATCCGCGCGAGCTTACCTGGGTCAGCGGCGTTTTTCTGCTGGTGGCGACTCTGGCGATGGCATTCACCGGCCAAGTAATGCGCTTCGATGAGGATGCCTACTGGGGACTCGGCATCGGCGCCTCCATCACCGGGCGCGTGCCGTTGATCGGAGATAGGCTGGTGCACCTACTTCTCGGCGGGCCAATCATCGCGGGTGAAACGTTGTCGCGCTTTTTTGCGCTGCACGTCTTTGTCATTCCCGCGATCATCATCGGCATCGTCGGCATGCACCTGCGCCTGGTGCTTACAAAAGGCATCAACGAATATCCGGTGCCCGGCAAACCGGTACGCCGGGATACGTACGATGGCGAGTACGAAAAGGTCATTGAGAAACAGGGCGTCCCATTCGTGCCGGACGCAATCGGCAAGGATCTTATTTTCGCCGCGCTGGTGCTGGTCTTGATTCTCGCCTGTTCGGCGATTTTTGGACCAGCGGGGCCATCCGGCCCCCCGGACCCCACGCGCGTCGATACCGTTCCCCGCCCCGATTTTTATTTCCTGTCCGTCTTCGCCGCGCTGGCCCTGTTGCCGGACTGGATGGAAACCGTTGTCTTATTCGTGACCCCTGTAATGATGGTCGGACTCCTGTTTATACTACCGTTCATTTCGGGAACGGGAGAAAAGAGTGCGCGCAAGCGGCCGGTTGCGGTGCTCAGTGTGATCACCATTTTTCTCGTTCTCGGCACGCTGACCTACATGGGAGATACGTCCCCATGGTCGCCCAAAATGAATGCGTGGAGTAGCCAGCCAGTCCCCGTCGATTTGCTGCAACATCGAACACCGCTTGAAACGCGGGGAGCACTCGTTCTACAAAACAAACAGTGCCGCAACTGCCACAGCCTTGAAGGACATGGTGGACAGCGGGGTCCCGCGCTCGACGGCGTCGCTTCACGGCTCACGCGCGATCAGCTCATTCGGCAGGTGATTCAGGGCGGCGGCAACATGCCCGCCTATGGTAAGAATCTGAGCCCTCCGGAGGTAAACTCCCTCGTCGCGTTTATGCTGACGCTCCACTCGCCCAGCCGCCCGCAAGCGCGCGACTCCGCGCAGCCGCAAGTACCGGCGTCCAAAAAGGTGAGCGGCAAATCGCAGTAAATGTAGTGGACACTGTTGCAAGCGCGGCGTTCAGTTCGTGGTCCTTCGATGCTCAGGTAATCGTCCCGATCCTGCTGGCGGCCGGCCTTTACCTGCGAGGATGGCTGCGGCTTCGGCGCGTGCTCCCGTCCGAGTTTTCCGATTCCCAACTGGCGTCTTTTCTTTCCGGACTGGCGCTCGTCTTCATCGCCATTGAATCGCCGCTCGACACGTTCTCCTCGCTGCTGCTGGGCGTTCACATGGTGCAGCATCTTCTGCTGATGATGATTGCGCCTCCGCTCATCCTCTACGGGCAGCCGATGCTTCCCATGCTTCGCGGCTTGCCGCGCAAATTCGTGCGCGACGCTCTAGGGCCGTTTCTCCGGTGGCGTGTTCTACGGGGCGTGGGCGCAGCGTTGATCTCTCCCGCGTTTGCCTGGGCGGCGTATAACGTCAGCACTGTCGGGTGGCATCTTCCCGCTCTCTATGAGCTTGCGCTGAGTTCCCCGCCATGGCATCGCCTGGAGCACGCCTGTTTCTTCTGGACGGCGATCCTGTTCTGGTGGCCGGTGATCCAGCCCTGGCCGAGCCGTCCTCGGTGGAACCGTTGGATTGTGGTTCCGTATCTTCTGCTGGCGGACCTGGTGAATACGGCGGTCGCCGCTACGTTTATCTTCGCCGATAAAATTCTGTATCCGAGCTACGCGAATAACGCATTCGGTGGCATCAACCCGCGCACCGATCAGAGCTTCGCAGGCGGCATCATGTGGGTGCCCGGCTCGGTCTTCTACCTGCTGCCTGCCGTCGTCATCGCCACACGTCTCGTGGGCGGAGCCCCCAGGCGGATGGCCTCGTCGAGGGCGGCCGCCGGCCTCGTTCAAATCCAACGAACTCGCCAATCGCGGAAGCGCTTGGACTTGCTCCATGTCCCCGTACTGGGTACGGCACTGCGGTGGAAATACAGCCGCCGCGTGGCGCAAGCCGCGATGCTATTCATTGCCTTCGCGATCGTGGTTGACGGGTTCCTCGGCCCCCGTATGGCGCCCGTGAATCTTGCGGGTGTGCTGCCCTGGATCCACTGGCGCGGCCTGGTAATCCTTGCGCTGTTGATCGCCGGCAATTTCTTTTGCATGGCGTGTCCCTTCATGCTGCCTCGTGAGCTTGCAAAGCGCATCCTGCCCGCCCGGCTGCGTTGGCCCGCGCGATTGCGGTCGAAATG
>JAICYR010000261.1 GCA_025934135.1 Acidobacteriaceae bacterium | reverse complement strand
TACGCGTATGGCTTCAGGCTCCGCTGCGCCGCGATCACCGAAGCAATTCCTCTCTTTGGGCGGCGTGCCCATCCTGGTACGCAGCCTGCGCGCCTTCGCGGCAGTTCCGCGAGTTAACGCAATCTATGTTGCCGTGCGCCGCGCGGAGATGGACAGGGTAACCGCGCTGATTGAAAAGCACGAACTGTCTTCGCGGGTGCAGGTGGTGGAGGGCGGCAACAGCCGGCAGCAGTCGGTGAGCAATGCGCTCAAAAGCATCCAGGCGGAAGAGGACGACATTCTCCTTGTGCATGACGCGGTGCGCCCGCTGATTGACCCAGCAACCATTGAACGCACGATCGACGCGGCCAGCAAGCATGGAGCTGCGATCGTGGGCTTGCCCGCGGTGGACACCATCAAGCAGGTGGCGCGTACTGCTGAGGGAGCGATCATCACCGCTACCATTCCGCGAGAATACGTCGTACAGGCGCAAACTCCGCAGGGCTTTCGCTGGCAGGTGCTGAAGCGGGCCTTTGCCGAGGCAGAGGCGGATGGCTTTGTGGGAACCGACGAGGCGAGCTTGGTGGAGCGGTCGGGCGCGGAAGTGGCCGTGGTAACCGGATCGCCTGAAAACCTGAAAATCACCCAGCCCGCGGACCTGGAGCTGGCGGAGTTTTATTTGCGGCACAGGGGCTGAAAAGGCTCCGGCGCACAACCGCCGCGGTTCCCCGGGAGAGACGATAGAACGATGAGCATGAGAATCGGGTACGGATGGGACTCGCATGAGTTTAAAAAGGGAGTACCCCTCAAGCTAGGCGGGCTTGCGATCGACCATCCTCAAGGCCTCTTGGGCCATTCCGACGGCGACGTGCTGCTGCACGCGATCACGGACGCGCTTCTGGGAGCGCTTGCGGTAGGCGATATCGGCAGTTTCTTCCCCCCCGGGGACACGCGCTGGAAAGATGCCGACTCAACCATCTTTCTCAACCTTGCAATGGAAGAGGCGCAGACCGCGGGCTATCGCATCGTGAACGTCGATACCACTCTGATTTTGGCCGCACCCAAAATTGGGCCCATCTCGGGCGACCTGCGCCAGCGCGTCGCCGAGCTGCTGCGGATCGCCCCTGGGGCGGTAGGAATCAAGGCGAAAACACCGGAAGGCCTCAACCAGGACCATCTGGCGGTAGCCCACGCGGTCGTTCTGCTGGAAACGATCGAAGAAGAAGACGGGCTGCGGGAGATGGAAGCGGCAATGGACGACCCGCAGACAGTCGAGGCGGTGGTCAGCGAGCTGGTCGGCGAGGCTCACGGCCGCCCAAGCCGGGGAACGAGCTCGAGGCCGGATTTCGATACCGACGACATCACCTAGCCTCGGTTATTGAGGCTTCTGCGCGCCCTGCTTGGCGCCCTTCACCGCGCCTTTGGTGGTGTTCTTCGTTTTGCGCGCAGCCTTCTTTGTCCCTTTTTTCGTTGCGTGATAGGCGCTCTTTGCCCCTTTCTTGGTCCCCTTGGCGGCATCCTTTGCGCCTGCCTTCGCGTCGTGGCCCGCGTGTTTCATGTCTTGTTTCGCGCTGCTGCTCTGGGTCTGTGCTGCGGCTAGCGGACTCCAGCCAGGCACAAGCATGAAAGCACCCCCGAGCACTAGGGCAATTCCTAAGGTGCTATGTGCCGCCAAGATTCGCCATGTCGGGGCTTTCTGTGGGAAACGCCGGCGTTGGACTGTGTTTTCCGGGGAACAGTTCCTCTGGAATCGCTCGATCGTCAACCGCTGCAATTTTCGTGTCATGCATGAGGGATGACGCCGCGCTCATCGGAGTTGTGCGTGGCCGCTTGAGTTTGCCCTGAATAGAGCAACTCCATTCAGTTTGTCGGAAGCCGGGTCTTGAGAAAGCAGCTTTGAGCCTTAGCGCGGCGTTCCGCTCCGCCGGTAGGCTCCGCTCTTGCCGCCGGACTTCGATTCGAGGACGATTTCGCGGATGGTGATTGCCTTATCCAGGGCCTTGCACATGTCATAGACAGTAAGGGCCGCCACTGCGGCGGCCGTCAGCGCTTCCATCTCCACTCCGGTTGCGGCCACGGTTGACGCTTCGCTGCGGATTGAGATTCCACCGGGCGCCACCGACGCCGTCACCTCGATGTGGCTTAAAGGAAGCGGATGGCACATGGGAATCAGCTCAGCGGTCCGCTTGGCAGCCTGGATGCCGGCGAAGCGCGCGATTTCCAATGGATCGCCCTTCGGGTTCTTGGGTAAAGCGGCCAGCACTTCCTCTGATAGCGCCACGAAGGCGGAGGCCACCGCTTGCCGGCGGGTGGGCGGCTTAGAGCTGACATCCACCATTCGCGCCTGGCCCTGGCCGTCATAATGCGAGAGTTTGCTCATGGTTCTTATCCTCCCTGCGTGGGTTTTGCCGCAGCCCGCTTTTTATAGCAGTACGGTTACGGTTTCGCCCGGCTCCAGCGAAGTGCGGCCGCTGGGTACCACGAGAAAGCAGTTGGCGCGGCTGACTGCGGCAATGTCGCCGGAACCTTGGGAGACAATGGGCTCAACCTGGGGCATGACAACCGCCTGAATCATCAACTCAATTTTGGGCCATTCAGCGCCGTTGTGCAGAGCGGCGGGAAGAAAGCGGGTAATGCCGGGGCGACCCTCGCATCTGCCGGCCAGCTTCGCCTGGACGAAGCGGGGGGCCGAAGGGCGGCCACCAAGAGCGTTCAGAATGGGCGCCGCAAAGAGCGCAAACGTGACCATGGTGGACACCGGATTGCCGGGTAGGCCGAAGAAGTATTTGCGGCGGCCGTTATGCTGCACGCTGCCGAAGACCACGGGTTTGCCGGGCTGGATCAGGACTCCGGTAAAGTAAAATTCCGCGCCCAGGCCGAGCATAACCTCTTCGACGAAATCGTACTTTCCCATGGAGACGCCGCCGGTGATCAGAAGCAGATCCGCCGCATCCAAGCCGGCGCAAACTCCGGCTTCAATTTCGCTGAGCTGATCGCGGGCGACCTTCAGCCGGACAGGCTCGGCCCCCAAGGCTGCCACTTGAGCGGCGAGCGAGTAGCTGTTCGAATTGCGGATCTGAAAGGGAAGAGGCTCGTCGGCCACTTCCACCAGTTCGTCGCCTGTAGGGAGGATGGCGGCGCGGGGAGAGCGGAAGACACGGACCTGGGCCGCGCCACAAGCCGCAGCAGCAGCAATCTGGGGCGCTTCCATACGGATGCCCACAGCCACGATCACCTCGCCGGCGCG
>JAICYR010000151.1 GCA_025934135.1 Acidobacteriaceae bacterium | reverse complement strand
GGAGCAAGGCTCACCGGAATCATGAGCACCGCGTAGGTCACGGCCTCCAGCACCGTGGACCAGCCGTCCGGTTGCACCACCGGCAGCATCTTGATCCCGGCCCGCCCGTAGTCCTCGCGGTACATCCACGAAATCGCCATGAAGTGCGGAAACTGCCACACGAAAAGGATTGCGAACAGCGCCACCGCCGGCCACTCAATCCGCCCCCGCGCCGCCGTCCATCCCAGCAGCGGAGGCATCGCCCCCGGAAACGCCCCAATAAAGGTCGCCAGCGTCGTGCGCCGTTTCAGCGGCGTGTAGATCGCCACATAGGTGAACGCCGTTATCAGCGTCAGAGTGCCGGTAATCAGGTTGGTCGTCAGCGCTAGCCACACCGACCCAAAAATAATCGCGCCCAGCCCCGCAAAAATTCCGTGCGCCAGGCTCATCCGCCCCGAAGCCAGAGGACGGTTCACCGTGCGCAGCATCTTCGCGTCCAGCTTGCGTTCGATGCACTCGTTCAGGGCCGCCGATCCTGCCGACACCACTCCGATGCCCAGTAGCGCCTCCAGCAATCCCGGCTGCACGCTGCTGATGCCCGACTGCATCGACCCCAGATAAAATCCCGCCCACGCCGTCATTACCACCAGCGCGGTCACGCGGTCTTTAAACAGCATTCTGTAATCGGATATCCACGACGCCGTCACTCCCGCCCACGAAGGGCGGCCCGGCAGCACTTCCTGCACCGCTGTTACTTCCGCGACTGAGGCCTCGGCGGCTGGCAAAACTGATCTGGAGGATGCAGGGGTCATTTCAGGTTAAACAAATTCCATCATACAGCCTATTGATGCCTCGACTTGCCATACACAGCCGGATTCAGCGCCGGATCGTTGTACATCTTCAGTTGCCGATACAACTTGAACCGCCGCTCGCCGCGCACCACTTCCGCCCACAGCGCATCCAGACACCCCGCCAGATCGCCCCTTTGCTCTTCCAGCATCCGCAACCGCTCCGTGTTCCGCTCCACATGCCCCGCCGGAGCACCCGCCCGCAGCGTCTCCTCACGCGTATGAAAAATCTTCAGCGCCAGAATCGACATCCGGTCCAGAATCAGTCCCGGAGTCTCCGAGTGCAGCGGAGCCTCTGCGACCGGAAGCCTGGGTTTAGACTCACGTCCCGCGAGCGCCTCCAGCAGCAGCCCATCGCAGCGCTCCATCAGGTCATTCCGCCGCTGATTCACGCGGTCCACCCCGCGCTTTACTTCGGCAATCTCGTGGTCCGACGCCCCCGGCGCGCGCGCCTCATCCTCCAAATGCCACAACTCAAAGTTTGCCCAATGCTGCGCCATCACCGCAGCGGCAAAATCCTCCGCCTGCGCATCACGCGGCGGCACACCATGCCACTCCTCCGTCCACGCATCATGGCGCGAAGCGATGCCGCGCGCATCAACCAGCCGCGCAAGTGGGTCTATATCTGTGGCGGAGATCGGTGTCATTTCCTTCCAGAGAATCAGTGGATAAACTTCAGGCCAGATACAGGAAGACCCCCGGTAGCCACCGAGGGTCTTCGTTCCTGCTCATCTGTGCGTCCAGCTACGAGCTGGGCACGCCTGCGAAGCTTAACTTCACTCTATTCGATGCTCTGGGACGGGTCAAGATGAAAAACATTCGCGTTGAGGAACAGCGGAGGGTGCCGGAATCGAACCGGCGAGGCTGGCTAAAGCCCCTCAGCGCTTCGCAGGCGTGCCCAGTACCCACACTGGGAGCACCCTCCAGGCACATCCTGCGATGAAGCCAACTTATCAGAGAAACCGGGAGCCGCATTTTTAAAAGTCAATTTGTCGTGAATTGCTCCGAACAGCCGTTCCATTTTGGTCCGGCATTCCTTACAAACCGTACCCACGGTATTCTGGAACAGCGCAATCACCGCCTCCGCAACCCGCCGCTGAAAGGAAGCCGCTTTGTCCTCATCGCAATTCCCGCATCGCCGATACAATCCCCTGCGCCGCCAGTGGGTCCTCGTTTCGCCGCACCGCACGCAGCGCCCCTGGCAGGGAGAGGTCAATCCCTCCTCCGGCTTTTCCAATGTCCATTACGACCCCAACTGCTACCTCTGCCCGGGCAATCAGCGCGCCGGAGGAAATCGCACGCCCGTTTATGAAAGCGTGTACATTTTCGACAACGACTACGCCGCGCTCCTGCCCGACTCGCCCGCGCCGGATCCGGCCCCTTCTCCCCTGCTCCGCGCTGAGCGCGAGCGCGGACGCTGCAAGGTCATCTGCTTCCATCCCGACCACAGCCTCACCCTCGCCCGCATGGAACCCGCCGCCATCCGCACTGTCGTCGACACTTGGGCCGCCGAATACGCCGAACTCTCCCGCAACCCCGAGCTGCGCTACGTCCAGATCTTCGAGAACCGTGGAGCCATGATGGGGGCCAGCAATCCTCACCCCCATTGCCAGATCTGGGCCACCGAGCACGTCCCCGACGAGCCCGCCCTCGAAACCGAATCCCTCCGCGCCTACCAGGCCGAACACCACCGCTGCCTGCTCTGCGACTATCTTAAAGTAGAAGCTGAAGATAAGTCCCGCATCGTATGTGAAAATCAGGACTTCCTCGTCATTGTTCCGTGGTGGGCCGTGTGGCCGTTTGAGACGCTTGTCCTCTCCAAACGCCACATCGGCTCCCTGGCCCAGTTCTCCGATCAGGAAAAGACTTTCCTCGCCGACATCCTCAAGCAGACCACCACCCGTTACGACAACCTCTTCCAGACCAGCTTCCCTTACACCATGGGCTTCCACCAGACGCCCACCGACGGCGGGCCCCACGACGAGTGGCACTTCCACGCCCACTACTATCCGCCGCTGCTGCGCTCAGCCACGGTCCGCAAATTCATGGTCGGATTCGAAATGCTCGGCATGCCCCAGCGCGACATCACGCCCGAAGGCGCCGCCGAACGCCTCCGCGCCCTCCCGGCCCAGCACTTTCTGGATCTCTAAGCCCCGCTTCACCTCCTCGGGATGTCATTCTGAGCGGAGTCCGCAATCGGGGCCCCCGGCAAGCGGTCTTTGCTTGCTGGGGTGGTCAGCGGACGTAGTCGAAGAATCTGCGGTTTGCTACGATCGGCACAAACGGCGGCCAGTCTCCCTCCAAGGGGTTTACCCCACCCCCTGTGGAAAATTTTTGTCAAGAGGGGAATTTTCTAAGTTGCTGATTCTAAGCTGAATAAAGTTTGAAACAAATGCATGTGAATTATTCCCGTTTGTTATCCTGAATATAGAGCTAAATTTTTGAACGGGGCCCCCGCGAACAGGTCTTCGTTCGCGGGGTGTCAAGGCGCAGCCATCCGGTTGCGCCTTTTGCTTTTGCAGGAGAAACCCCGACTCGATGTCATGCTGAGCGACCGCCTCCATCCCACGCGGGATGGAGCGGGAGTCGAAGCATCTGCGGTTATAACTATTTGGAATTTCAGCAATATACAACCAACTCTTTTGTTTTCTATGTTTTGGCACAATGGCCCTTTGTTTTCTAGATCTTACAGGTTTCGATCAAACAAGTTTGCATTGATTGCTGACCGCTTCCTAGCTGACCGCCTTATCAGCTAACGGCTTCTTAACTGACCGCTCACCTCCAAAGGAGACCCCAATGTCCAACGCCGCCCTGCAATGCACCCACATCAAGACCAATGGAGAAGTCTGCGGATCGCCCGCCGTCTCCGGAACCGAATTCTGCTACCACCACTCGGCGGTGAAAACGGCCCTCTCCAAGCCGAGCGGCAAAGCTCCGTTTGAAGGCTTCGCACCTTTCCCGTTTGTCTTCCCCGAGGACCGGGCCTCGATGCAGATCAACTACTTTCTGCTCCTGCAGGCGTTCAACGAGCAGCGCATCGACCAGCGCACCTTCAGACTCATGCTGAGTTTGTTGAAAGCCATGGAAAAGAACCTGGGCAAGACCGGCTCGCTGGTCGAGAGCAGCGAGCAAGTGGTCAGCGGCGAACCCACGTCTCAGAAGCGAGACCTGGGGCACCCGCAACAGGCGACAGGCAACAGCAATCCAGTTGCGGCGGCCAGCGAAAAAGAAGACGAAACCCGAGGCCCGACGAGCGATGGCCCTTTTGAGTTCAGCCCGGAACTGATGGCCAGATTTGAGGAGATCGAAAACCTGTCCCCGAATGATCCCAGCTATGCCGAGCGCCTTCGCGCCGCCGTTGCGGACGGGGCAAACGAATTGCGGGCCCAAGGTCTCGCCTGATGGAGATAATCGCCCGTCGCAGGCTCGCTAACTCGCTGAGGTGGAGCGTAAGTAAGAAAGACTTCTTCCAGATCCGCACTTTCGACCTTCAGTGCGGGGCAACTATTGCAGTAAGCAAGCTGCATATAATCGCCAGATGGCAACGCAAGCTGCGTCAATCGTTTTGTGTATTGTTGTCTGTCCTCTTCTGGCCCAGGCCCAGGCTGTCACAGTAAGAGGCGTGCCCGGGCCGGGCGAACCTATCTCGCGATCGTATATCGCGCTTGCTGATAATTGCAGAAGGCTAGTCCATGAACGTGCGAATCCAGCGGACGCGGTTGCGGCGTGCAAGAAGGTTGTGGATGAAGCGGATAAATTTGAGCCAAACTCGCATTTCATAACGCGTCGTGGAGCATACGTCTTCTACGCGGCCGCTCTTATCCACGCGAAACAATACAAAGCTGCGATGGCGATTGGCGACAAGGCGGTAGCAATTGTCTTGCGCGGACACGATGATTCGGCTGGGTGCAGCGCCGCTTATGGAGTACGCGGCCAGGCCAAGGCTTTTGCTGGAGATTTAGCTGGTGCGGACAAGGACTTGGAACAGGCAGAGGCATACGAACGAAATGGCCTGAATAGTCCAGCAGGCCAGGAACTGAAATCCGAGTATTCAGGAACTTTGAAGGGTCTCCTTATGTTTCACGCCCAAGTCTTGGGCGCGATGGGAAACAAAAGCGCGGCTGGTATCAAGCGTGAAGAGGCAAACAAGCTCTAGCTCTGGCTTTGAATCTTCTGTCAGTTATATCTCTTAGCTGACTGCCAACTCGCTGACCGCTTCTCCGCTGATCGCTGGTGCTGGGGATACTCTTGAAATCCGCACGCTGCTCAGCATCGCGGCGGTCGCGGTTCGCTGGCGGATGCGCGGCTCTGGACTGCGGCCTCGCCGCGCCGCAACCGCCCTGCCAGCGGAGGAAACGACGGCTTGAAGAAGTGGCGGTAGCGCATGGCCTTGACGAGGTCAGGTACGTGATGCTGATTCCGTCTACAGCTCAATACTGCGCATAACATCGGGGTACTTCTGGCGCAACATTTGCAGATGATCTCGTGTCCGCTGTGCCCCCAATCCCGATCCGAACTTTTCCAATAATGTGGCGACGGTTTGCTTCAAGGCGCTCACCTGGTTCGTTGCAGCCAAGATAACCGAACGCGTCTTCAGTTGTGGGTATTCAAAACCGCCGGTGTGCTTCATGAGGTCGGCTTCTGTGGTCATTGTCGAGGTCGCCGGGAATACAAAATCTCCAAAGAGAGATCGCAGATATTTCAGAGTCTCTTGCAGGCTGCCCTCAGTTTGAAGAGTCCACTTCTGGATGTTCTTGTCCGGGCCGAACTCTTCGACCCGCCATTGCCAGTCGCATCCATAAAAGGGAGGCACTTTATCTGCTGGTCTGCCTTCAAATCCCATCCAACGCTTCGTGCAAGCCGCCACATTCACATAGAAGGTCGTCTCGTCATGGCCTGCCCAGCGGCTCTTCTGGAAGTTGATAATCACCCAGCATTCTGCTGATTCGAGGATGAAATTCTGACTGGAAACACGGAACCCCCGTTCCTTGAACATTGGGCGTAGCTCTTTGAGCAGCCTCCTGAACAGCTTTTCTGTCTCAGCCGACAATGAAGTCCTCCAGCGGTACGTTCGCTAGCTGCCCGCTCCACCAGCTAGCCGGTTCATAGCCAGCCGCTTCTTAGCTAGTCCTCCCGCAGCGCCTGCCTCACGGCTTCGAAGAGTCCGGCGGCGGCGCCCACCACTAATCCGACGATGTAGATCCAGCCGGTGTGCAGCCATTTGTCGAGCAGCGCGCCAATGCCCCATCCAATGAGCACGGCGGCGGGCATCACAAAGGCAATCTGGGTCAGCTTCTCGGCGCGGATGATCAGCTTCATGCTCTCGCTGCGCTGCGGGTTATCGCCTTCGCTGGGTTTCTTCTCGTCCGGATTGGGCTGCTCGTCAGGCATCGTTTCAGCATTTATACAACAGGAGGCAACAGGCAGCAGGCAATAGGCAATCAGCCGCTATACTGGGCTTTCAGTCCATTCGTTAAGGAAGCCCCGTGTCCGAGTCAGAATTCGAGCGCAAAGTCTTCACAGAACGCAAGAAAAAAATAGAGCAGATTGTGGCGCTGGGCCAGCGCGCGTACCCCAACTCGTTCGCTACCACGCACACGCTGGCGGCCATCCGCAGCCGCTACGACAACGCCACGGCCGAGGACCTCGAAACCGCGCGCACCAGCGTCGCCGTCTCGGGACGCCTCATGGCCATCCGCCAGCAGGGCAAGGCGGGATTCGCGCAGCTTCAACAGGGCGGCGTAAAGCTGCAAATCTACGTCCGCAAAGATGCCGTCGGCGACCAGGGCTTCGAGCTGTACAAGCTGCTCGACATTGGCGACCACATCGGCGTCAGCGGATACCTCTTCCGCACGCGCACCGGCGAACTCACGGTTCATGTGGAGACCATCACGTTTCTCTCCAAGGCCATGCTGGCGCTGCCGGAGAAGTATCACGGCCTGGCCGACGTGGAACTGCGCTACCGCCAGCGTTACGTCGATCTCTTCATGAACACCGCGCTCAACGAGGGCACCCCCGCGGAGATCAACGTCCGCGACGTCTTCGTAAAGCGCGCGAAGGTGCTGGCGGCCATGCGGCATTATTTCGACCAGCGCGGCTACATCGAAGTCGAGACGCCGATGATGCAGCCCGTCGCGGGAGGCGCGGCGGCCAAGCCCTTCACCACGCACCACAACGCGCTCGACCTCGACCTCTTCCTGCGCATTGCGCCGGAGCTTTACCTGAAGCGGCTGGTGGTCGGCGGGCTCGACCGCGTATACGAGATCAACCGCAACTTCCGCAACGAGGGCATCTCTACCCAGCACAACCCCGAGTTCACCATGCTGGAGTTCTACCAGGCCTACGCAAACTACCACGACCTGATGGACCTGACCGAGGAGCTCATCAAATTCGTGGCCATGGAAGTCAACGGGAAGCTGACCACAAACTTCAACGACGTGGAGATTGACCTGGGCAAGTGGGAACGGCTTTCCATGCGAGACGCCATCATCAAATGGTGGCCGGACTACTTCGGTGCTTCGCCGACAATGGAAGAGCTTTCGGATGAACAAAAGCTGGCGACGCGACTCGCGGATGCTCACGAAATTGCACGTTCTCAGCCCAATAAGAGCCAAGAGCAGTTGAACACCTTCGGGATCTTCGTGCCAATCGAGATGGATCTGCGCGACCGCCGGAAGAGTCTCGGTCATATCATTGCCGAACTCTTCGAACTTTTAGCCGAAGAGCACCTCATTCAGCCCACCATCATCTACGACTTCCCTCTCGCCGTCTCGCCGCTGTCGAAGCAAAAGCCTGACGAGCCGGACTGGGTGGAGCGCTTCGAGTTCTACATCGGAGGATTCGAGCTGGGCAATGCGTTCAGCGAATTGAACGATCCCGAGGAGCAGCGCAAGCGATTCGAGATGCAGCTTGCCGAGCGCGAGCGCGGCGACGAGGAGGCCCACCAGATGGACGAGGACTACGTTCGCGCCCTCTCCTATGGCCTTCCGCCGACAGCGGGCGAAGGCATCGGCATCGACCGCCTCACCATGGTCCTGACCGGAGCCAAGTCCATCCGCGACGTGATTCTCTTCCCGCTGCTCAGGCCGCACAAGAAAACCGAAGCAGAATCAGCCGAATGACGCATACCAAAAATTTGTTCTTTTTACGCCGTTGACAAAGCGCTCCGGGGAATACAGAATCGGAGTTCAGCCAATCTTCTGAAGGTCCGCGTTGCCTGCACTCATTGAAACCGAACTCTCCTCTCTCACGCTCCATGCGCGCGGCAAGGTGCGCGACCTGTACGCGGTGGGCGAGTCGCTGCTGTTTGTCGCGACCGACCGCATCTCGGCGTTCGATCACGTGCTCGCCACCGGCAATCCCGGCAAGGGCAAAGTGCTCACGCAGCTTTCGCTCTTCTGGTTCAACTTTTTGAAGGACGTGGTCCCGAACCACCTCATCACGGCCAACGTGAACCAGTTCCCGCAGGAGCTTGCCCCGTATCGCGATGAGTTGGAAGGCCGCTCCATGCTGGTGAAGCGCGCGCAGATGTTTCCCGTGGAGTGCGTGGTGCGCGGCTATCTTTCCGGCTCGGGATGGAAGGACTATAAGGCCACGGGCGCGGTCTGCGGCATCAAGCTGCCTGCGGGGCTGCGCGAGTCCGACCGTCTGCCGGAGCCGATTTTCACTCCCGCAAGCAAGAGCCTCGACGGCGAGCACGACATCAACATCAGCTTTGACGATATGGTCACGCGCGTGGGCGCGCACAGTGCCGAGCGGCTTCGCGACCTGACGCTGGAAATCTACAGCAAGGCCTCCGAATACGCCGAGCGCCGCGGAGTCATTCTGGCCGACACCAAATTCGAATTCGGCACCGCCGCCGAGGGCACTCTTCTGGCCGATGAGGTCCTGACCCCCGACTCGTCGCGCTTTTGGCCGCGCGACCAGTACCAGCCCGGCGGCCCG
>JAICYR010000298.1 GCA_025934135.1 Acidobacteriaceae bacterium | reverse complement strand
GACGGAGAGCTCGATGGGTGCGCGGCTGGCGGTGCGCCGGGCTACGTCGGAGTCGACGATGTCGACGAGCTCGCCTTCGATGGAGCCGCCGTTCTCGAGGATGAGGTGGGAGACGAGGGCGTTGGTGAGGGGAGCGGCGTTGAAGTCCGCACCGCGCTCGAAGCGATGGCTGGCGTCGGTGTGGAGCAGGTGACGGCGAGAGCTGCGGCGGACGGTGGCAGGGTCGAACCATGCGGCCTCGACGAGGATGTTCTTCGTCTCGGGGGTGATCATGGAATCCCAGCCGCCCATGACTCCGGCGAGTGCGAGGGCCTTCTTTTCGTCGGCGACGAGGAGGTCGTCGGCTTCAAGCGTGCGCTCGGTGCCGTCGAGCAGGCGGAGTTTCTCTCCCTTGTGGGCGAGGCGGACGACGATGCCGCCTTCAATCTTGTCGAGGTCGAAGGCGTGGGTGGGGTGGCCCATCGCGAGGACGATGTAGTTGGTCGCGTCGACAGCGTTGGAGATGAGCTTTTGTTCGAGCAGGCGGAAGCGTTCGGCAACGATTCCCGTTGAGGGCTGGACGTTGATGCCGCGCAGCACGCGGGCGGTGAACCGTCCGCAGAGGGCGGGGTCTTCAATGCGGACTTCGTGCGCGGGGCCGGGTTTAGGCGCGGGCAGCGAGGCTTCGAGCAGGTTCAGCTCCAGTCCATAAATGGTGGCCGCTTCGCTCGCGATGCCATAGTGGTTCATCGCATCGACGCGGTTGGTGGTAATGTCCATCTCGAAGAGCGAGCCATTAGGGCTGAGATCAAATACGCCGTCCACGGCAATGCCGCGCAGCGTGAGGTCATCAGCGAGTTGGCGGTCCGATACAGTCAGGCCGGGGAGATACGAGCGGAGCCAGGAGGTGAGTATCTTCATGCGAACTGCTCCAGGAACCGCAGGTCTCCCGAGTACATCAGGCTGATGTCGGTGATGCCGTATTTCATCATGGCGATGCGGTCGACGCCCATACCGAAGGCGAAGCCGCTGATCTTTTTCGGGTCGTAGGCGGGCTGTTTCTGCGCGACGAATCCGAAGACCGAGGGATCGACCATGCCGCAGCCCAGCAGCTCGATCCAGCCGGAGTGCTTGCACTTGCGGCAGCCCACGCCTCCGCAAAAGGGACAACTGATCTGCACGTCGGCGGAGGGTTCGGTGAAGGGGAAGAACGATGGGAAGAAGCGCGTCTTGACGCTGGATCCAAAGAGTTCCTTCATGGCGTGGTCGAGCGTTCCCTTGAGATCGCTGAAGGTGATGTTGCTGTCGACGCAGAGGCCCTCGACCTGGTGAAAAATGGGCGAGTGGGTGGCGTCGGCGGCGTCGTTGCGATGCACCTTGCCGGGGATGACGATGCGGACGGGCGGCGGCTGCTGCTCCATGGTGCGGATTTGCACCGGCGAGGTGTGGGTGCGCATGAGCAGGCGGTCGCGCAGAGGCTTGCGGTCCTGCTGGGCGATGACGAGCGTATCCTGCGTGTCGCGCGCGGGGTGGCCGGGCGGAAAATTGAGCGACTCGAAATTGTTGTAGTCGGTTTCGACCTCGGGGCCGACTCCGACCG
>JAICYR010000195.1 GCA_025934135.1 Acidobacteriaceae bacterium | reverse complement strand
CGGGAGCAACACGTCGACAGAAGCGGGATCGTAGCGCACCGCAAGTGCGCCCAGCGTACAGCCTGAAATGGTAACCAGAGCGGCCATTGCAAAATAGCGGGACTGGCGGCGAAACGATTCCGGGAACGCCGTGAAAATTCTCAGCCAGCGGCGTGGCTGCCACAGTTGGGAGCGCGTCGGCGGGGTGTAATGCAACTCCGCATAAGCTCTGGCGACGAGTCGTTCAAGATACTGTCTTAAGTCGGGTGCCAACGCGCCATGGGTGACGCGATTCAAATCGGCAGAGGCTTGGGCGTAAAGCTGTTGCAATTGTTCCGCCTCAGCTGAATCCAATCGGCGGTCCGGCCGGCTTTCGAGCGCAGAAAGAAGGGATTCAAGATCTTTCCAGCGCGGCTGCGCTTGTGCGCGAAATCGCTCAAGATTCAATATCACAACCGCTGCTCCCGCTTGCTTTCCAGATATCCTTCCACGGCCGTTCGCAAGAATGTTTCCGCAGGAACGTAGCGAAGCTGAACGTTCAATTGGCGCAACTGCCGGCTCAAAGCGCCAAGGCGCTGGTTTTCTTTTTCCCCCGCCAGCGCGGCATAGACATCCTGCTCGGTGTGCAACTGCTCAGCTGGGGAAAATGCGGGTCGAGCATGGCTCGGCAAGATGCTCGCCATTAGAACGGCGTGCGACGAACGTACCAGGCCAATTCCGCGGCGCAACGAGTCTGAAACCGAGCGTTCCGTCAGGTCTGCCAGCAAGAGCAGATAGGCACGTCGCCGCAACCGTACCCGAATTTCTCCAAACAGCGCGTCGTAGTCTGCAGTTGTCGGCAGGGGCTCGATATTCAAGAGCCGCTCTCGAAACTGGTGAAACTGCGATTGACCGGCGCCGGCCCGTAGCCAGGACTTCGGCTCATCGGCGTAGGTGACAAGACCGAAGTCATCACCAAGTTCAAGTGCCACGGTTGCGCCCACCAGCGCTGTCTCCATCGCGAGATCCAGCAGACGTCGTGGCGTGCCTTTTTGTGAGCTCTTACCCTCAGGATCTGAGCTTGGATCGACAGCAAGCCCGGACGCGCGAGATTGGTCCACCACGAAATATACTTCCTGCTTCTGCTCCCACTGGAAAAGGCGTGTGACGGGTGCGGCGCGACGAGCCGTGGACTTCCACGCGATCTCAGAGTAGTTATCGCCCGGCTGATATTCGCGCAAACGCTCAAAATCCCGACCATGACCAGTCCACGGGGTTTGTTGCGAGGCGACTAGCAAGCGGTAAACCGGGCTGCGGAGCATCTCCCGTCGTCCCGGTCTCAAGTCCGCGTCGATTCTCAAAGCTTCCGGCGAATCAAACCATTGCCGTAAACGCCAGATTCCCAGCGGCGATCGCCGCTCAATTCCAACGCGCGGCCCGGGCCACAGTCCGCGTCGCAGCAGCGTTATCTCCGGCGTCCATGGCCAGAGGTGGAGTTGGGGGCGGTGGGTCGCAGTTGATTCTCCTGTCCGAGGCTTCGATTCCTCAAGCTTCAGCCGTTCAGGCTCGCGTTTCATGCGGGTCGCGGACTCGCTCTCTTGGGTCGCAGGCATAATTCCTGCGTGGATTTCCCTACCCGGGTGGCGTCGTCCAGAGCCAGTGATTGCGAGCGGAACCTGGATACTCTGACCTTCGCGTCCACGAAGACCTTTTTCTGGTGACAGCAGAACTGGAGTACCTTCGTGTCGAGTACGCCAAAGCGCGAGTGCGTCATAGCAGGCGAGCAGCGCCACCAACGCGACAATCAATTTGAACCACAGCCATCCATGAGAAGGCCAAGGTGCAATGCACGCGCCCAAGGCCAGAAATGCCACCGCCCATGTGAGCGAGAAATCTGAACTGAACCGCGTTCCTGCCGGGCGAAGCGCGAACCGTCGGGCAAGCTTGTTGCTTGCAAGCGAGCCAGAAGCTGTTAGCGAATAGGGAGCGCTTAACTCACCGACAGCCACGTGCTGCGCACCCATAGGTCTTTGTTCATCTCCAGCCGTTGTAATTCCGGCCACTTCGGTGACATCCTTTCCGGCTTACCGCGGTACTTCCACCATCTCCAGCACCGCGTTGATGACCTCACGAATCTCCACGCCTTCCATTTCGAACTCGGGCCGCAACAGGATGCGATGTTCCAACACCGGCGCAGCCAGCGCTTTCACGTCCTCGGGTAGCACGAAATCGCGCTCTTCCAAGGCTGCGAGAGCCCGGGATGCCGAGAGCAACGCCAACGTCGCTCGCGGCCCGGCGCCAACCCAAACGGCCGCGTGCTGCCGTGTTTGCCGGACCAGATTGACGATGTAACTGCTTACCGCCTCACTCGTGCGAACACGCTCCGTGGCTGCCCGTAGTTGATCTAGCTCATTGGGCTGTAGGACGGGTGAGCGCAACTCTTCCGCCAGTCGGCGCTCCGGCGCTTCACCCTCGGCTACCAATCGTGCGAGTTCGTTCTCCTCTTCCACGGCCGGGTAGCCCATCCGAATCTTTACAAGGAAACGGTCCTTCTGCGCTTCGGGCAGCGGATACGTCCCCTGATGCTCGATCGGATTTTGAGTTGCGAATACAACGAATACCGGCGGCAGTACGCAGGTCGCGCGATCAATTGTGACCTGCCGCTCTTGCATGGCTTCCAGTAAGGCCGATTGTGTTTTAGCGGGTGCACGATTGATTTCGTCGGCGAGCAGGAAGTTCGTGAAAACCGGCCCGCGTACCAGCCGGAATTCCTGGGTCTTCAGATCGAAGATGCTGGTGCCGGTGATGTCGGCGGGCATCAAGTCGGGCGTGAATTGAATCCGCTGAAATTCGCCTGCAACGGCCCGCGCCAATGCCTTCACCAGCAGAGTTTTCCCTACGCCGGGAACACCTTCAATCAGCGCATGCCCTCCGGCCAGGAGGGTCACAAGTGCAAGATCGACCGCCTCGTGCTGGCCGACCACGACGCGGCTGAGCGCCTCCCGGATGCGTCGCGCGCCGCTCGTGATCATCGCGAAATCCGTTGGCGTAGAGTCTCCGCGGACGCAGGCTGTGCCTGTGCGTCCGAACCAAGTAACGGTTTCTCATTCATGCAACCGTGCCTCCTCGAGACTTCTGTTCGTTCAAGTTGTTGGAACCATCCGGCGCGTCACGTTCTGGACCAGCCAGACCTTTCGCGGATGCCCTGCGCTCGGCAATCAATTGGCTTAGCTGCCTGTAACCTTCCACGGAAGGCTGCGCCAGAGCCGCGACTAGGCGCGGGCCGGTCCGCGGACCTGAAGCAATAGCCTGCGCGTCCTGCGGCGAGCGCCGGCGGAACTCTTCCCAGCACTGCGCCAGAACTTCTCCGGGTGCAATGCTGCGCTGGAGCAGGCGTTGTGCAGCCACTCCGGCACTCTCGCTGTAGCGGATAATATGTGCATCCCGGGCGCGGGCCGGTCGTCGGACTAAATCGCCGCTCATGCTCCAAAGCAGCACGAGCAGTGTCGCCCAGAATAGCAGCAGTGCAGTCTGCAACCGGTATCGTTGCACGAGCCAGAGCACTCCCTGGCCTTGGTGCAGCCCGTGCAAGGTTTCATCCACCCAAATCACCTGGCGACCACCTACGAGGAAATCCAGCAGCGCCGGATTGGGGTGCGTTTTGATCGCTTCATTCAACAGGAAGGATTGTTGACTAGCGGCGATGAGTTCGCCCTTACCTACTTTTCGCATTGCCATGTACACATGTGCTCCAGCTTCGACGCTAGTGGGCGCCGAATAAAGCGGGGTCCACTCCGCGTCTGTCTCAAGCGAGGGGACTTCGGAGCCGAGATACATCTTCTCGGTTCCGGAAGGGATCGCGTCGGCATTCGGAGAAATCCATGTCGGCCCAGTCTTATTTCCGGCTGGGCTCCAAACATTTTGGACTTCCCACCCTTGAGACTCAGACTTGAACTTCCAGGCGGGTGCTACCAGAACAGCTCTCCCTCCACGAGCAAGAAAATCCTCCAGCCGCCCGCGAAACTTTTCGCCCATCAGGAGCTTTCCGCGTTCGAACTTCCAATCGTCGGAGGAATAGCCGCCGATAAAGAATGCAGTTACCGTGCGCGCGTTCTCATCCGAAAGCGTGTCCTCATCGTCGCTACGCTTGACCTCGTACCCGGCGTGACGATACGAGTCGAACAACAAGCTGGTGCCGTACGGGTCTTCACGTAAGCTGGAGCCCATATCGCTGGTCTTCGACTCGTTCTCGCGGGCCATCAGCAGCAAGACCCCAAATACGGCTGCGAAAATCCCAGCGGCCAGCAGTGGCCCTCGCCAATTGAGCACCACGGTTTCCCTGGACCTATCATCAAACATGGTTGAGGAACTCCCGCTGATTCTGGCGATATGTGGTGACAGCCGCGCCCGTCACCGCATGGGACCCGTACCAAACACCATCAAAGAGCCGCAGGCTGCTGCGTAACGCCTCCGGGATTTCAGTTCGCGCGTCAAGCGATGCCTGGGGACGCCGACGCCATCGACGAGTAAATTCGTTGAGATATTCACGGTTGGTTCGATCGCGGCGAATCGTCAGCCATTGGCGCTGCGCAAGACCCGCGAGCAACCCAAAGTACGCTGCCCGCAATGCCAGTCGCAGTTCGCCTTCACCTTCAAGGCGGTTCGCCAATGCAAACCATTCATCCTCGGATCGTTCACTTGCCGCGGCTGTGTCGCTTAGATCGGGAATGGGCGCGATGGCGATGGGAATTGAAATAGATGCGGTTTCTTTCCGCCGTCGCAGCCAAACAAGCACCCCTCCTGCCACAAGCGTCAAGATGGCAATTAGCATCAGCCATAACCGGAGGTCCTTCAGTTGCCAAGCGCCGCTTGCTTTTGGGGGAGAAGGAGTCGATGAATGAGGCCAAAACCTGCGAAGGAAATTCACCAAGCTGTTCCACGCACGGCCGATGCTGTGTTGCATTTTGGCCAGCAACTTATCCAGCCATGTGGGCGGTGTGGGATGCTCGGCGTCATGCCAACGATAAATCGCGCGCTGCGATTCCTCAGTCAGGGCCTGGCGTAGTTTCTGGACGCGTGCATCGCGAGCGGAATTGTCCGCTATCTCTGTTCTTCCTGTCGGCTCGGCCTGAGCGGAGTGTGCCGCACCTGTCAGCGCCAGAGCAGTCAGAATAGTGGCGAGCATGAATACGGCGCCGATCATCGCATTGCCGCCCGCTGCCTTGGAGGAAATCATCTGCGCCTTCTTTTGCCGTTCGCGCGGCAGCGTCGCAAGCAACCCGCGCAGGTCGTCTCCTTCGCGCCTGGACCGCAAGTGCTGATAAACAATCGCGAACGTGCACTTCACGATCGGGTCCAGCGCCAACCAAGTTCCTGCGAACAATGAAAGCCAAAACGCGGAACTTTGGGCCAGCGCATACATTCCCGTTTCTGTGGACAGCAGGGTGTTCACACCGAAAAGAGAGTGCAGAAGCTGCGGGAGCACCATCGCAAGAATCAGGGCGTT
>JAICYR010000020.1 GCA_025934135.1 Acidobacteriaceae bacterium | reverse complement strand
CCGGTGCGCTTTTCAATATCTCCCTGGGACATTCCTCGTTGCAGACGATAGCTTCGGATCATCAATCCAATATTCATTCAAGGCCTTTCAACCACACTTCCCCGTCCTGGTCTGTAAGTTGCACAGGTACGGGTGAGGAATGAAGTGATGGCTGATAGTTACCATGAGGTAAAGGGTCAAATCAAGCAATATTTTGGTGGAAGTCCTTTTTTGGCACATAGTTTGGTTACGAGCAGTCGTGGCGGGCGGTTTATTCGGGAAAATCCGGGGGCATCACGCGAATGTCCGGGAGATTACGGAAGCGTTCGGCGTAATCCATTCCATAGCCAATCACAAAACGGTTGGGGATGGTGAACCCGACGTAATCGGCCTCGATTTTTTCGATGCGGCGGGATGGTTTGTCGAGCAGGGCAGCGATTTTGAGCGAGCGTGGACGGTGCTGCATCAGCAGCTTGCGCAGAAAGACAAGCGTGAGCCCGGTGTCGAGAATGTCTTCCACAAGGATTAAGTTGCGGCCTTCGCTGGGCTGGTCGAGATCTTTAATCAGCTTGACGGCGCCAGTGGAGTGCTGCGCCTTGCCGTAGCTGGCGACGGCCACAAAGTCAAAAGTGCATTCGATGGAAATGTGACGGGCGAGATCGGCAAGAAAGACGGCGGCTCCTTTGAGCACCCCAACCAGCAGGACTTTTTCCCCAGCAAAATCGGCGTCGATCTGGCGGCCGATTTCCGCCGTGCGTCGGGCGATCTGCTCGGCGGTAATCAGCACAGGAAACTTGCGGGCGGGACTCATTCTAAGGGGCCAGGGTTCAGGGTACAGGGTTAAGGAGTCGGGTGCCACGAAGGTCGGCGGACGTTTTCTGGTCCCGGGCCCCTGGACCCCGCTTTAATTCCCGTCGCGCATTTTTTCCTTGATGGATTTGGCGAGCTTTTCAATCTGGTCGGCGTCCTTGACCACGTCGATGGAGAGGGTGTTCTTGTTGCTTCGGGCGACGGCGGCGTGGAGTTCCTTGGCCAGATCGAGAAGGTGCGCGGTGTCGGCCTCGATTTTCTTCTGGCGGTCGACATTGCGCTCTTTTTCCATCTTGTGCATCATGTGCCGGAGCGCGGGATCCTTGGGGGGTTCCGGGAAGACCCCCGGAGAGGTAGGGAGTCCAATCTGGGGCGAAAATTGTTGCTGCGCGTGAAGTGGGGCGGGGCAGAGGCAAACGGCAAGGGCGAGCGGGCCGCAAAGTCCGGCGAGGCGCGGGCAGAAATTTGCGGGGCCGCCGGAAGAATTTTTTAGATGGATTTGCATTGCGCCCTCCAGTTCAGGCTTCTGCCGGATAATTATGAGGCGATGATTATTTCGATGCAAAAGGAATTCATTTTGGCCGCGCTGACGCAGGACGGCGGAGGCTTCTTCAGCCTGATCGGCAAAAATTGGATAGTGGACCTTCAGGGCTTCGTTCGCGAAGCGCTGCCCAAAATCATCGTGATCCTGATTGTCGCGTGGATCATGATGTGGGTTGTGAAGCTCATCACCACGCGGGTGCTGCATGTGGCGGAGCGGCACTCGGCGCAGCCGGCGCACATTTCGCAGGTGCGGACCGTGACCGGAGTGATCCGGGCGACGGGCGTTGTAATCATTGTTTTTGTGGCCGCGCTGGAAATTCTGCCACTGCTGGGCTTCCGGCTGGGACCGCTGCTGGCTTCCGCCGGAGTGGCCGGAGTGGCAATTGGGCTGGCGGCGCAAACCATTGTGAAAGACTGCCTGAACGGCGTGCTGATTCTGGTGGAAGACCAGTTCGGCGTGGGCGACGTGGTGAAGCTTGCCGGGCTGGGCGGCACGGTGGAGGGCATGACTTTGCGGCGGACCATGGTTCGCGACGCCGACGGCACCATGTACGTGATCCCCAATTCGCAGATCACGACGGTGGCGAACCTCACGCGGGGCTATTCCGTGGCAACCATCAATGTTTCGGTGGACTTCTCTGCTGATCCCGACAAGGTGATGGCGCTGCTGCGGAAAGTGGCAATGGGGGTGAGGGAAGATCCCGCGTATCGCGACGTTTTCCTAGCCGATCCCACGCTGCTGGGCGTGGACGCGATCAAGGGGTCGCAGGTGATCTATCCCGTGCAGTTGCGGACGCGCGCCAACCAGCAGTGGGCGGCCATGCGCGAGACGCAGCGGCGGATTCGCCTTGCGCTGGAGGAGAACCATCTGCTGCCGGGCGATCCGCTGCGCGTCTTCGGCACGCATGGAGCCAGCGCGCTGCCGCCGGGCATTGCCGCCGAGGCCGTAGCAAACAAGCCCGATCCCACAGCGGCCAAACCCAATGAGACGAATCCGTTTGAGAGCAGCTAAAAGCGGCTAACTGCAAAGATGTGAGGGCACGCCGGGCGGCGCGCCCCTCTTTCGCTGAACTTACGACGCCGCTCTTAACCGCTGCGGCTCGGCCGCATCAATGGGTGCGACGCTGTCCATGATGGCGCGGCTGAAGGTGTCGATGTCGTCGGGCTTGCGGCTGGTGACGAGGTTGCCGTCCTTGACCACCGGTTCATCGACCCAGTTGGCCCCGGCGTTCTTTAGGTCGGTCTTGAGCGAAGGCCACGAAGTCATCTTCTTGCCGCGTACCAGACCCGCTTCAATCAGCGTCCACGGGCCGTGGCAGATGGCAGCGATGGTGCGGCCGGTTAGGGCGAAGTCCTTCACAAACTGGACGGCCTCTGGCTCCATGCGGAGATGGTCGGGGTTAATGACGCCACCCGGCAGCACGAGGGCGTCGTAGTCCTCGGGGTTGGCTTGATCGAGCGATTTATCGACCTTGAGCTTGTCACCCCATTCTTTGTGCTTCCATGCTTTAATTTCGCCTGACTTGAGGGAAATGATCTCGGTGGTCGCTCCGGCGTCTTCTAGGTTCTTCTTCGGCTCGGTTAGCTCGGCCTGCTCGACGCCGTCGGTGGCGAGAAATGCGATTCTCTTTCCGGATAGTGAATCCTTCATGGCAATGCGCTCCTGTTGTACGTGCTTTTAATAGGTAAGAGTGGAGCGCGCGCGAGGGCGTTGCCGGAGCGGGAAAGGCATTTAGACTTTAGCGTTCAGAAGGGCGCAGCGTCGGCGATATACTCGGCACGAAAGCTGGATCGAAAATGGCACGAGCAAAATATGACCCCGTCTCCATCATCCCGCCGCTCTCGCTGGTGAAGATCATCAAGGTTACGCGGCAGCAGCCAGCCTGGAAGGATCGTAAAGGGAAGATTTATAGAATTGGCTATTACCGCAGGCGGGACGGCCTCCATTGCGTGTGGCTGGTGGACGACGATGGGAAGTATGGGGGAGCGGTAGATCAGGAGATGATCAAAACCCATTTCGAGGTTTTGGAGCTAAGCGACGAAACGGACCTGTTCGGCGATGACAGGCCGATCATCGGCCCCCGGTTTCCGGTTTCGTAACTCATTTCCTCAGGGGCCAAAGCCCGACTCATCTTAGGCTCTTTCGGCACGACTGAAGTCGCGCCCTGATACGAAGCTCTTTGCGAGCGGCCCTCCGTTTGACCCCATTCCTACCCGCGCTTACACTCGGAATGATCCCTCCCATGTTCTTTGATTTGCGGGCTTCGTTGATGTTCCTATGCGGTTTTCGTCCAAATATTCAGTGCGGTTTCTGGTTCCCTTAATCGCGGTTCTGCTGGCGGCGGCTCCGATGGCGCGCGCGCAGAAGCAGGCCAAACAGCCGGAGAGTCAGCTTCCTCCGGCCCCCAAGGCCCCGGCGCTGATTGATCCCGCCGGGCCGTCGTTCAGCCTGCAAACCAGCGAGGCGCTGTTTGACATTGCCGTGGCGCTCAATGCGTGCGGATACGACAACGGGCTGGCCGACTCGAACCCCGTCCGGCTGCATGTGCGCCAGCAGGTGAACCAGGCGACGCAGCAGTCGGCACAGGCCCGCAACGATCGCGACCAGCTTTGCCTCTTTATTGACCAGCATCATCTGGCCGAGGCGGGCCGCGACCTGGCGCAATATGTTTCGCTGGCCCTCTATGTAACGGCCCCTCCGGCGCTCAAGCCCAGCGTGGACGAGACGGATATGCCTCCCGACTCGACGACGGTGGAAGGGATTCTGCCGCTGATTCGGAAGTTCGCGGAAGACATTAACCTGCACCTGATCTGGCTCTCCAACCGGGACGGCTATCAGGCGATTATTGACCGGCTGCACGATCCACTGACCAAGATGATCGTGGACACGAACTTCTACCTGAAGATGCCGGCGAGCACGTATACGAACCGGCGTTTTCTGGTGGTGCTGGCTCCAATGCTCTCTCCGGCGCAAACAAATGCGCGCATTTACGGCAGCAACTATATTGCGGTGGCGTCTCCGGCCAAGGACGACTCGCTGCACATGCACGAGATTCGGCACACCTATCTGCACTATGAGGTTGAGCCGCTCATCTACGCGCGCTCGCTTGCGATTGACCGCCTGGAGCCGTTCCTCAAAATTGTGCAGGAGGCCCCGATTGATTATCGCTACCGGGCGGACATTCTTTCGCTGGTGGTGGAGTGCATGATCCGGGCCATCGAGGCGCGGACGATGCCCACAGGCGTGGATCTGAAGCCGATCCCGGCGAATATTGCGCGCAACGATCTGGACCAGGCCTACCGAATTCACAATGCGCAGGTGGCCAAGGACGCGGCCATCCGGCAGGAGTCGGTCGACCGGTCGATGACCGATGGCTTCGTGCTGACCGAGTACTTCTACAAACAACTGATCGCGTTTGAAAAGACCCCGGCGAGTTTCAAGGAGAGCATCGGGCAGATGGTCTACGGCATGGATGTTCCCCAGGAAGTGAGCCATGTGAAGCACATCGAGTTCACGCAGCAGGGAAGCTCGGACGTGGTGCAGGAGGCCCCAATCAGGCCGACTGGCCTTGACCGCGCGGAGATGGCGATTGAGAAAGGCGATGGACAGACGGCGGCGGCGCTTTCCGAAAAGGCGCTGAAGCAGCACGACGCGGACCCGGCGCGGGCGAACTTTATTCTGGCGCGTGCGGACCTGATGAACGGCAAGATGGGGGATGCGGTCGCGGCCTTTCAGCAGTCGGTGAAGCTGGGACACGACGCGCGCCTGCTGGCGTGGTCGCACATTTATCTGGGGCGGATTCTGGATGTGCAGCAGGACCGCGACAAGGCCATCGCGGAATACAAACAGGCGCTCGCGGCGCGGGACGGCCAGCCAGACACGAAGGAAGCCGCCGAGAGCGGGCTGAAGAAGCCGTTCACGCTTCCGGGCGAGCCTCCGCCGGACGGCAGCGCTGGTCCGCAATCGGACAATGGGCCACAGGCCACTGGTCCGCAAGCAGACGCTGGGCCACAAGCTCAGACTGATGGCTCGCCTTCCGGAGCGACGACGCCGGACCAATCCAGCACGCAACCGCATTAAATCCGCAGGAGCGGAGGACGGCAGCCTTGAAGGAGAAACCCGCAGAAGGAATCGAGGCGCTGCTGGGGCACAGGTTCGCGCATCCGGAACTGCTGCGGCGCGCGCTGACGCACCGCTCGCTGGCCTATGAGCAGCGGTTGGCCGAGCCGGACGCGCCGGTAGCGAATGATCCCCAATCGGACAATGAACAGCTTGAGTTTCTGGGCGACGCGGTGCTCGGGTTTTTGGCGGCGGAGGAGTTGTGCCGGCGGTATCCCGAACTGCATGAGGGCGAACTGACGCGGCTGCGTTCGGAGCTGGTGAGTCGCAGGCATCTGGCGCAGGTGGCCTCGCGGCTGGGCGTGGGCGAGTACATGCTGCTGGGCCGCGGCGAGGAGCGCAGCGGCGGGCGCAAGAAGTCCGCGCTGCTGGCCAACTGCATCGAAGCGGTGATGGCGGCCCTTTATCTGGACGGCGGAATGGAGAAAGCGCGGGCGTTCGTCGCGCGCGAAGTCGTCGAGCCGTCGGCCTCGGCCCTGCGCGACCAGATGCGCGGCGTGGGCGGCATTGCGGACCACAAGTCGGCCTTGCAGGAGATGTTGCAGGCGCGCAACCACAGCCAGCCGGAGTACGAGGTGAAGGCGGAGAGCGGGCCGGACCATCGCAAGCGCTTTCTGGTGGAGGTGTTTGCGCGGGAGCACGACGGCGCGCGCAGCAAGGCGCTTGCGCGGGGTCTTGGTGGAACCAAAAAGAAAGCCGAACAGGAGGCGGCGCGGCGGGCGATTGCCAGGTTGCGGGCGCCGTCGGAGCGCACGCCGTGACACATGCGTCGAATGCGACGCAAGAGACCGGGACGCCCCCGGTTGCCGCGCAGCGGGTGGGCCACTTCGCGCTGCTTTCTCTGATTGAGAGCGCGCGGTCGCTGGCGCTGCTTTTGGCGATTGCGATTTTTGTAATTACGTTTATCGTGCAGCCGTTCCGGATTCCTTCCGCCTCGATGGAGCGAACGCTGCTGGTGGGTGATTTTCTTCTCGTCAACAAGGCCACTTATGGTCCGGAGGGACGCTTTGGGTGGCTATTGCCGTACCAGCCGGTGAGGCGCGGGGATGTTGTTGTTTTCTACTTTCCGCTCAACCCGCTGGAGCACGTCGTCAAACGCGTGATCGGCATTCCGGGCGACCGGATTCATTTGAAGAACAACGTGGTTTACCGCAACGGGCAGGCGCTGAGCGAGCCTTATGTGCTGAAGGTGCCGGCCTGGCCGGACAACTTCCGCGACAATTTTCCGGGGGCCGTCTATACCGATCCCGATGTGGATGTCCACTGGTGGGGCGAGATGCGGAAGGATGAGGTTGGCGGCGACGTGGTGGTTCCGGCGGGCGAGTATTTTGTGATGGGCGACAACCGCAACGACAGCCGCGATAGCCGCTACTGGGGGTTTGTGCCGCGAGGCAATATCGTTGGGCGTCCGTTCATTATTTATTTCTCGTTGCGGCAGGATTCGGTCAGCGGGTTGCGCGGGCCCGGAATCAACAGCGGGGCCGCGGCGCAGCAGGTTGTTCCTCCGCCGGATGATAAACTTGGACACGAAGGCCCCCTGGACCGGATAGTGGATTTTGCCCGCTGGACGCGCATTCTGCGCGTGGTGCGTTGAAGCGGGATCCCGAGGAGACGTAAGCCGAAACGATGGAGCAGAGCCAGGTAAGCCAGCCCGCCACCCAGAAAAAGAAACAGGAAGAGACACCGCTCGAAGCTTTCGCGTCGATCTGCGGAGTGCTGGTCATTGCGCTGTTCGTGCTGACGTTCATCTTCCAGAATTTCGCGATTCCGTCCGGTTCGATGGAGAAGACGCTGCTGGTCGGCGACCACGTGCTGGTGAACCGGATCGCGTTGGCTCCCACGACGAAGTGGGCGAAGTTCATCCACTACCGGGACGTGTCGCGGGGAGACATCATCGTCTTCTTTAAGCCGGTCATTCAGCCAATGGATAACGGGCAGCACACTTATCTGGTGAAGCGCGTGGTTGGGGTCCCCGGCGACCATATTCATCTGGTGAACGGGACGGTATACGTGAACGGCGTGGCGCAGCATGAGCCTTACGCGCAGGTGGCGCAGGAGTTCTTCCCCTATCGCGATGATTTCCCCGATGTCCCGCCGCCTCCGGAGTCTGACGTGACGGCGGAGTGGGCGCTGGATTTGCCCAGCCACATTCAAAACGGCGACCTGGTGGTGCCCAAGGGCTATTACTTCGCCATGGGCGACAACCGGCCCAATTCGCTGGACAGCCGCTACTGGGGTTTTGTACCGAGAGCGAATATCGTCGGGCGTCCGCTGCTGGTCTACTGGTCGTTCAAGTCGCAAGAGCAGGATTACGAACAGACCAGTCTGACGGCGCGCATCGGGTCCATTGGCCATGTTGTGCTGCACTTCATCGGCGACACGCGCTGGGCACGGACATTTCACGTGGTGCGATAAAGGGTTGTGATGAGCGGACCCCGTGAGGGCGTTCAGGCAAGTGAAGCGTTGCCTCGCGCCGGAAAAAAGCGGCGCGTGTGGCGGATTCTTATCGCCGTGGCCGTGGTGATAGTGGTCGGGCTGCTGCTGCCGCTGATTAACCTGGGCCGTTATCACCGGACAATTTCTGAAAGCCTGGCGCGGGCGCTGGGGCATCAAGTGAGCCTGGGGTCCGTGAACCTGACGCTGTTTCCGCTGCCGGGGCTGGTGATCCATAACTTTGCCGTTGAAGAAGACCCGGCCTTTGGGGCCGAGCCGCTGCTGCTTGCGCCCGAGGTCACGGTCTATCCGCGCCTGTCGTCGCTTTGGCGCGAGCGACTGGAAATAGGTCGCATCGATCTGGAAAATGCCAGCGTGAATCTGGCGCAGGACTCGGACGGCCGCTGGAACTTTTCCTCGCTGCTGTTGCAGGCCTCCCGCACGGCGACTGCGCCTACGGGGCAGCGGCATCCGAGCGCGACGCCCAGGTTTCCTTACATCGAGTTCAGCGGAGCACGGATCAACTTCAAGGAAGGCGAGGAGAAGAAGGCGTTTTCCTTCCTGAATGCCGATGTTTCGGTGTGGCTGGCGGACGCAAACCGGTGGCGGATCCGGTTTGAAGCGCAGCCCGTGCGGACCGATCTTGACCTGGACCTGGCGGACACGGGCACGGTGAAGCTGGATGGAGTCGTAACGCGGGCCGAGTCGCTCGACCAGTTGCCGCTGAAGCTGCACGTTGAGTGGACAGGAGCGCAGATGGGGCAGGTGAGCCGCATGGTGCTGGGCGAGGACAGCGGATGGCGCGGCGACCTGCGGGCGGACGCGGACATTACGGGCGACATGCGGGACCTCACGCTGCGGTCGCGGCTGCGCGTTGCGGACGCGCATCGGCTGGAGTTTACTCCGCTGACCCACTTCAACATCGACACGCGGTGCAACGCGGAATTTCATCATCCGCAGCGCTCGCTGGACAACCTGACCTGTCTTTGGCCCACGGGAGACGGGCATCTGCTGCTGACCGGTGCGGTGCCGGACGTTACGAATCCGAAGCCGAAACTGAAGCTGGAAATCAACCACACTCCGGTTTCATTTGTGGTGGATTTGCTGGGCCTGATGCGGCGCGGGCTGCCGGGAGTGGTGGATGCAAAAGGGACCATCAATGGTGAGTTCGACTGGGGGCCATCGTCGGCAAAAGCTTCGTTGACCGCGCCCGCCGACGCGCTGACCGGCCAGGCAGTGGCCGACACGGTTTCGCTGCAACTGGCGAATGTGGACCATCCGTTTACATTCGCGACGCTGCGGTTTGCGACCCCCTCAGAGATTGAGAAGCCCGGGAAGCGCGTGCGGCATGGGCGTCGGCGCCGGACATCAAAGCGAGGGCCGGTTCATCTGGCAGCGACCTCAGGCCAAAATGTAGTTCTGCTGGAGCCGGCGACGTTTGACGCAGGAGCGGCCACTCCAACGGTGGTTTCGGGGCAGTTTTCGCGCGCCGGATTCAGCCTGCATCTGGGCGGTGAAAGTTCGGTGGCGCGGATACTTCCGTTGGCGCGCGACTTCAGCCAATTAAGCGCTTTCGATGGGCTGGCGGCCAAGGGCACGGCACAGGCGAACCTGACCTTCGCCGGGCCGTGGATTCCGCCGGTCAATCCCGATGGAACCAGCGCGAAGGAGCGGGCGCAGGGTTGGGTGCGGCTTCAGCACGTGCAGGTGCAGCCAAAATGGCTTCCCGAGCCGGTTGAGATTGCGACGGCGACGGCGCAGCTTGGCGGGCAAAACATCACGTGGGCCAACGCAAGCATCTCCGTGCGGGGCATCGCGGCCAAGGGATCCGTGAGCTACCCGGCTACATGCGCCGACCCGGCGGGATGCGCGGCGGAGGTGAACCTGGATTTTCCTTCGCTGAATGTGGCGGAACTGGCGCGGGCGTTGCTGGGCGAGGGACACGGCAGGTTCATCACGGCGATTCTTTCGCGGGTGGAGTCGGCCCCTCCGCCGTGGCCCGTGCTGAACGGGACGCTCCACGCGGGCACGCTTACCGTTGGCGAGCTGCAGCTGACGAATGCGAGCGCGGCCATCGCGGTGCGTGACCATAAACTGAACATTCTTTCGCTGGACGCAAACGGGCTGGGCGGCTCGGCCCACGCGACCGGCGAGATCACCAAAACGGATGGCGGCCCACAGTACGCGCTGAACATTACGGCGAGCGGCGTCAAGCTGGCCGAGGCGGGAGCTTTGTTCCGGGAAAACTGGGGCACGGGGACAATGGACGGCCAGATGGACCTGACGCTGCGCGGGACCTCGGATCTGGCGTCCTCGGCCACGGGAGATTTCCGCTTCCTGGTGAACGGGACTTGGGGTGGAAGCTGGAAAGGCGCTCGCCCCGGAGAGGTGTCCCGGCGCCGGACCCAATGGACAGCGACCGGAACCATTGGAAATAAAGCGCTTACGCTGACCCAAGGCCCGGCGCGGGGGACCATTGGCTTCAACCGCAAGCTCAATCTGGAGTGGACCGGCGCCCTCCGGGAGGCGCAGGTGGCCGAGAAAGGGCCAGCCCCGATCCGGATAAGCGGCACCCTGGCGCATCCGGTGGAATCGACGGCCAAGCGGGCGACCCTCGCGCGGGCATCCCATTGATTGACAAAAAGTGGGCGGAAAGCGTCTAACGAAATAGAGGTCCGTCTATTTTCGGAGTCTCCCATGGCTGATTTTAAAATTTCCCCATATCTTCGGTCGCTGGCATTGGCGGCATTTGCGGCATTTGCCCTAACGGCGGCGCAGGCCCAGACGACTACGCCCACGGCGCAGCCCGCGCAAACGACAACGCAACCTTCAGCGCCTCCACAAGCCCAGACGCCTGCTCCCGACGCGCAAAAGCCCGCGCAGGCTCCGGCAACGGCCACGCCCGCCACCACTCAGGACAAGACCGCTTCCAAGAAGGCCCCTCCCGCCGCGCCGTCGATTCCACCTGCGTCGAAGCCGACGGCTTCGGAAGCGGCTTCTATCACGCCAACCGGCACGTACAACGAAGAGCAGACCATGCCGGGCGTGAAGAAGGGCAGCGTTCAGGACGTGAACGCAGTGGGCGACCGGGACATTGGCGGACGCGGCCTGGGTAACTGGTACTCCACCGAGACGGCCATCAAGATGGGCAAGGAGTATGCGATGGAAGTGGAGAAGGGCAGCCACATCATCACCGATCCCGTCGTGTCGGAGTACGTCAACCGCATCGGCCAGAACATTGTGAAGAATTCCGACTGCAAGGTCCCGTTCACCATCAAGGTGCTGGACTCGGACGAGATCAATGCCTTCGCGCTGCCGGGCGGATACTTCTTTGTGAACTCGGGTCTGATTCTGGCGGCGGACGATGAAGCGGAACTTGCCGGAGTAATGGCGCACGAGACGGCCCATGTGTGCGCGCACCACGCGCTGCGCGAAATGACGCGCATGCACTACCTGCAAATCGCGAGCATCGCCCCCATGGTGTTCATCGGCGGGTGGACGGGCTATGGAATTTACGAGGCGTCGAGCATCGCGATTCCTGTGACGTTCCTGAAGTTCTCGCGTGATTTTGAGGCGCAGGCCGACTATCTCGGCCTGCAATACGCGTATCGCGCCGGGTACGATCCGGAGGCGCTGATCACGTTCTTCGAGAAGATTGAAGACCTGCAGAAGCACAAGCCGGGCGCGGTGGCCAAGGTGTTCTCCGACCATCCGCAAACACCCGACCGCATTGAGCGCTCGCAGCAGGAGATCGCGACGATTCTGCCACCGAAGGCCGAATATCTTGAGAACACTTCGGAGTTCAACGAGGTGAAGGCCCGGCTGGCGCGAATTGAAAACAAGCGCCGCCTGCATGACAACAAGAACAGCCACAAGCCTTCGCTGCGGCGTGTGAACGACAATCCCAACAGCCCGAACGACGGCAATGACACACCAACGCTGCACCGCCGCGACGACCGAGACCCCGCTAACACCACGCACTAAAAAGTAAAGATAAATGACCAGGGCTCGGGAGAAAGCTCCCGGGCCTTTTTGTTTTCGACTTATTTCCCGGCCAGCGGAATTCTCACCACGGCTTCGCAGCCCGGCGCGTCCGCGCGGTTGCGCAGCTCCAGCGTGCCGGAGTGCGCTTCGGCGATCTGCCGCGCGAGGACGAGGCCTACTCCACTGCCGGATTTTTTCGTTGTGTAGAACGGCACAAACAAGTTGCCGGGATTCGTGAGTCCGGGGCCGTTGTCGGCAATAACGATGGAGAGAAATCCGTCGTGCGGCGTGGCTTCAATGGAGACGGCGGGCGCGAGCGCCACCTGTCCAAACGACGGCGTGGCCTTGGCCGCAATGGTCTGCTCGATGGACGCTTCGCGCGCGCTGAATGCGGCTTCCACGGCGTTGCGGACCAGGTTGATAAGAAGCTGTTCAAGCTGGTCGGGATCGGCAAAAATCTCAGCGTCGAGAATGCGCTTCAACTCGACGGGAAGCCGTTGTTCAAGGCTGATGGCCCGCTCCAGCAGCGGCCGGACCGAAACCCGCCGCAGCACAGGGCGGGGAAGCTGCGCGAGCTGCCGGTAAGCCTGCACAAAGCGGTTGAGCGATTCGGCGCGTCCTTCAATCACTTCAAGCCCGCGTTCAAAGTCGGGAAGCGAGCCGTTCATCTCCCGAGGCAGCCGCGAGCGAAGGCTCCCGGCAATGGACTTGATGGGCGCGAGCGAATTAGAAATTTCATGGCCAAGCACACGGATGAGCCGCTGCCATGCGACGCGCTCTTCTTCGCGCAGTGCCGTGCTCACGTCGGAAAGCAAAAAGAGCGTGTGGGGAACGCCGCGCTGGCGGAACTGGCTTGCGTGGACCATCCAGCGTGACGGCGCGTGGGCCAGCTTGTCATCAATATGAATGACGGCTTCGCCGGATTCTCCTGCGGCAGTGAGTCTTTCAAGATTAAGGTCGGCTGCGGCGCGTCCCATGTCTCGCGAGGCATTGATGTGAAAAAGCCGCTCGGCGGCGGGATTCACAAGACGAAGCCGGTTCGCTTGATCGAGGGCGAGCACCGGCACGTCCAGGTCGGCGATGACGCGGCGGAAGAGCGCGGCAGCTTCGAGCGATCCGAGGCGCTGGCTCTGGTGCATGTCCGCCAGCGCGTTGATCTCAATGGCGAGGTCGCCGAAGGAGTCATTGGAGCGCGCGCCACGCGCACGGAAGGAGTAGTCTTCTTCGCGCAGCGCCGCCACCACATTGGCCAGCGTTTGCAGCGGGCGAATCACTTTGTCCGTGAAAGTGGTGATGACCAGCAGCAGCGCGAGCGCAACAACCACAAGGATGCTGGCCACCGAGGCGAGCGAAAGATGCAGAACGAAAAGCAGCGCGGTCAGCAGTCCGAGAATCAAGACGCACAGCACAGCGCTGTAAATGCGAAGGCGGACCTCAAAGCGGAGCGGTTCCGCGCGGCCTTTACTCTGGATGGTTGGCCTGGATGCCATATTTTTCCATGCGCCGGTAGAGTGCGCCGCGGCTCAGCCCGAGCGCGTCGGCGGCCTGGCTCACGTTTCCGGCGGCGCGCGCGAGCGCCTTGCGAATCAGAATACTCTCCACCGATTCAAGGCTCATCTCTTCAAGGCTGGGAGCGGCTGGGCGAGACGAGGTGCTGAGGCCGAGGTCGGCGGTTTCAATGCGCGGTCCGCGCGCCATCAGGACTGCGCGCTCCATCGTGTGGTCAAGCTCGCGGACATTGCCGGGCCATGCGTATTGCAGCATCGCCTGAATGGCCGCCGGGTCAAGGCCCTCCATCTGTTTGCGATAGCGCTGCGCATAGCGGGCCAGAAAATACGCGGCGAGCGGCGGAATATCTTCGCGGCGCTCGCGCAGCGGCGGCAGATGGATTTCCACCGTGTTGAGCCGGAAGAGAAGATCAGCACGAAAGCGTCCGGCCTCGACTTCGGCGTGGAGGTCGGCATTGGTGGCGGAGAGCACGCGGACATCGACGCGCCGGGTTTTCGACGATCCCACGCGCTCCAACTCTCCGGTTTCAAGCACGCGCAGCAGCTTGGCCTGCTGGCGCGGAGGAATATTGGCGATTTCGTCCAGAAAAAGCGTGCCGCCGTCGGCCAGCTCGAAGCGGCCAATGCGCTCGGAGCGCGCGTCGGTAAATGCGCCCTTCACGTGGCCGAAGAGCTCGCTTTCAAAGGTACCTTCGGGCAGCGCGCCGGTATTCACGGCGACCAGCGACCGCTGGGCTCGCTCTGAGAGCGCGTGCAGCGTCTGCGCGACCACTTCTTTTCCGGTGCCGTGTTCGCCGGTAATCAAAACGTTGGCATCCGACGGGCCGATGCGGGCCATGGTTTCCAGCACGGGCTGCATCGCCGAAGCGGTGGCGATCATCTGCGGAAGGCCCTCGGCGCGCAGGATGCGGTTTTCTTCCTGAAGCCGCTGCGCGCGGCGCACAGCATGCTGAAGATTGATCTGCGTGCGCAGAACGGCGAGTAGGCGGGCATTGTCCCAGGGCTTCTGGATAAAGTCCTGCGCGCCCCGGCGCATGGCTTCGACGGCCAGCTCCACGTTGGCCCACGCCGTCATCACGATGACCGGCATCTGCGAATCGTGCGCCTTGATCTGGGTGAGCAGGTCGAGGCCTTCCTGCCCGGAGGTGGTGTCCCGCGTGTAGTTCAGATCGATCAGCAGCGCGTCAAACGACCCACTCTTGAGCGCCTCCAGAACAGCGTAGGGCGAGCGTGCCTTTTGCACGCCGAATCCCTCGGGCTCGAGCAGAAGCTCCAGCGCGTCTAGAATGTGCGGCTGGTCGTCGGCGATGAGCAGGCTGGGCTTGCGAGAGCTTGGGGCTTCGGGCATGGGCTTCCCTTCAGCTTACACATGCCGAATGCCGTATGGTGAAAACGAAAAAGCCTGAGGCCCGCATTGCGGATCGGCCTCAGGCAATTTCTTGTGAGATGAGAATTCTGTTTACGCCACTCCGGCGGGCTTGGGATTGTTCTTGTCGTATTGCGCCACTTTCACGTCCCACGCGAGGCCTAGTTTCTTGAGCAGGCAAATCCCAATCCAGTTCTGGTCGAATTCGTACCAGGCCAGCCCGTGCCGGGCCGACACCGGATGCGCATGATGATTGTTGTGCCATCCTTCGCCGCCGGTCATCAGGGCCACCCACCAGCTATTGCGGGAGCGGTCTTTGGTCTCGAAGCGTCGTGATCCCCACATGTGCGTCGCCGAGTTCACAAGCCAGGTGGAATGCAGGCCCAGCGTTACGCGCAGGAAAATTCCCCACATTACTGCCGACCATCCGCCGATTGCCAGCAGCGCGAAGCCGGTAACCACCATCGGGACCCAGTGATACTTGCTGAGCCACACGTAAAACTTGTCGCGTGCCAGGTCCGGAGCATACCGCCCCAGCATGGCCGTATCGGAATGCAACGACACGCCGCAGAGAATCCAGCCCATATGCGCCCACCATCCGCCGTCATTGGGGGTATGCGGATCGCCCTCATGGTCGGAAAGCTGATGATGCACGCGATGCGTGGCCACCCAGAAAATTGGTCCGCCTTCGAGCGACAGCGTCGCGCCGATGGCCATGAGGTACTCGACCCACTTGTAAGTCTTGTAGCCGCGATGCGTCAGCAGGCGGTGGTAGCACATGCCAATGCCAACGTCGGACGCCCAGACCCAAAGCACCGCCGTGCAAATCAGCGCCGTCCATGAAAACATGAACAGGGCCGCGATGGCCCCGATATGGAACAACACCATGAAGATGGTGGTGACGGTGCTCAGGCGGCCGCTTTGTGCGGCGCGGCCCAGCGTCGGAAGCTTGACCTCGGCACGTGGCGCGCCGTTTGCGGTCACGAGTTCAGGGCGGGCAGAAGGGGTGGTCGTGGGGGATTCAACAGGCATGGGTTCGCTCTCCGAGTGAACAATCTCTTATATCGACCGTATCAGCACGCGGAGATCAGCGGTGTAAGACTTTTGTAATGGGGCCGAAAGCGGTTACGTCCCCTGCGGCGGCCACGCTGGCGATTGCGGCATGGGTATTGGCGCTTCCGGCATCACGATCCAGAAGATCAGATACGCGATCAGCCCGATGCCTCCGCCGAAGATCGCCAGCAGCACCGCGATTACCCTCACCCAGGTCACGTCCCAGGCATAGCTGTTGGCCAGCCCCTGGCACACTCCGGCAATCATGCGCCCGGCCCGCGGACGAATCAGCCGCGTTGCTCCATAATGCGCGCCGTAGGGTGCGCCGTAATTCTGACCAGGGTTTTGCGAATATTGCGCCTGAGGAGCGTCCACCGGCGTTCCGCACGAGGAGCAGAAGCGCGCCTCGTCATTCATCGAGTTTCCGCATTTTGTACAGGCAGCCATTTTTGGCCTCCCAAATCGATACCTGATGGGATGTACGCGGTCCGCGGAGGTTTTGTTCCAGCCCGCAGATCGTTACTTACCAGTGTAGGCGTCTTCCAGATACTTGTGGGCAAGGTCGCCCTGGGTGGTGTTCCTTCCGGCGCGGATGACCGCCTCGTACTGCTGCTCCGCTTTGTCATGCTGGTGCATCAGGTCATAGACCTCCCCAGCGGCGAGCAGGCTGCGCCGCTTCAGTTCCGGACTGGTGGTTGGCTGGAACGCGCCTTCCCGGAAGGCGTCCACCGACTCCTGATACCGATGCTGCCCGCGCAGGGTGGCGCCCAGGCCAAAATAGGCAAGCTCAAGATGAGCCGAAGGGAAGTACCCCGGCCGCTGCGCCTGCCGGATCAATTCCTCGTAAAGCGCGACCGCCTTCATCCCCTGGCCCGCATCCTTGGAAACATTGGCGCGCTCCAGACAAAACAGAAAATTATGGGGATACTTCGCCGCCAGCGCCTCATCAATCGCCAGCGCTTTCTTATATTTCGCGTCGCGCCGCAGAAACAGCGCCATCACAGTTCGCGACTCCACGCTGGTTATCACGCCCCGCTCGGCGGAATCCCGCAACATCGCCATCCCCTCGGACTTCGAGCCGTGGATTCCCACGACGCCGAACAGCAGCTTGAATCCAAAGGGAAGCGCGCCCACCGTGTATCGGTAAATCCCGGTTATCAGCTTGGCGTCCACATAGTTCGGATCAACGTCCAGCACATCCTCGCAATCATTCTTCGCGCTCGACGCCTGCCTCAGCGCGGAAACAAAGCTTCGCTCCACCATGGCCTCGTAGGTCGCCTCCAGGCTCTTGGCCCAGCCCCGCGCAAACAGCGCGTCCACGTCCTTCGGGTTCTTATCGAGCCGGGTGTTCGCCTGGTCAATGGCCTTGCCGGCCAGCGCCTTCACCCGGTCGCGGACCTTGGGGTCTACCACTACCGTATGTTTGCCCGTCAGGAATCCGTCGTTGGCGTAAAACGTCGTGTCCAGCAAGTCCAGCCGGAAAAGCTCCTGAAACAGCGTCACATACAGCACGTAGTCGGTCGCAATTGGATCGGTGGAGTGCGCCGCCTGCACGCGATCGAATTGCGGTAGCGCGCGGGCGTAGTCCAGCTTGTAAAAATCGGCAAACGCTTTCTGAACCTGCGGGTCGCGGTTCAGCGGATTCGTGTCCACCCTCTGCGCCGCCGCGCAGGCCGGCCATGCGGCAGCCAGCACTATGGCGAGCGCCGCCAGCAGCGCATTGCGTGTCGAGGCGGCGAGTTGAGCAGGGAACCGGGCGGGAAAAGGCATTCTCAAACGCGAAGGTGCGGAAAACAAATCAAACGATTTAATTCAATAGACGAAATCAGATGGAACTTTAGAAGCGGAACTCCCGTCCTGTATAGTGTCCTGTTGTTCATTGTGCGGGATTCCCAATGACCAGAAAAGAACTCATCCATCTCTTGATCTTACAGGCCCGCGCCAATGGCTTCGAGTTTCGCAAGTGGTATCAGGACAAGATCGACAAAGAGTGGACCACGATCCAGGGCGCGGCCGAGACGCTTTCCCGCGGCAACCGTTATTATTCGCTGCTGTTTTCCCACCAGTTCGCCCGTCACTTCTGGAAGGCCGGCCGCCAGATGCAGTTCATTGTGCCCACTCAGGAATTCAAGCGGGTTAACGGCAAGGGGCAGGAAATCACCGTGGTCCGCAAGGCATACACCCGGCGCACCATGAGGGGAAACGCCTGGGAATACCATCTCCGCGAAATGGTCTCGAAGGAGGAACCGCTGCGCTACATCCGCCGGTTTCTGGTGACTCAAGAGGAGATTGCGGTGCACCGCTCGGCCAACGCAAAACTCCCCCCGGAAAAGAGCTGAGTCGGTTCGCTTTCCTGCGCCCTTGCTTCTGAGCACTGATCCTGACCACTTTTCTGAACCCTGATTGCTTGACCGCTGTTACACAATCGGCCCTCGGCCCTTGCCAATCGGCCTTGCCGCGCGCATGGCTCCGGCAACGTATGCCTTGGCGGCGGCAACCGCCTCGACGGGCCCGTCACCCAGAACCAGTCGCGCCAGCAGGGCCGACGAAAAGGCGCACCCAGTCCCGTGCGTGGCCCGCGTTTCGATCCGCTCCCCGGCGAACCAGCGGGTCTCGCCTCCCGCCATTCTCAAAAAATCCTCGGGAACATCCAGATGCCCGCCCGTCACGACCACATTTAGGTCGGGACAACGCTCAGCCAGCCGTGCGGCGGCGGCGGGAACGGCGTCGCGGGAGGGAACTGGCATTCCCGCCAGCACGGCCAGTTCCTCGGAGTTGGGTGTGGTCCAGCCGACCTTCGGCAGCAGGTCGCTCTTCAGCCGCCGGACCCCGTTTTCCGAGAGCAGCTCCCGCCCGGAACTGGACCGCAGGACGGGGTCAAGCACCACACGGCCTGCCGGAATGCCCGATTTTCCAAGAAATTCGGCCACAACCCCGGCCACCTCTCCCGTTCCCAGCATCCCAATTTTGACGCCGGCGAAGCTCAGGTCTCCGGCAAGGTAGCCCAGGGTGTCGCGTAGCAGCTCCGAGGAAACCGGCTCCACGCGGCTCACACCCAGCGTGGACTGCACCGTCAAGGCGGTAATGGCCGACGCGCCATAGAGCCTGTGGGCCGCAAAGACCTTCAGGTCAGCCGTAACGCCCGCGCCCGAGGAGGGATCGAACCCGGCAATCGTCAGAACGACCGGCTGCTGTCCGGATTTACGGTCGATTTGGGGCGGATCGCCTACCATAATTCGCTGTGGATACGCAACGGGTTTTGGAAAATAAATACTGAAAATTGTTTGACTTGCGATTTCTTTGCTCCCTACAATTTCTAAAGGAGGAACATGAACGCTATCGCAATCTCCAAGAATACTCGTTTCCGACGGTGCGCCCTTGTCGCCGGCGCGGTACTTTTGACACTGCCCTGTCTCTCCGGCAGTCATGACGCCGCACCCCAAAAGCCGGCCGCTCCGCAAACGCCCCGTAACCAGGGCCTCGAACAGGCCCAGATCCAGCCCCAAACCCCGGCCCCCGCTCCGGCCCATGCCCGGTCGCGCCACCACTGGTATGAGATTGGCCGCGCCTCGTGGTACGGCAGCATCTTTCAGGGCCATGAGACGGCCAGCGGCGAAGACTTCGACATGAACGCCATGACCTGCGCCCATCGCAGCCTGCCCATGGGGTCCATGGTCAAGGTCACAAACCTTCGCAACCACAAGTCAGTTGTGGTCCGCGTCAACGACCGCGGCCCGATCGCAGAGAGCCGCATCGTCGACCTCTCTTACGCCGCCGCCCGGATGCTCGGCTTCAGCCGCCGGGGCACAGCGCCTGTGCGCTTGGAACTTGTATCCGGCCCGCAGCTCGCCCAAATGGCTTTCCCAGACAGTTCACGCTGAGATTCGGCTACGGCAGCCGTTTCGACCCCAGGCAGTCGTGTGTGCCCGGCTGCCGATGCTTGTCAAGCCCGAACCCAGAAGAAAACTCGCAAGCCCCGTATTTTCAGTCATCTAAAAAATGGGAAACGTGTCCGGTTATTTTCCCAAAACTGCTAGAATAGAAACAGTACGAAAAATTCCGACGGATCGCCGCTGCTGGCGATCCATTTTTTTGTGCCGGAAAGCTGATAGGTGGTCCGCAGAAACGTTTTCGCTTGTGGCTTTTTGGGGAGCGCGGCTTCAACCATCCGACAACGCCTTCAAAATGAATGGGGATTTAGCTCTCGAAAGACCTTCTAAATTATTGACATAGGCTGACTTACTGCTAAGTTGTTTGTTTTGTCGGAAGTACAGCCGGACACACGTCCTAACCCGAAGAAAACAAAGGAACACAGGAGAATTTTTGCAGCGCGTTGAACGCTCGATGTAGATTGTAGGTTCGGAGGAGTCAGAATGGCCGCAGACAGTTCCAAACCCGACCCGCGCGAGCGAGTGATCGTCGCCCTTGACGTGCCTGACTCCCGGCGCGCGCTGGAGATAGTTGAGCGACTCGGCGGACTCATCCAGTGGTTTAAGGTTGGCTTGGAACTCTATATATCTGAAGGAAATGCCATCGTAGAAGCTCTCCGCGAAAAGGGCTGCTCCGTATTCTTAGACCTGAAGCTCCACGACATCCCCAACACCGTCGCCGGGGCGGTCCGCTCCGCCTCGCGGGCGGGAGCGCAGATGCTTACCATCCACGCCGGAGGCGGCCCGGCCATGATGGCTGCGGCGGCGGAAGCGGCGGCGGGGCTGGACTCTGCTCCCAAACTGCTGGCCGTCACCGTGCTCACCAGCATGGATTCCGCGCAGTTGCAGGCGGTCGGAGTTTCCGCCGACCCTGCCGATCAGGTGCTGCGGCTCGCACACGCCGGATGGGACTCCGGAATTCGCGGCTTCGTATCGAGCGCGCAGGAGGTTGCGGCCATGCGGCAGTCTTTCCCCGAAGCTACGCTGGTCATCCCCGGCATCCGCCCGGCGGGCTCAGAGGTGGGTGACCAGAAACGGGTGGCGACTCCTGCCGCGGCCCTCGCGGCCGGGGCCGATTACCTTGTCATTGGCCGCCCCATCACCCAGGCGCCCGACCCCGCCGCCGCCGCCGCCGCGATCCTGGACGAAATCCGCCTCTAGCTCCGCTGGTGTATTCTCAACTCGCCCATGAGAATTGACAGCATCGTCCTCCGCGAACTGAATATTCCGCTCGTCCAGCCCTTTGAAACCAGCTTCGGCGTCACGTCGGACCGCCGCGTCCTGCTGGTCGAAATCAAAGCCGAGGGGCTGACCGGCTGGGGAGAATGCGTGGCTGGCGAGCACCCCTACTACTCTGAGGAGTCCATCGACTCGGCCTGGCAGGTCACCGTTGCCGAGCTTGCCCCCATGCTCGTCGCCGCCGACCCTGCCCACGGAGGCAAGTGTCCCGGCATCTTCCGCAAAGTACGCGGCAACCGCATGGCCAAGGCCGCGCTGGAAAACTCCGTCTGGGACCTTGAGGCCCAGATGCGCGGCATCCCGCTGGCCGAACTTCTCGGCGGCACCCGCGAGACCATCGCCTGCGGCGTCTCCATCGGCATTCAGCCCACGCTGGAGCGGCAATTGGCCGAGATCGAGAAGGAATTGGCCGCGGGCTATCAGCGCATTAAGCTCAAGTGCCGACCCGGATGGGACACCACCGTCTTCGAGGCGGTCCGCAACCGCTGGCCGGAGATTCTCCTGAGCTGCGACGCCAACTCCGCCTATCGCCTCAGGGACGCCGACCACATCGCCTCCTGGGACAGCTTCAAACTGCTCATGATCGAGCAGCCGCTCTGGGCCGACGACTTCTATTTCCACTCCATGCTGCAGAAGCGCCTGGCCACCTCCATCTGCCTCGACGAGTCCATCCGCAACCGCCGCGACGCGCTGGCCGCCCTTGAAATGGAGTCCTGCCGTGTCATCAACATCAAGGTGGGCCGCGTCGGCGGATTCAGCGAGGCCATCGCCGTCCACAACGTCGCGCACGAGCGAGGCGTTCCGGTCTGGTGCGGCGGAATGCTGGAGACGGGCATCGGACGCGCGCACAACATCGCGCTCTCGTCGCTGGAAAACTTCCGCCTGCCCGGCGATGTCTCGGCCTCCCGCCGCTACTGGAAGGAAGACATTATCGAGCCCGAAGTCGAGGTCTCGCCGAAGGGCGAGATTCAGGTGCCCGACTCGCCGGGGCGCGGCTTCGCCGTCCGCGCCGATCTGGTAGAAAAGCTGACCGTGCGCAAAGAAGAGGTCCGGACGCTTGCAGTCGCGTAAGCGAGACTCTGAGGGATTCACTTTTTCGCAGCGCATCGCGCTGGTTGTTGTGCCGCCGCTGACCGCGCTGGTTCTGGCGGCCATTGGTGTGACGCTGCGCTTCAGGGTCATCGCGGAGGAAGGCGCCGAGCCGCCACGCCCCTACGCACACGGAATTTACTGTTACTGGCACCGCTGCACACTGGCGGCGGCGTGGTATTTCCGCAAATACGGATGCACCATCCTCATCAGCCGCAGCTTCGACGGCGAGCTGATTACGCGCGCCTCGGCGCTGCTCGGTTATCGCAGTGTAAGGGGGTCCAGTACGCGCGGCGGCGCGGCGGGGCTGCTGGCATTTCAGGACGTGGTGAGGAGAGGAACGCCTGCGGTGTTTACCGCGGACGGCCCGCGCGGACCGATCTACCAGGCGAAGATTGGCTCGGTAAAGCTGGCGCAGATCACGGGCGCGCCCATGGGCAGCTTTTACATGCTGCCGGAGCGGGCCTGGGTGCTGAAGTCTTGGGACCGGCTCCTGGTTCCGAAGCCGTTTTCCCGGGTCGTCATTTCCTGGTCGCGGATGATTGCCGCCCCTCCCAAAGATGCGGACGAGGCGGCCCTAGAAGCTGTCCGGCTGGAGTTGAACGACTCGCTGGAGCGGGCCCGAGCGCGGGCTGAAGCGCATTTTGAAGAGTTGCAGGAGAATCACTGAAGAAGAGCAATGAGAATGAAGACGAGAGTATCTAACCAGATTGCCTTTCTGGGAATTGTTTTCCTGGTCGCAATGGGAGTTGGGCACTCGACAGAACTTGTCGTGCAAAAACAAATATCTGTCAGCAGTGCGCTGTCCGGCCATGCTTATGTTGGTGGATCAAATGCACCCGCTGCCGGAGTTAGAGTCGAGCTTTGCGCCCCCGGTTGGAAGACTGTTATCGCTTCTACGACAACAGATAAAAAGGGCCACTTCTCACTAAAGAAACCGGCAACTGGTGAACTGTTCTACATCCGAATGTCCGCGCCAGGCATGAATATTTACGAGTTTCGAGTTCGCATCGATCAGCACGCATCACAGGAGCTTACCGTTTTTCTCAGCGTAGCTACATGACGAAATATCATTACAAGTGTGTTAGTTTCCGATTTTGATTACGTCTTGCCCGGCGAATTGATCGCGCAGCAGCCTCCCGAAGAGCGCTCCGGCGCGCGCATGTTGTCTCTCAGCCGCGAGACGGGCGAGTATGCCGACCGCATGTTTCGGGATTTTCCGGAGATGTTGCGCGAAGGCGATCTGCTGGTCTTGAACGACAGCCGGGTGATTCCGGCCCGACTGTATGCGCGGCGCGAGCAGGCGCACGGAAGCCCCGACCGCGAGCGCGGCCAGCAGCCCACGGGCCGCGTGCAGGTCTTCCTGACCGAGCAAACCGGCGAGTGGGAATGGAAGGCGCTCGTGCGCCCCGGCAGAAAGGTGCTGCGCGGCGAAGTGCTCCTCTTCGGCGAAGGCCAGCTTCGGGCCGAGGTCACGGAGCACGGCGACTTCGGCGAGCGCACGCTGTGCTTCGATCCAGTAGACGACTTTTTCGGAGCGGTCGAGGCGCTGGGCCACGTCCCGCTGCCGCCCTATATTCATCGCGAGGACGTGGATACCGACCACGAGCGCTACCAGACGGTCTACGCACGGCAGAAAGGCTCAGTTGCTGCGCCCACGGCGGGGCTGCACTTTACGCCGGAGATTCTTGACCGCATCCGCGCGCGCGGTGTCCGCATCGCGTACGTCACGCTGCACGTCGGCCTGGGGACGTTCGCGCCCGTGCGCGTGGATCGGGTCGAGGAAATTCATCTCCACACCGAACGCTACACGCTGCCGGAGGAAGCGGCGAGCGAGTTGAACGCTGCGCAACACGAGGGCCACCGCATCGTCGCTGCGGGGACCACGACGGTGCGGACTCTGGAACACTGCGCATTGGCGGGCGAGTTCACGCCGCACTCCGGGAGTACCGATATTTTCATCTCGCCGGGATTCCAATTCCGCGCCGTGAGCGCGCTGCTGACGAACTTCCATCTGCCGCAATCGACCCTGCTGATGCTGGTGAGCGCGTTCGGAGGACGCGACCACGTGCTGGCAGCATATCGCCACGCGGTTGCGGCACGCTACAGATTTTTCTCCTATGGCGACTGCATGTTTCTCTCCTGAGCCGCTGGGGCAGTAGACTCAAACCGATGCCGTCCAACGCGACCAAGCCGCCCGTTTTCCTGCTCGATTCCATGTCATTCATCTTCCGCGCGTATCACGCGATGCAGCGACAGCGGCCCATGTCCACGCGCACCGGAGTGCCCACCGCGGCCACCTACGTTTTCGTGAACATGCTGAACAAGCTGCGGCGCGACTTCCTGCCCGAGTACTTCGCCGCTGTCTTCGACGTGAGCACTCCGGTGTTTCGCGACGAGCGCGCGAAGGCCATGACGACGATCCGCAAGTTCAACATCAAGACGCAGACCTTCGAGGAAGTGGACTACGCCGGATACAAGGCCAATCGCGCGGAGATGCCGCCTGATCTCGCGCAGCAGTTGCCGTACATTCGGCGCGCGCTGGAGGCGTTTCGGATTCCCATTCTTCAGGCCGAGGGATTTGAGGCCGACGACGTGATCGGCACACTGGCCGCGCAGGCGGCAAAGGCGGGTCATCTGGTCTTTGTGGTGTCGAACGACAAGGACATGCTGCAGCTCGTTACCGATGACGTGAAGGTGCTGAATCCGGTGAAGGATAACCTGGTACTCGACCGCGACAAGGTGACGGAGACGCTGGGCGTGCCGCCGGAGAAGGTCATCGATGTGATGGCGCTGCGTGGCGATTCGATTGACAACATTCCCGGAGCGCCGGGGATCGGCGATAAAGGATCGGTCGAGTTGATTCAGCAGTTCGGAACCCTCGAAGCCGCGCTGGATCGAGCGGATGAAGTGAAGCGCAAGACCTACCGCGAGTCTCTGCAAAACAATCGCGACAACATTCTGCTGAGCAGGGAACTGGTGACGATCCACTGCGGGGTCCCGCTCGATCTCGATCTGGACGCGATGCGTACGCAGGCTCCCGACGCCAGTGCCTGCCGCACGCTCTTCACCGAGCTTGAGTTCACAACGCTGCTGAAGGACCTTGCTCCGGCGGAGGAAACGCGCACGGCGGAGTATATCGCTGAGCCAAACACGGACGACATCGCCGAATTTCTGCGCGAGGTTCGAGCAAAGGGATTCGCGCTGGCGGTCCCACTTTCTGCATTGGAGACGGCAACGGAGCAGGTGAGTGAGCAAGAGACGGAGTCGCTGGAGGAGCGCGAGCCGGAATTGAAGACAATGTCGCTGCTCGATCTGGTGGATGAGGCGGAGAAGTCCGCAGCGCTGGATGCGGCAGCCGACGTCTACAAAATTGCAGTGGCCAGCCAGCCGGAAAAGATTCTGCTGCTGCCGCTCGATGAGATCCGCACGCTGCTGGAGGACGAGACTGTCCCGAAGCGCGTTCATGATCTGAAGGGAACGCTTCGCGCGCTGGAGTCGCGCGGTATTGTGCTGCGCGGCGTGCAAGACGATTTGATGCTCTACTCGTACCTCATCAATCCCACGCACGCCTCGCACCGGTTGAGCGATGTGGCCGCACGCTTCAGCCAGTATCCGCTGAAGGAGACGGGAGACCGTTTGCTGCTGGAGTCGGCGCAGGCGATTGAGACGCTCGCTCCGGTGCTGCGCGAAGACGTGAAGGCACTTGATGCGGCAAAAGTTTACGAGACGATTGATCTGCCGCTGGTGCCCGTGCTGCTGCGCATGGAGCGCGCAGGCGTGCGAATCGATACGGGCGTGCTCAACGCGATGTCGGAAAAGCTTGCGCGGGAATTGGACCGCGTAAGCGAAGAGATTTACGCGTGTTGCGGACACCGCTTCAACATTAATTCGCCCAAACAGCTTGGCGATGTGCTGTTCAACAAAATGAACCTGCCCAAGCCCATGAAGTACGGCAAGGGCAAGGTGGTTTCGACCGCGCAGGATGTTCTGGAGGAGCTTGCCGCCCACCACGACGCGCCGCGCATGGTGCTGGAGTTTCGCCAGCTTGCCAAGCTCAAGTCAACTTATGTGGATTCGCTGCCGCTTCTGGCCGATTCCGAGGGCCGGGTCCACACCACCTTTAACCAGGTGGGCACGGCGACAGGGCGGCTGTCGTCCACGAATCCGAATTTGCAGAACATTCCCATTCGCACCGAGCTTGGACGCGAGATTCGCGCCGCCTTTATTGCCGCGTCCGGCCACACGCTGCTTTCGGCGGACTATTCGCAGATTGAGCTGCGGCTGATGGCGCACTTCTCGGGCGACCCGTTGCTGACGCACGCCTATGCCACCGGGCAGGACATCCACACGCTCACGGCTTCAGAGGTCTTCGGCATCGCGCCCGAGGCCATGAGCAAGGAGACGCGCAATCGTGCCAAGGCCGTGAACTTCGGAATCGTCTACGGCATTTCTCCCTTCGGGTTGGCGCAGCAATTGGGCATTGAGCAGCACGAGGCACGGCTGTATATAGAAACCTATTTCGAGCGGTACAAGGGAGTACGCGAATTCATCGACCGCATTCTTGAGCAGACGCGCCGTGAGCAGAAGGTGCGGACGATGTTCGGGCGCGCGCGGCCCATTCCCGACATCCAGAGCCGCAACGCCAACCTGCGCGGCTTCGCCGAGCGGACGGCGGTCAACACTCCGCTGCAAGGTACCGCGGCCGATCTGATTAAGCTGGCCATGATCCGCATTGACAAGCTGCTCGCTGAAAAAAAGCTGAAGACGCGGATGACGCTCCAGGTGCACGATGAGTTGCTCTTTGATGTTCCGGACACGGAAGTGGATGAGGTGCGTGAAATTGTTCAGCACGAAATGGAGCACGTCATTGAATTGAGCGTTCCCCTAGTTGCCGACGTTGGAGTGGGTCCGAACTGGCGCGACCTCGACTAAACTCCGAGCGCCTCGCGGATCGCACCGGCGATGGCCTCAGCATGGCGGCGCATGGCTTCTTCCGATTCAGCTTCGATCATCACGCGCGCCAGCGGCTCCGTTCCGGAATAGCGAATCACCACGCGGCCATTGGCCTGCAACTCTTCTTCCGCGGCGCGAATGCTGGTGGCTACGGTCGGAATCTCGTCAAGCGGCTTCTTCTCCCTGACGCGGACGTTCACAATCGTCTGCGGAAAGACCTTCAGGTCTGCGATAAGTTCGTGGAGCGGTTTTCCGGAGCGGCGCACCAGATCGAGCACCACCAGTGCAGTCAGCAGGCCATCGCCCGTAGTGGCCAGGTGCGGGAACAGGATATGCCCCGACTGCTCGCCGCCGAGAGAGGCCGAGTGGGCCTGCATCATTTCCAGAACATATTTGTCGCCCACAGGTGCGCGCAGCATCTTGATCGAATCGCGGCGCAGCGCGCCCTCCAGTCCCATGTTGGACATCGTCGTGGCGACTACGATGTTTCCATTGAGCCGGTTGCGCGCCTTCAAGTCGCGCGCGGCGAGCAGCAGCACGGCGTCTCCATTTACGACGCGGCCGTTCGCGTCGGCGAAGAGCGCGCGGTCGGCGTCTCCGTCGAACGTGATGCCAAGGTCCGCGCCGCTCGCTTTGGTTTCAGCGGCGACGATCTCCGGATGGAGCGCGCCGCACTCGGCGTTGATGTTGCGCCCGGTGGGCTGAATATGGGTAAGGCGGACCACCCCGCCGAGGCGCGCGAAAAGTTCGGGAGCGATGGCGGAAGCGGCTCCGTTGGCGCAATCGAGCACCAGCTTCAGCCCGTCGAGTTCAAGCCCCGGAACCGCCGCAAGCAGGAACGCCTCATAGTCGGCGCGAAAGCACTCCACAACCGGAGGCGCCGACAACTGCGCGGGATCGGGCGCGCTGACCGACTCCAGATGGCGGAAGATTTCTTCTTCAATACGAAGCTCAGTTGCATCCGGCAGCTTATAGCCGTCGCCTCCAAAGACCTTAATGCCGTTGTCCTGCCACGGATTGTGAGAAGCGGAGACCACGATGCCCGCTGCGAATCCATGCTTTCGCGCCAGGTACGCAATGGCCGGCGTGGTGATGACGCCCGCGTTCTGCACGGTAGCGCCCGCCTGCATTAGCCCTGCCGAGAGTACGGCGGCGATCCAGTTGCCGGACTCGCGCGTGTCCATGCCCAGGATCACTCGAGGTTGCGCCGTCCCGTTCTTAAGCTGGTGCGCGAGTGCAAGCCCAACTGCGTAAATCGTCTTTGCATCGAGCGGCGGCTCGCCGGCCACACCGCGGATTCCATCAGTTCCGAACAGCTTTCTCATGCTTTCTCTTGTCCTGCTTTTTCTGGGGTGATCTTTGTGATGCGGCTTTCGACGGCTCCGCTGGCCAGCCGTGTGGAGAGAAGTTCGCCCGGTCGGGCTTCGGATGCACGCTTCAGCAAGGCGCCGGATTCGCTGTAGACGAGCGCGTATCCGCGATTGAGCACGGCCAGCGGAGACAGCGTCGCCAATTGCCGCTCCAGTGATTGGAGCGCCGCGCGGCGGTTCTGGTTTGCGAGCGCTTGCGCTCGGAGCAGGCGCGAAGAAAAATTGTCCAGCCGCTCGCGGAAGAGCCGGATGCGCTGGGCTGCGTCATTGCGCGAAACTGCTGCCGCAAGCGATTCCAGGCGCTGCTTCCGGTCATGGAAGAGCGCGCGCCACGCGGTCTCCATCCGGAAGCCGACTTCATCCACGCGCTGCTGGCGGCGTCCAAGGCCGTCCCGAATGTGCGCCAGCGCGGTTTCAATCGAGACGCGGGAGAAGCGCTCGCGTGCCTGCATCACGGTGTAACGCGCGGCGCGGGAGAGGCGCTGGGAAAGCTCTTCCACGTGCTCTTCCACGCGATGCTGTGCCGCCGTAATGAGTTCCGCCGCGGCGGATGGAGTGGGCGCGCGGAGATCGGCGACGAAGTCCGCAATGGTGAAGTCGGTCTCGTGCCCCACTGCGGAGACGACCGGAAGCTCCGATGCGGCGATGGCCCGGGCGAGTGGCTCGGCGTTGAATGGGGCGAGGTCTTCGAGCGAACCTCCGCCGCGCGCGATTACGATCAGGTCAACCTCGCGCGTCTGGTTGAAGTACGCGATGCCTTTGGCTACTTCCGCCGCAGCGGCCTCGCCCTGCACCAGCGCGGGATACAGCAGGATTTCCAGCGCGGCATGGCGGCGGGTGACCACCGTAATAAAGTCGCGGATCACCGCTCCTGATGGCGACGTCACAATGCCCACGCAGCGCGGAAACGCGGGCAGTGGCTTCTTGCGCTCGGCATCGAAGAGGCCCTCCTGCTCCAGCCGCCGCTTCACCTGCTCAAAGGCGAGTTGCAGCGATCCCGCGCCCATTGGCTCAAGATGCTCAGCGACGATCTGCACCTGCCCGCGCTGCTCGTACAGCGACAACCGTCCGCGCAGCAGGATGTGCAGCCCGTTCTCGGGATGAAAGCGCAGCAGCGAGGCCTGGCGGCGAAACAGCACGGCTGTAAGCTGGCCCTCGTCATCCTTCAGTGTGAAGTAAATGTGGCCGGACGCGGCGGGGCGCAGGTCGCAGATTTCCCCCTCCACCCACAGATCGGAGAATTCGCGTTCGATGCCTGCGCGCAGTTTCGCCACCAGGTCGCTCACTTTCCAGATGTGGCGCTGCGGCGGCTGCTGTGCGGCCTCAAAGCTGAAGCCAAGCTGTGATTTCTCCATAATGCTTCAGTTTATCGTTAGCGGTGAAAACGCGAGAACAAGTAGAGGATGAGCGTGAGCAGAACGCTGATAAGGATGCACGTCCCGAGCGGGAAAAACACCGAGACATTTTTGCGCCGCCACGCGAAGTCGCCGGGCAGGTGTCCAAAGGAAACGCCCACCAGACTCAGAAGATAAACCGCCGCTCCGGCAAGGAGCAGCAGCAGTCCGAGGACGATCAACAGGCGCGCAAGAGCGGGCATACTTTTCAGGTTACAACCCCGGCGTATTGCGACGGTTGCTGACTAGAACACCGAATCCTACGCCGCCACTACTTCCACTCGACTCGTAGCGGACCGTCTTTTTGGGCGAATGACAATCTTTACTTCGCAGCCGAGCCGGATGAGGCAGTCCATCAATTTAGCTTCACTCACTCCTCGAAATTGACCACGAAGCATCTTTGACAGTTTAGGTTGAGTCAGCCCCATGACTTTTGCTCCCTGCTGCTGGCTCCATCCACGGTCGCTCAAAAGTTTCGCAATTCTCATCACGAGCTGCGCTTTCACCAGCATCTCTGGAGAATCCGGGAACCCCAACTCTTCATATGCGCTTTTCGTCTTTTCTATCTTGCTCATGACGTCCCTCCTTTTGCCTTTATTTCGGCCTCTCTGAACCGTTCACGGATCAAATCCATCTCTCGTTTGGGCGTCTGAACTCCATGCTTCGATTTTTTCTGGAAGCAGTGCAATACATAAATCGCATCCGCAAATCGAACTGTATATACCGCTCTGTATGTGTCGCCGTGCAAGTCCTCCACAACTTCCAGAACGCCCGCTGATCCAAAACCCTTCAGCGGTTTTGCGTCCGGGTGGCGCGCTCCGATCTGAGCATGATAAAGGGCAAAACCAAAGGTCTGCTGCACCTCATCCGGCATTGCCATTAGATCCTTCTTCGCGGAAGCTATCCACCGCAGTGGCTTAACGAATCGATCCACATCTTGAGTATGCCCAAATAGGTATATGCGTGTCCAGCGGTTTTTTCCCGAATTGACTGCTGCGCACTTGTGACACCACGATTTCCCCTTATTTGTGGCGCGTCCGTTACCATAAGCTTTCACACCTTATTCAATGAGAGCGGAGAGACGTGGCTGCAAACGTATCTGGACGGGAGCT
>JAICYR010000196.1 GCA_025934135.1 Acidobacteriaceae bacterium | reverse complement strand
TTCGAGCAGCAGCTTCTCCATGAAGGGATCGCCGACCTGCACGTTGGGGCGCTTCTGCTCCGAGCCTTCCTTAAACTCCTCGCTGGCCATGGTGGCACCGTGGATGCCGTCGCGTCCGGTCTTGGCCCCTACATATATGACCGGATTGCCGACGCCCGTGGCTTTCGCGTAGAAAATTTCGTCGCGCCGGACGAGGCCCAGCGCGAAGGCGTTCACCAGCGGATTGCCCGAGTAGCACGGCTCAAAGCGCGTCTGCCCGCCGAGGTTCGGCACGCCGAAGCAGTTGCCGTATCCCGCGATGCCGCTCACCACGCCTTCCAGAATGGAATGGTTCTTATGGATGACCTCGGGAGGGGTCTCGCCGTCGGGCGCAATCGGCCCAAAGCTGAGCGCATCCATCACGGCCAGCGGGCGCGCGTTCATGGTGAAGATGTCGCGCAGGATTCCGCCGACGCCGGTGGCCGCGCCCTGATACGGCTCAATATAGGAAGGATGGTTGTGCGACTCGATTTTGAAGGCACAGGCCCAGCCGTCGCCCACGTCGATGATTCCGGCGTTCTCGCCCGGCCCCTGCACCACGAGGTCACTTTTAGTGGGCAGCCGCTTCAGATGTACACGCGACGACTTATAGGAGCAATGCTCGCTCCACATCACGCTGTAAATGCCAAGTTCCGTGAGCGAAGGCGTGCGGCCAAGCGCGCTTAGAATGCGCTCATACTCCTCGCCCGTGATGCCGTGCTGGGCCAGAAGTTCGGGGGTAACGACGACCGGCTGCGGGGCCACTTCGGATGCGGATTTCATGACTCTGTAGCTTTATTGTCGCATGGTTGCGGAGTGGCTCGCTCCCACGCCCGACGGACCGCTCGGATGTGGGTGGGGGTGGTGCGGCAGCATCCGCCCACGGCCTGCGCGCCAGACTGGAACCACTGCCCGGCCAGGGTTTCGTACTCCGCCGGCTCGGACGTTCCGGCCCAGCGGCGGTGCGCGCTGTCCCAGATTTCTCCGGAATTGGGATAGACAAAAATGGGCCTGGAGGTGGCCGATTTTGCAGCGGCAATGAGGTCGGTGATGTAGTGGGGATGCGTGCAGTTGATGCCGATGGCGACGACCTGCTCCGAGTTTTCGAGCAGAGCGGCACAGTCGGAAAGTTTTTCGCCGTGAGCCACATGGGCGGAGTCGCGGCAGGTGAAGGAGAGCCATGCACGAAGCTGCGGGAAGGCGGCCAGCGCCGAAAGAATCGCCATTGCCTCTTCGAGGGAAGGGATAGTCTCCAGCGCGACCAGATCGGCGTTGGTTTCCGCCGCGGCCGACAGACGCTCGGCGTGGAACGAGACGAGCTGGTCGAAGCCGATTTCGTATCGTCCATGAAATTCCGCCCCGTTGTGCAGAGCCGCGCCGTAGGGTCCGAGCGAGGCGGCGATAATGACTGGCGGGTCGGATTCGCGCCGATACTCATCCCGGGCCTGCTCGGCAATTTCGACCGATCTACGGAGGGCGCGCGCGGCATCTTCGCACGGGCGGCCTAACTCCGCATAGCCCATCGCCGAGACCTGATAGCTCGCGGTCGAGATGCAGTCGGCCCCCGCACGAAGATAATCCAGATGCACTTGCCGGACCGCCTCGGGAGCTTCGTCGAGCACGCGCGCCGACCACAGCGGCCCGGAGATGTCGCACCCGCGCTGCTCCAGTTCGGTGGCCATGCCACCATCGAGAATGTGGACGCGCGATAGATCGACTTGGGTGGCGGCTTTCATGGTTGGCGCGGGCAGGCAGGAAGTCCTTTTCTGATATATTCAAGAATAGCTTGCTGAAACGCGCGGGAGCGACCAGGGACCGTTGCGGGCAGGCATCCAGCCAAACAATCGGGGAGTGGCTCAGCCTGGTAGAGCACCTGGTTCGGGACCAGGGGGTCGGAGGTTCGAATCCTCTCTCCCCGACCATTCTTTCTCGCACAGTTTAGTTGGTTCAAGCCGCGCAAACGGCCGTCTCATCACTCAGTAAGTTCCCGGGACCAGCAAGCCTTGCCCCTAGGCTTTTAGCCGCCGCTTCCTGGCGCCTACCATGACCGATTCATGCACATACAAACCATCACCATGATTCAATCAGGCCAAAACGCTCTTTCTCCTGCTATCATGCTGCTCATGCCAACACGCGAGGACCGCCCATGAACCGCCGCACCTTCATGAAAGTCTCAGCCGGGGCCGCCGCCGTTGCCGCCCGCGCCAATGCCCTACCCGGCGTGCCAGCCGCCGCTCGCAAGCTCCCCGCCGTGCCCTCCCTCAGCGACCTGGCCAGCGTCCGTATGCCCCACAACTTCATGGATCTGTTCAACCTGCCCATCGCCCAGAACGACTGGGGATACGCGCAGGCCGTCAAATCCGTATCCGCCATCACGGCCATGGCCTTCCCGCCTTACACCTGTTGCGGAATGCCCGCCATTCCCTGGAGCCCCGGCCTGCTCTCCACCTGCGAGTTGATCTTCAACGACCGTCTCGCCTCCATCTCCGACGAGCCCGTCCGCGCCGTCGTCTACCAGTGGTTTCCGCACTGCGTCATCCGCGAGCAGGCACTGGACGACGGAGTCCGAATCCGCACCACGATGTTCCTGCCGCCCGAGCAGCGCGCCGTCATGCAGAAGATCGAGGTCCGCAACACCGGCCCGCAAACCGTGACCATGACACTCGGCTTCGACATGCGCGCCGCCGTCACGAAGAAGACCAAGGCCTGGATGAATGAGCTTCCGGGCGAGGGCGACAACCAGCGGTCGTGGGACGCCTCGCAAGGCCGGCTCACCTGGGTCGCGCAGCAGTCGAAGGCCGCTGCCGCGCAGGGCATTCATCCACCGCCTGACTCGGTTGAAGGCGGCAATGTCCTCCAGTACCACATCACCCTTGCCCCCGGCGCGGAGAAGGAACTCCACTTCGTCGCTGCGATTGGCGATGACGCCGTAAGCGCCAACTCCATGCACGACCGGCTCCAAGCCAACTTCGCGCAGATCGAATCGCGCAGCCAGCAGCGCTTCATCCAGCTTCTTAACTCGGCCTTTACTCCCGGCAACAGCGACTTTTCAGGGCACCTACCGCGCCTCCACACCGAAAGTGAAACCCTCTGGAACCTTTACAACAACGGCCTCCGCAACCTGCTCACGGCGCGCCGCCGCTCGCCCGACTCCGCCTACGGCCCCACGCTGCTGACCCTGAGCGGACACGTTCTTCCCACTCTCAGCTTTCCGTGGGACACGGCCCTCACCAGCCTCAGCCTTGCCCTGCTCGATCCGCAGCCGCTGCGCAACCTGGTCGAGATATGGTTTCAGCGCGACATGCACCAGCACCTCGCCACCGACTACGTGACCGGAGAGGCCGTCGGTCCCTGGTACGCCGTCAACGATATGGCCATCATCCGCTGCGCGCAGGACTACCTCCGCGTCACCGGCGATTTCGCATGGCTCAAGAAGCAGGTCGGCGACAAGCCGGTTCTCGACCACCTGCTCTACCACGCCACTTACTGGAAACAGCTCGTTGGTAAAAACGGCATGGCCGACTACGGCGGCATCCAGAACCTGCTCGAAGTCGTCAGCACCTATATTCATGAAGTCGCCGGAATGAACGCCGGCAATGTCTCCAGCATGAGGTTCGTGGCCGATCTACTCGACCACGATGGCCGCGGTTCGGAGGCCGCGCAGCTTCGCTCCGAAGCTTCAGCGCTCGCCAAGCGCATCAACGAAATGCTCTACGTTAAGGGCAAGGGATGGTGGCGTTGCGGCCAGCCCGACGGGTCATTTATAGAGGTCCGTCACTGTTACGATTTCCTCGCCGTGCTCGACAACATGGGCCAGGATCTTTCCGAGACTCAGAAGCGCGAGATGGCGCACTTCTTCTGGTCGCAACTCGCCTCAAAAAAGTGGATGCGCGCTCTTGCCAGCGGCGACCCCGACTCCACATGGAACGTCCGCCCCGACCATAGTTGTCTTGGAGCCTACGCGGCATGGCCGCCGGAGTGCGCCAAGGGTCTCTTCAAAGTGGACGATCCCGCGAAGATTGCGCCTTGGCTCACCGAAATAGCGAAGGCCGGCAATCAAGGCCCCATTGGGCAGGCGCACTTCGTCGAAGGGGTGGTTCCGCCACTGAAGGGCGGCGCTTACAAGGCTTCCAATGACGCCCCCTACATTGAAGATTGGTCCTGCGTCTCTGGAGGCGCATTCATTGATATGGTCATCGAGTCCATCTTCGGGGTGGACCCTTCGCTCCACGGCGGCCTGCACGCCACGCCGAAGCTTGCCGCCTTCGACCCGAACGCCCGGCTGGAAAACCTCCACTACCAGGGAGCCGAGTATTCCATCTCCGCCTCCGGAGTTAAACGTGCTTAGCCTCAATCTCCGAGAAGAACCGCAGCGTTTCGCGCACGTGGACCTGCCAATAATCCCAAGAGTGGCCGCCGTCGTGCTCTTCATAGCTGTGCGGAACTCCTTCCTTCAGCAGCGCCGCGTGCAGCGCGCGGTTCGCCTCCAGCAGTTGGTCTTCCCGCCCACAGTCAAACCGCAGCGGCGGAAGCGTCGCGCGGTTCGCTTTCGCCCAATGGAGGATATCGACGTTCTCCGCACCTGAGGCCCAGTACTCGTCCAGAGGCTCACTCACAAATCGTGCAAGATCTTCCACGCTCGTCACCGACGAATGCGCCGAGATGCCCTTGACCTTCGCCGCGTACTTCATCCCCAGGCGCAGCGCGCCGAAGCCGCCCATCGACAGCCCGCCCAGATAGAAGCGCTCGGTCTCGACCTCCGGCACAAACTCACCGATGAACCCCGGCACGTCCTCAGCAATCCACGCCTCCGCGTCAAACTCCCGATGCGGCACATAGCCTGAGCCTTCTCCCCACAATCCATCTGAAGGCATGGCAATGGCGAACTGTCGAATCTCGCCGGACTCAGCCATCTCCCGCGCGGTCTCTGGGGCCTTGCCCATGACCCACCAGTTCCAGTGACTGCCGTCAACGCCATGCAGCAAGACCACCAGCGGAATCCGCTCGCCCGCGGAAGCCTCCGGCACATACAGCGTCATGTCCGCCCGCCCCTTCAGCGCGGGCGAATACACCGTGGCCAGCCGCGCGCCGCCTGCCACAGGCTCCGACAGCCTCGAATTCCGGAACCGGCCCATCACTTTCCTCCGCTGGCTTCAAGCTTCGGAATCGGCATCCGCACCGCATGCGGGAAGTACAGCTTCAGGTTCTTGGCCAGCTTCGACATGGAGAAGGTGTTGCAGGCGTAAGTGAAGACCAAGTCCCCATGCTCAAACTCGGGATGCTCCTTGCCCGCGTAGCAGAACGTCTCCTTATCGTAGCTGGGCGAATTTGGGTCCATCTCCGGCACGCTATAGATCACCTGCCCGTCAGTCCACGGCCCTGTCGAAGTCGGCGCGCTCTTCAGCA
>JAICYR010000018.1 GCA_025934135.1 Acidobacteriaceae bacterium | reverse complement strand
GGCATTCAGCAGGAAAGCCTCGCCGTCCTTGATGATGCCGTAGGCGTCCTTAAGATTGGCCTTGCCTTCGCGAATGGACTTGACCTCGGTCCCGCGCAGGGCCACGCCGGCCTCAAAGCGGTCGAGAAGGAAATAATTATGCCCGGCGGCGCGGTTCACGGCGGCGTCCCGCTCACCGGAGGCGGCAGGGTCGCGCGGCTTGCTTTTTTGCGGAGCCTGAATATTGGAATGGGAGCTTTGCCGGGGCATGGGCGGGGTTCCAGAAGTCAATGCTAGCAGAGAGACAGGGCTCAGGGATTAGGAAATAGGGATAGGCAAGCAAGGCCTCAGGAACACTTAAAATTTACGCTTCGCGATGAACGAAACCGAACCACAACAGAAACATGCGACTGATATACTTAAAGTGCGTCCCGCGACAGGCGGCAGCAGGTGTAAGTCATGGCTGCGCGCGGATTTCGAGCATTTTAGGACGCCGCCAACCCCAGCCTGCCGGAGTTTCATGAACAAGCAAAGTTTGAAGTGGGCATCCTGCGTCGCGCTGGTCCTGATGATGGGGCTTTCGCTTTTTTGTGTTGCGCCGCAAGCGCTGGCTGCTGACGGGCCTTCGGCCTCGAAGCTCTACAAGCAGGGGCAGGCGGCCGAGGAGCGCGATGACATCTCGGCTGCCTACGAGCTCTATTACCAGGCCTACAAACAGAAGCCCGACGATGTGGTCTACAAGACGGCCTATGAGCGGACGCGGTTTGCGGCGGCGTCGATTCATGTGAAGCACGGCGAAACGCTGAGGAGCCAGGGCGATGTGACGGGAGCGCTGACGGAGTTCCTGCGCGCGCTGCAGATTGACCCCAGCAATGAGTTGGCAGAGCAGGAGATCCGGGCCACGCGGCAGAAAGAGGCCGCCAAGGCCGCGAACTCGGCGGCAAAAACCGAGGCCAACGGCGAGCCGATTCCGCAGGGAGAAGCGGCGAATATGGGCGAGATGGGAGGGCCGGTGCGTCTGCGGCCGCTCTCGAACGAACCGCTCACCATTCACGCGGTCGAGGACAGCAAAGTTGTCTACCAGACTGTGGGCAAGATGGCCGGCATCAACGTGCTTTTTGACCCGGACTACAACTCCAAGCGCGTTCAGGTAGACCTTGCGAACACCGATCTGTACAACGCGCTGCGGATCATTGGAGTGGTCTCCGGCACCTTCTGGCAGGCGATTACGCCGAACACAATTTTTGTGGCGCAGAACACGCGCGCCAAGCGCCTGGAGTTGCAGGACCAGGCGGTCCAGACGTTCTACTTGACCAATATCGCGCAGCAGAATGACTTCACGGACATACAAACGGCACTGCGGAATATGTTCCAGGGCGCGAAGATATTCGGTGTGGCCAGCCAGGACGCGATCATTATGCGCGCTACCCCGGACGAGCTGCTGCTGGCCCAGAAGCTGATCGATGATCTCGACAAGGCCAAACCGGAAGTCGTGGTGGACGTGGCTGTGCTGGAGGTGAGCCGGAACTGGGAACGCAACATTGGCATCCAGTTGCCGCAGACGGCGACGGTTGGCTTCCAGTCATCGAACTTCAACGAGACCAACAGTAATAACAACAACGGGTCCACAACCGGCAACAACGGGGGCACGAACAACAACAACAGCAGCAGTGGGCTCACGCTGAACAGCTTTGCTCACCTGAACGGCACGAATTTCGCTGTGTCTATCGGGCAGGCGCAGGCGAATCTGCTGCTGACCAACAGTTCAACGAAGATATTGCAAAACCCGCGCATCCGCGCCTCGGATGGGCAGGAGGCCACGCTGAAGATTGGCGAGCGGATTCCGATTGCCACCGGGTCATACCAGACTGGCGCCGCGACCGCCATTGTGAGTTCGCTGGTCAACACGCAGTTCCAGTATCTCGACGTGGGCGTGAACATCAAGATCAAACCGACGGTGCATTATGACAAGGATGTGACGCTGAAGCTGAACATTGAGGTTTCGTCGCAGAACGGCTCCACAAACATCGGCGGCATCACGGAGCCGATCATTACGCAGCGCACGGTAGACCAGACCATTCGTCTAAAAGAAGGCGAGGCGAATATTCTGGGCGGGATTCTACAAAAGCAAACCAGCAACTCGGAGAGCGGAGTGCCCGGACTGGCGCGGCTTCCGTTGCTGAAGTACATCTTCGGGAGCAACGACAAGACGCAGCGCGACGACCAGATTGTGTTTTTGCTTATTCCGCATGTGGTCCGCGCGGAGATGCTCAACCCGCTGAATCTGCGGCAGGTGGATTCAGGTACCGCGAACAACATTGAGTTGCGGCATATCAATAACGCGACCGAAATTCCGGAGGCGCAGAACGAGAATCCGGTGATGCTGGGCGCTCCGCGGCAGCCCGGAGCTTCGGCTGGGACAGGCGCTCCCGCGACAGCGGCGGGCGCGGCGGAAGCGGCGGCGGCGAACATGCAGCCGTCGGGGGCCGTGAATCTAAGTCTTGCTCCGCAGATTCAGAAGGCCAAGGTGGGATCGACCTTCCAGGTGAAGGTGGATCTTGCAGGGGGCAAGGACGTGTATGCCGTCCCTCTGCAGTTGCAGTATGACCAGACCAAGCTGAGTTTGATCAACGTGGATCTGGGCGATTCGCAGGATTCGGGCGGCACCAACTTCCTTGGCAAGGACGGCCAGACGGTGGCGCTGGTGCATCGCGATGACGGAGCGGGAAATGTGTCGGTCGTGGCGTCGCGGCCTCCGGGCGCGAAGGGCGTCGACGGCAGCGGAACAGTTTGCGTGCTGACGTTTAAGGCGAACGCCGCGGGTCCGGCGGCGGTGGTCATTACCAAGCCGGTGGTCCGCAACAGCGCGCAACAGCCGGAGACAGCGACCGGCTCGCGGTCCATTATTCAGGTGCAGCCGTAATCGCGGTGCCCTGTCAGAACATGGGGGTGGCCCACACAAGGTGCTTTGCTTGTGTGGGGGACAAGTTCGTATCAGGAATCATGAGGCTTAGAACAAAACACAGAGGCGAGGCCGGGCTGACACTGGTTGAGCTGATCGTGACGGTCGCGATTCTGGCGGTGCTGGCATCGGCGGCGCTGCCGGTGGCCAAGTTCCAGGTAAAGCGGCAGAAGGAGAGCGAACTGCGCTACGACCTGTGGCAGATGCGGAGCGCCATCGACGCCTACAAGGACGCGGCGGACCGCGGCGCGTTTCAGGTCAAGATCGATAGCCAGGGGTACCCGCCGGACCTCGAGACGCTGGTGAACGGTGTGGACGTCAAGGGCAAGAAGGTGCGATTCCTGCGGAAGATTCCGGAGGACCCGATGACCCACAACACCGACTGGGGGCTGCGGTCGATGCAGGATGAGCCGGACAGCGATTCGTGGGGCGGGCAGAACGTCTTCGATGTGTACACAAAATCCGACGGAACGGCGCTGAACGGGACGAAGTATAAGGACTGGTAACGGGGAAACGTGCGAGCTTTGAGACAAAAATTAGGCCGGCTTCAAGTGGGGCGCGGCAAGCACGAGGGCGGATTCACGCTGATCGAGCTGATTATCGTGATGGCCATCATCGCGATTCTGGCGTCGATTGCCGTGCCGAGCTATCTGTCTTCCATGAAGGCCGCGAAAGAAGTGGTCCTGAAGGAAGACCTGCACGTCATGCGCGGCGCGATTGACTCCTACACGATGGACAAGCAGAAGGCCCCGCAGTCGCTGGACGACCTGGTGCAGGCGGGATACCTGAAGTCGATTCCCACCGATCCCATTACTCACTCCGACCAGACGTGGGTGACGAACACGAGCGACACCTACGAAAGCGTGGATGAAAGCGAGCCGGGAATTGACGATGTCCACAGCGGCTCGCAGGAAACAGGATCGAACGGCCAGCTGTACTCCACCTGGTAGTTTTCCCCTACTCCGCGCCAGCTTTCTTTTTCGCGGCATTCTCGCCGCGCCGCTCGGCGAACCATTTCTTCCCCACATAGGCCAGGTAGCCCAACTGGATGATCCACACGGCGGCGTAGGCGGCCACGAGATGCCGGTGAAACATGGGATCAGTGCCGGGAACCATCATGCCGCCCCCAATGCCGCATCGCCGGCGTCCAGATCAGCAATTTGGTGACGGCGTTCAGCCGAGTAGCGGATGGCCACGACCATCACGCCCCATGCGAGCCATCCGGCCATGTTCCACCAGAGGGCGGGCATCATGCTTGGGTCAAGCCCGGTGTTCGGGCCTCCAAAGAAAACCGGCGAGGGGTGCTGCGTCCGCCACCAGCGTGTGGACATATAGACGATAGGAATGTCTGCGAACCCGAAGATGGCGATGACGGCGGCCATCACCCGCATCTCCTGCCCAGCGATAAAGCGCCGCACCAGCAGATAGGCAATATAGATCAGCCACAGCACCAGCGTCGTGGTCAGCCGCGCGTCCCACGTCCACCAGATGCCCCAGGCCGCCTTGCCCCAGATGGAGCCGGTGGTCATGCCGACGAGGCAGTAGACCACGCCCATCTCCGCCGAGGCCAGCGCCAGAGCATCGGTCTTGAGCGCGCGCAGGGGGTTCCGGTTGCGGATGGCCAGATACACGATGGAGCAGATCACGTTAATCGTGAAGAACAGGCCCATTCCGCACCAGGTGGGCACGTGGTAATAGAGGATGCGGGAGAGGTCGCCCTGGTTCACGTCAGCCGGAACGACGTACATGGCGACGCGGAATCCGTAGGCGAGCACGGCCAGGGTGGCAGCAACCCATAGCCAGCGAAACAGCTTCATTGTTGGTCCTTTGGTGTACTTGTACGCTCCAGTTTACCCGTATCGGGGCGGATTTGGGTCGGGTCCGGGGGGCGGATTGCCCGCCTCCTTTCAGTCCGCTGAAAAGAATTTGCGTTTTTTCAAAAAAAGTGCTTCCCAACCGTTGGCATCTAAATGTAGAAAGGATTGCCATATGGCTTGGCTAACCTTAGTGATCGGTGGCGTCATTCTGGCAATAGGCGTCCTGGGGCAGTTTTACGGTGTGCGGCGCGGTCCCCGCGCCCATCCTGACGACAGGCGCATGGGCCGGATCGTGCTCACGGTAGGCTCAACGGTTGTGGGGCTGTGGATACTCTTTATCGCGGTCGCCCACCTCATGCGTCTTCAGGTCATCGGACACTGGTAGTCAGGAACTCCCCCTCGTGCGGCGGGCCTCGCCGCATATCTCGCTTAGAGTGGAGGGAGTTTCTGTCTTGGCTCGCTGAGAAGCAAAAGCGAGCGCGCCCTCAGTTTTACCTTTTTTCCTGCTGGCGATAATTTGAACGGATTGGCCGGACGGCTGGTGTTCAGCATACATTTCCAGCTCCCCCCTCCCGGCGCGGGCGGCGGCGTAAAGTCCACCGGCTGATCGCTGGCATTCAGCAGCAGCAGAAACGAATCGTCCACAACCGGATTTCCCAAATCATCCACGGCGGCGAGCGCCTGGCCGTTGAGCATCATGCCCAGCGGGCGGATGGAGCCCGATTCCCACGTGGCCGGGTCGAGCTCGCGCCCATCGCTGCCATACCAGCAGATGCTGGGCGATTTGCGAATTTCCTGGTCTTGGAAGAACTTTCTGCGGCGCAGGTTGGGGTGACCGCGGCGTAGCTTAATCATCCGCGACGTGAAATCAAGCAGCGCCTCCTTTTCTTCTGTCCGCGTCCAGTCGTACCAACTGATGGGGTTGTCCTGGCAGTAGGCGTTGTTGTTGCCCTGCTGCGTGCGGCCCATTTCGTCTCCGCCGGAGATCATCGGCACGCCTTGCGAGAGAAGCAGCGTGGTCAGGAAGTTGCGGATCTGCTGCTCGCGCGCGGTGTGGATGGCGGGGTCGTCCGTGGGGCCTTCCGCGCCCATGTTCCATGAGTTGTTGTCGTCGGTGCCGTCGTGGTTGTTCTCGCCGTTGGCTTGGTTGTGCTTTTCGTTGTAGCTCACCAGGTCGCGCAGTGTGAAGCCGTCGTGCGCAGTGATGAAATTGATGCTCGCGTAGGGGCGGCGCCCGTCGTGCTGGTAGAGGTCGCTGGAGCCGGTGAGCCGGTATCCAAGATCGCAGAGCTGGCCATTGTCGCCCTTCCAGTAGCGGCGGACCGTGTCGCGATATTTGCCGTTCCACTCGGCCCACAGCACAGGAAAGTTGCCGACCTGATAGCCGCCTTCGCCCACGTCCCACGGTTCGGCAATCAGCTTCACGTCGGCAAGCGTGGGGTCCTGGTGAATAATGTCGAAGAAGCCGCTCAGGCGGTCCACATCGTGCAACTCGCGGGCAAGGGTCGCCGCCAGGTCAAAGCGAAAGCCGTCCACGTGCATGTCCAGCACCCAGTAGCGAAGGCTGTCCATGATGAGCTTCAGCACCTGCGGATGGCGCACGTTCAGGGTGTTGCCCGTCCCGGTGTAATCCATGTAGAAGCGAGGATTGTCGGGCACGAGCCGGTAATAGGTGGAGTTGTCGATGCCGCGCAGGGAGAGCGTGGGGCCAAGGTGGTTGCCCTCCGCCGTGTGGTTGTAGACCACGTCAAGAATGACTTCGATCCCTTCCCGATGTAGCGTCTTGACCATGGCCTTGAACTCCGCCACCTGGTTGCCGCGGTCTCCGGTGGAGCAGTAGCGTCCTTCGGGAGCGAGATAAGCCAGAGTGTTGTATCCCCAGTAGTTGTTCAGGCCCTTTTCGACCAGATGTCCATCGTTGATGTGGTGATGGACGGGCATGAGCTCCACGGCGGTAATGCCCAGGCGCTTCAGGTGGCGCAGGCTGGCGGGCGAGGCAAGTCCGGCGTAGGTCCCGCGCAGCGGCTCCGGCACGTCGGGGTTCTGGATGCTGAAGCCGCGCACGTGGGTCTCGTAGATCACGGAGTCCGAAAGCGGATAGCGCAGGGGATGGTCCTGCTCCCAGTCAAAATAGGGGCTGGCCACCACGCACTTGGGCACGCCGGCGGCGCTGTCGCGAGTGTCGATGTGAAGGTCGGCGTCCTCTCCGCCGAACTCATATCCGAAGATCGGCTGGGACCAGTCGGCCTTGCCGGATATGGCCTGCGCATAAGGATCAACGACCAGCTTGGCTGGATTGAAGCGGAGCCCGTTTTTGGGGTCCCACGGGCCGTGAATGCGATAGCCGTAAAGCTGCCCAACCTGAATGCCGGGGATGTATCCGTGCCAGACGAAGGCCGTGGTCTCGCGAAGAAAGATCTGCTCCGTCTGTTGATCTTCCTGCCTGAACAGGCACAGTTCGACCGCCGTCGCATGTTCGGAATAGATTGCGAAGTTGACGCCGGTGCCGTCCCATTTCGCGCCCAGAGGATACGGCTTCCCCGGGAGGAGCGTGCTCGCCATAAGGTCTTTCTTCCTGATTCTGCTTGAGTTGGTCCCCTTCTTTCAGAGGCGCGGAGGCAGGGAAGCGTTGCTTAAAGACAGGTAGGGATTAGAGCAGTTCTCTTTCAGGTGTATGCGGATGAAAATATGAAGAGGACGTCATCCTGAGGAGCAAAGCGACGAAGGATCTGCGGTTTACGTTTGTGGCAGAGCAAAACCATCGCGGCAAATGGGGGACCGTGTTTTGGCATACACCTCAGAAAGGACCGCCCTAGCGTCAGCATTCTGACCTGTGTGGAAAACAGATTCGCCAAGCAGCTAATGCCTGCCTGAGTTCCCAAAACCGAACCCGCTCCCAAGTTTTTTCTTTCAACATGGCATCTGAATTTTCTCAGCTTGGTAGAAGAAGAATAGAGACTAAAACTGAGAAGGACCGCTCATGGGCGCGGTCCTTTTTGCATTGCTGTCGAGTTCAAGCAAGTCGCTTGATTTCAAAAAGATGTAGATAGAAGGCCGAAATTCAGACATTTACAGGACAACATCACATAAAACCAATAAATTCAATCAAAAGACCCCAAGCTTCCTGGAATCATACGGTTACGGAAAAGCCAATTTGGAAACCGCTTTGAATCAATCATTTCTAAAATCGCGAAAAAACGTGCGGTACTGGCAAGTGCCGGGTGTGGACGGGCGGATCGGGCCCTAGGCTGAGGCCTTCAGTGCTTCCGGCGGCTCGGCGGACTCCACAGCCTTATGACGGAAAGGCAGGAAGATGCGGAAGACGGTTCCACTGCCGTGCCCTGTTCGGGTGCGGAGCCGAATACTGCCTTGGTGCTTCTCGAGAATTTCCAGGCTTACCCACAGGCCGAGGCCCGTTCCTGTTTCGTCCTTGGTGGAGAAGAACGGCTCGAAGATGCGGCGGGCGGTGCGGGCGTCCATCCCAGAGCCAGTATCGGCGATGGTGATGGCGATTCCGGTGCGACCGTTTGCCCAGTCGCGCGCGGCGGCTGTGCGTAAGCAGATGCGCCCGTTGTGCCGGGGAACGATGGCGTCGATGGAATTGGCAACGAGGTTCGCCAGCACCTGGCGTACCTCTCCGTCGAAGATGGTAATCGGAGGCGCGGACCGGAAGCGACGCTCGATGCTGATGGAATTGGAACGCAACCGCGCGTCATAGAGGGAGATTACGGTTTCCAGCAGGTCCTGGACATTGGTTTCCACCGGGTGTGTGCTCTGGCGATAGAAGCGCAGGGTCTGGGTGGTGATGTGGACAACGCGGTTCAGCTCGCGCTGCGCAAGCTGGAGATATTGCCGTGCCTCGTCGCTCATTACCGACTGGCCCATGAGATACATGCAGTTGGTCACGGCTTCGAGCGGATTGTTGATCTCATGCGCAATGGAGGCGGCAAGGCGTCCGGCGGCGGCCAGCTTTTCCGTGCGCTGGTAGATTTCATCGCTGCGCTTCTGCTCGGTCAGGTCGGCGAGGAAGGCGACGAACTGGCGGTCTTCCGGCGGGGCTTCGCGATTGAGCCGCGCCGCTCCCACCAGCACCGGCACGATGGTTCCCCTGCTGGTGCGGCATTCCACTTCGAGCGGCTCGCCGCTGCCGCGCGCCCAGCGCTTCAGCAGCGATTCATGGGAGTTGCCTGCTCCGAAGATGCGGTTCAGGGTCAGGACGCCGGTTTCTATTTCCGCCTGGCTATAGCCAAGCAGCCGCTCCACCCCTTCGTTGGCATAAACAATGCGCCCGGAGGAATCGGCAATGAGCAGCGCGAGCGGCATTGCCTGTACGAGCCGGTGGAAGCGCTCTTCGCTCGAGCGGAGCGCCTGTTCCGCACCGCGCTTCAGGCGGCGGCTGTGGGCGTCCTTCAACTCGCGTTCGATCGCCGGCACCAGGCGGGTCAGGTTCTGCTTCGCGATATAGTCGAGCGCGCCTGCGCGCATGGCGGCCACAGCGGTCTCCTCATCGACCGCGCCGGACATCATGATGAAGGGGATATCGCGGCCCGTCTCCTTGAGCAGGCTGAGCGCCTCGGGCGCGCTGAAGTCAGGCAGATGGTAGTCCGCCAATATCACGTCCCAGCCGTCGGGATCGAGCATCGCATCGTGCATTTCTTCAGCGGTCTCAATCCGGCGCGCGGTGAACGACAGGCCCGCGTGGCGCAGGTGCCTTTCGACAAGAATCGCGTCGTCCGGGTTGTCTTCGATCAGGAGAACCCGGAGGTGCTTCGATCTCAGTTGTTGCTGGGTGGACATTCGTTTAACACCAACCAATACATGCCCAACTGTCGCGTTGCCTCGGCGAATTCCGTGAAGTTGACCGGCTTCCGGATATAGCTGTTGACGCCCAGTCGGTAGCTGCGAATGATGTCGCTCTCCTCATCAGACGAAGTGAGGATGACGACGGGAAGCATCCGGGTACGCTCATTTTCACGGATGCGGCGAAGGACTTCGAGTCCGTCAATTTTCGGCAGCTTAAGGTCGAGCAGAACAACCTGTGGACAGGTTTTAAGGGCGTTTTCTCCATCACCGAAGAGGAGGTCAAGCGCCTCCTCGCCGTCGCGCGCGATCTTGATCTCGTTGGCGATGTTCGCTTTGCGCAGCGCGCGAATGGTCAGCAACTCGTGGTCGGAATCGTCCTCGATCAAGAGGATCGCTTTTGCCGGCTCAGCCATACCTCTCCTATCCTACCCCAGCGTGAACCAGAAAGTAGCGCCCTGGTCCACGGCTCCTTCCGCGCGAATTGTGCCCTGATGCCGCTGGATTACCCGCGACACCGTTGCCAGCCCAATGCCCGAGCCCTTGAAGTCCCGCTCGCCATGAAGCCGTTGGAAAGCGTGGAAGAGCTTGTTCACGTACTGCATATCAAAGCCGGCCCCGTTATCGCGGACAAAGAACTCGCCCGTCTCCGGGGAGCGTCCGAATTCGATCATCGCCTCCGGATGGCGTGCGCTGAACTTAACGGCGTTGCCGAGGAGGTTCTCCAGAGCGACCCGAAGCAGCCCGGGGTCGGCGTTGACTTCAAGTCCGGGTTCGATGCGGAAGACCAGATTTCGGTCGGGATTTTCGGCGCGCAGATCGCGGGCGACATCGGCGGCTAGCTCGGAGACATTGATCTGTTCGCGGGAGAGATCGGAGCGCGTGATGCGTGAGAGCTGAAGCAGCGCATCAATAAGCTGCCCCATCTTCTGCACTCCGGAGCGAATCCGCCGGATGTAGTCGCGGCCTTCTTCGTTCATGGCATGGGCAAAGTCCTCTTCCAGCGCCAGGCTGAAGCCGTCGACCGAGCGCAGCGGTGCGCGCAGATCGTGGGAGACCGAATAGCTGAACGCCTCCAGCTCACGGTTGCTGGCTGCCAGTTCCGCCGTTCGCAACTGGACGCGCTCCTCAAGTTCCTCATTAAGCAACTGCACTTCCGCCGCGCTCTGCTCCGCCAACCGCCGCGCCTCTCGTTCGGCCTCATAGCCTTTCGCGCGGTCAAGGGCCATACCGATTCGGTCGGCGACAAAGGTGAGAAGGTCTTCGTCCTGGTTCTCGAAGGCGTTCTCGCCCCGGCGGCCGGCAATCAGCAGCGCCGCCACCTCGCCGGAGACGAGAATGGGCAGCACGAGAATCGCGTGCATCTCGCGCCGCATCCCCTCCAGGGGCACAGACTCGGCGGATTCACCTTCCACCGTGACCAGCTTGCGGCCCATCCCCGCCTCGTAGAGCGGATTCCCGGGTTCCAGCTTGATGCGCCGGCCCATTCTGGCGCTCACGCCGCTGGATTCCGCCACTTCGATTTCGCCGTCGCGCCAGTGGCAGAACACCGAACCGTCGGCCCCGATCACCTTGCCCAGCCGGTCGAGCAGGGAGTGGATCAACCCAGCCAGCGTGAGCTTCGTCAGCCCCACATCAATAATGCTTTGCAGCTTCGCAAGGCGCTCGGCCGTGGCCGCTGTTCTCCTGCGAAGCGCGCGCTCACGGCCCAGCAGCCACAGCACAAGCGCGATCAGCAATACATCGACAACCGTGACCACCAGGATTGTCAGTTGCGAATCGGCCCTGGCCCGGTGCGATTTCGCGATTCGCTGCACCAGAAGACGCTGCTCCTCTCTCTGCATGGACGTCGTCATGGCGCGCAATTGGTCCAGCTCCGCCTTGCCGGTTCCGCTCTGTTTCAGCAGCCCCGCTTTATCCTTTTCTCCCGCCTCGAGCCGACCCATGGCTGACTGCAGCACAGCAATCCGCTTGTCTACAAGCGTGCGCATGGCTGCGATTTCGTCCTGGCGTTTGGGATTGTCCGCCGTGAGAGAAGTCAGTTCGCTGAATTCCTGGGGAATCTCCTGAACCGCCGATTTGTAGGGAACAAGATAGGCCGAGTCGCCGGTCACCAGTAAGCCGCGATACCCGGTTTCGGCGCTCTTCAGTGAGCCGATGACGCGATCCAGCGTATCGATGACCTGCCACGTCTGCGCCACCCAATACTGGCTATCGTTCAGAATCTTGACAGATCGGAATGCCAGCCAGGCATTCAGGCACACGACCAGCAATGCCACAATCAGAGTAGCCCGAATGAGGATATCGGTCCGGCGACGATTCATCGTATGGATGGTAACAATCTCGGATTGGATGTTGCGGAAAGCGGAAGGGCTGTCTCAGCCGCTAAACTGTCAATATGGGTAGTTTGCAAGGCAAAGTGGCGCTGGTGACGGGCGCGGCAAGACGCATTGGCCGCGCGACCGCTCTCGCGCTGGCCGGAGAAGGCGCGGACGTGGCCATCACCTATCTCCAGTCGGAGGAAGCAGCCGCGCAAACCGTGTGCGAGCTTCAGGCGCTTGGGGTACGTGCGGCGGCCATCCAGACGGAATTGCGCGAGCCGGAAAGCATTCGCGAAAGCGTGGCGAGGGTAGCGGCGGAGTTCGGACGCATCGACATTCTGGTGAACAACGCGGGACGATTTGAAACGGCGCCCATGGAAGAAATCTCCGTGGAGCAGTGGGACGCGATGTTCCAGACCAACACGCGCGCGCCGTTTCTGATGGCGCAAGCGGCGCTGCCTCATCTGAAAGCTTCGCGCGGGCGCATCATCAATCTCGGATCGCTGGGCGGGACGCACCCGTGGCCGACGCATGCGCACTACAGCACGTCAAAAGCGGCGCTGCACATGCTCACCCGGACCATGTCCAAGGCGTTCGCGCCGGAGATCAGCGTGAACTGCGTCGCTCCAGGCATGATTGTGAACGGCGAGGTGGCAACGGAGTACGAACACTTTGCGCGCAAGACACCTATGCGCCGCAATGGAAGCACGCAGGAAGTGGCCGCCGCAGTCCTCTTCTTTGCCACAGGGCCCCACTTCATCACAGGACAAATCCTGGGCGTGGATGGCGGCCTCGGGCTTTAGTCCGACCGCCCATCCAGCCGGTTCAGAATCTGCGAAAGTTGCGTGTCATTGTCGTATCCGCTGCGGACAGCCCGCTCGCGTCCACGCGCGGCGATGGCTTCGCGCTGATCGGGGCGGCTGAGATAATACCGGCACTTGTCGGCACATTCCTCGATGGAAGAAAAGAAGACCGCTTCCCGGTCCTCCTCAAAGATCGCCTGATGACGCGGCGTGCGTAGCGCCAGCAGGAACCCGCCGCAGGCGGCAATCTCCACCGCTTTGTGGGCGATGTCCTCTTCATTTTCTTCAGTTATAAAGCTCAGATTGATCTTCGATTTCCAGATCCCGGCACGGTATGAATCGCCCGCCAGGTAATCGCCGATGGTGAGGAACTGCCGCTCTTCGTCCGCCAACAGACGCTGCCACATATTGCCGTTTACAAAGACGGGGAGATGATGGTCGCGCGCCAGACTGAGCAGAAATGCCGGACGCTGCTCGTAGGGATGTCCGATGTAGGAGACCCCGCGAGTACGATCCGCGTCATTGAATCCCAGCGGCGGCGGAAAGTGCATTTGCGGATCGAAGCTAAGCATGATCTTGGTCCAGGGAGCACCTTGCGCGCTGTAGCGAGGCACATCGGCATTACGGACGAGGCAATGCAGGTCGGCGAAACGATAAGCCTTCAGGAACTGCCGCCAGCAGCCGTCATCGCGCGGACCGAATGGCGCATCCAGCACATAGAAAACAATCTGCGCTCCCGCCTCGTGAATGGCGCGCATAGTTTTCGCCGTGAACATGGTGGGTTTATCAAACCATACGATGTCAGGGCGAAGCTCGGCCACGGTCCGGCGCAAGTCGCAATTGGCGCGGGCGATCAAAGGTCCGAATGGATAATGAAATTGCAACCATTGTGGGACACGCCCGGCTGGCGTGTAGGCGCGGACATCGAAAACGTGCGCCTTCTGCTGGAGCCTTCGCAGTGCGTTAAGGCGATATTCCGCCGTGGAAAAAGGCGCGAGGTGTGCCACGTAAAGAATGCTTCGCGTGCGGGGCGGCGTCATGTGCGGAACCCCGGAACTATGGTTGCAAGCGCCCGGCGCAGACCCTGCACATCCTGCTCGAAACTGTGCGCGCTGATGGTCCGCAGCGCCTGCTGGCCCATCTCCTTTGCCAGATTCGGGTTGTCAACAAACCGGCGCAATACGGCACTCAGCGCGTCCACATCTCCGCCGTGGAACAGAAGGCCGTTCACGCCGTCACGAACCAAGTCGGGCGCGCACCCCACCTGGCTGGCAACTACCACGGCGCGACCGGCATTCATTGCTTCATTCACAATAAGCCCCCATGGCTCGTACACCGACGGCAGTACGAAGACATCGCATAGGTCGAACAGGCGGGGTAATTCGCTCTGGTTCTGAAACCCAAGCATACGAACATGAGTGGTTCCGGAGTCAGCGATCCGCTGCTCAATCGCCGTGCGGTCCTCCCCATCGCCAGCAATCAGAAGATACGCCGGTGGCTCTTTCCCCAGTGCGGGCGCGAGTCTCAAAAATGCCTCAACTAGGTCCGTGCAGCGCTTGCGCCGCTGAAGCTTGGAGGCATAAAGAAAAATCGGAAGTCCGGGACTCATATTCAGTTCCCGGCGCAGGTCTTCACGCCTTGGCGCGGCTTGCGCGGCTCGCTCCTGGAAATAGTCGTTGTCTACGGCGTAAGGCATCGGAAACAACGCGGCGTTTGCGCCAAGCATAGCGCGCCAGTACTCGGCATTTTTCGAGCCAATCGTGAGAACACCGGCCGTCATCCGCCTGAGCACCGGAAAAAAGATTTTTCTGAGGGCGCGCTTGCCGCGTCCGCGCGGACGGTCGTCCAGCGTTGGCTCCGCGCGCACAAGCGCGGGAATGCCGAGCATCTTCGCCGCTGTCAGCGCATGGAGCGCGTCCAGTGTGTGATAGCCGTGGACCCATACGGCATCGAATTTGCCGCGCCGCAGCCGCGAAAAAATCCCATAGCTTATGGGCGCCGAGAAATTCAAAACGCCAGTTTTGCGGATGCCGGGAAGAAATTGATGCTTGTAGCCTTCAAGCAACGGAATGTCCCAGCGAACCTGAACGCCTCCGAAGCCCTCGTCGGCATACCCCTGCACGGAGTGATCGGTGGAATAGAAAACCATCAGGTCAATATCCGGTTCCTGTGCGATGCGTCGCAGCAAAGGCGCCTGATATTGAATCGGATGGCTAACAAAATATGCGAGTTTCACGGGGACATGGCAAGCATAAAGCATGGATTAACAAAACTCCACCGTTCTCTGATTCAGCGGTTCCACCGGCGTAAACTAGTGCTGAGAAACCTAAGGGAGTTGGGCTGTGGACCATTACATTGAGCGGGTGGTTGACCTTACCGAGCCGGAAACAAACCACATCTATAACCTCACGATGGAAGATGCCCGCCAGCGCCTGCTGACCGGACAGCCGGATGCGGTACGCGGCATACACGGCTCCTTTGCGATCATCGCTCGCGAGGGCAAAACCGTACGCATGGCCCGCTCGCTTGATCGTCCGATGCGTTACTTCCTGGCAAAACGAAAAGAAGGGCCAGTGCTGATTGTCGCTCCGCGCATCGATGCGATCTACAGCTGGCTTAAATCCGAAGGGCTGGAAGGTCAGTTCCATCCCAGCTATACGCGGATGGTTCCGGCGCACTATATCGTCGAGCTTCAGCTTATCGGCTGCCCCGATCCCGACCCGGTCTACACTCGATTCTTCACGCCTGTATCAGGGGCGCTCTCTACCGATCTCGACGAGATAGGGAAGACCTACATCAGGGCTCTGGCCACAGAAATCTCCGAGTGGCTGCAGCGCATTCCAGCCAGCGAACCGATCGGCGTTTGTTTTTCCGGAGGCATCGACAGCGGCAGCGTATTCCTCACCCCTTATCACGTGATGAGGCGGCTTGGAATGAATCCCGGCCGACTGAAGGCATTTGTGCTTGACCTTGGCAAGGGGCCGGACATGCGGCAGGCGCGCGAGTTTCTTGACGCGCTTGGTCTGGGGCTGTTTCTTGAGCCGATAGAAGCGACGCCTGCTGAGTTGAGGGCGGAAGAAACCATTCGCGTGATTGAGGACTATAAGTCACTCGATGTGGAATCGGCCACGATGCTGCTCGCGCTTTGCCGGGGCATTCGGGAACGCTACTCCGAGTGGAAGTATCTACTCGACGGCGATGGCGGCGACGAGAACCTTAAGGATTATCCGATTGAAGAGAATCCCGAGCTGACCATACGCAGCGTGGTCAATAACCAGATGCTCTATCAGGAGGGCTGGGGCGTTGGCAAGATCAAACACTCCTTGACCTATAGCGGGGGGCTTAGCCGCTCTTATACCCGCACTTATGCCACCGAGCATCATTATGGATTCATAGGATTCAGCCCCTACACCCGCCCGGAAGTAATTGCCGTGGCCGAGGGCATCCCCTTCATTAAGCTGACAGACTATAGCGTGCCGCGGCTGTATGAGCTAAAAGGAGAAGTTGTTTCGCGCGGTATTGCCGCTGTCACGGGAATGAAGATGCCTGTCTTCGCTAAGCGACGATTCCAGCATGGAGCGATTCCGGCGGAAGCGCTTCGCGACAAGCTTCCACTTCGCGAATCGGAATACCGCAAACAATTCCTCTCCCTCTATCTCTGAGTTACCCCTGTGATATTGGATTATCTGGAGAAGTCATCAGAACGCGATAAGTGGGTTCTCGCGCGGCGCTCTGGCCGAGCCGTATTGAATCCGAGGGAGCCATACGGATTCTTTCACGAGGAAGAGCGGTCCAGCGAAGGCAAGATTGTGCCGGTCAGCGCCATCCTGCTAACCAATCGCGAGTGCCCGTTCCGGTGCGTCATGTGCGACCTGTGGCGCAATACGCTAACGGAGTCCGTGCCCGCAGGAGCAATTCCCGAGCAGATTGATTTTGCCCTGGCCCGACTGCCTAGGGCTCGCGTGGTGAAGCTTTACAATAGCGGCAGCTTTTTCGATCTGAAAGCCATTCCCGTTGAGGACTACGAAGCGATTGCGGCGCGCCTTCAAGAATTTGAGCGCGTGATCGTGGAGTGCCATCCCGCGCTGGTTGGTGAGCGCGTTTTGGAGTTCCGCGACCTGCTTGCTGGAAAGCTCGAAGTCGCAATGGGATTGGAGACCGCGCACGAAGGCGTACTCCAGAAGCTGAACAAGCGCATGACTCTTGGACAATTCGCGGCTGCGGCTGACTTTCTGCAACGCAACGGGATTGATATACGAGCTTTCATTTTGGTACAGCCGCCGTTCATGCGTCAGGAAGAAGCCGTGTACTGGGCGCAGCGCTCGATCGAGTTTGCCTTTGACTACGGAGCGACCGCCGCAACTCTCATCCCGACCCGCGGCGGGAATGGCGCAATGGAAATGCTGGCAGAAATGGGGGAGTTTGAGCCGCCGGGGCTGAAGGTTTTTGAATCCGCTTTTGTGAATGGGTTGAAGCTGAAATGCGGTCGTGTCTTCGTCGATTTGTGGGATGTGAAACGTGGTCCCGAATGTGCGGATTGCTTTGGCGCGCGCGTCGCGCGTTTGCGTGCTATGAACCTGAGCCAGGAAGTTGCTGACGCGGTTCGCTGTGACAAATGCGAGGGTTGAGTTGGCCGAACAGTATAAGTTTGATGTCGCCGTAATAGGGTCTGGTTTCGCCGGCTCATTGATGGCGATGATTGCTCGCCGTTTGGGCAAAAGCGTGATCCTGCTGGAGCGCGGCAAGCATCCTCGCATGGTTATTGGGGAATCCTCAACTCCACTTTCCAACTTACTACTGGACGAGTTGGCCCATAAGTACGATCTGCCCGGCATTAAATCACTTACTAAATGGGGGCCGTGGCAAGCTGTTCATCCGGAGCTGGCTTGTGGGCTGAAGAGGGGATTCACCTTCTTCCATCATAGGTTCAGAGAGCCGCAGCCACCCTGGACAGATCGAAGCCGCCAATTATTGGTTGCGGCGAGCCCTCACGACAGAATCGCGGACACCCACTGGTACAGGGCGGACTTCGACTCTTTCCTCGTACAGGAGGCACGAAAGTTCGGGGTAGAGTACCTAGATGAGGCCAGCGTGACTGAGTGCCTGGAGGCGGATAACGGAATGCACCTTCGTGTCACCCGCGGCGGGCGTGACATTACAGTTCAGGCTGGCTTTGTTGTCGATGCGACAGGGCCGCGCGGCTTTCTGCATCGCGCCTTGAAGCTCGGCGAGTCGGAGCTGCCTGACTTTCCGGCAACTCAGGCCCTCTACAGCCACTTCTCAGGTGTAAGTCAGATCAAGGATATATCTGGTCAGAATTACTGGAAGGAAGCTCCGTATCCGGTTGATGATGCCGCTGTTCACCATGTCTTTGATGGCGGATGGGTTTGGGTGCTGCGTTTTAATAACGGCATTGTCAGCGCTGGAGTTAGCGCGGTTGACGGTCTGGCAAACGACCTGGATTTGTCCACGGGAGAAGCGGCCTGGAACCGGCTTTTGGGCCGCATTCCAGCGCTCAGGGAGCAGTTTGCTGGTGCGAAAGCGGTGCAGCCATTCCGGCATATCCAGCGAGTCGGATTCCGCAGTGCTTCGATTGCCGGACGTAACTGGGCACTACTGCCGTCAGCCGCTGGTTTTGTCGATCCGCTGCTTTCGACTGGCTTTCCGCTTACTTTGCTTGGAGTCAGCAGGTTGGCCGAGGTGATTGACCAAAACTGGGGTACGCAGGAATGTCGCACACAACTGGAGGTTTACGCGAGCACAAGCGATGGCGAGTTACTTGCGACAACACGCCTGATCGCCGCACTTTACGCAAATATGGACAATTTTCCGGTATTTACCGCGGTGTCGTTGCTCTACTTCGCAGCATCGAGTTACTCGGAAACAGTACGGCGGCTGGGCAAGCCACATCTTGCCTCATCTTTTCTGCTCCACGATGATTTGCGGTTTGGGCCGCAATGCCGCCGTATGCTGGAGCGCGCGCTTGCCGTGCAGCCGGGTGGGGAATCGGACGAACTGATTGAAGATATCCGCCGAATCATCGAGCCGTTGGATGTGGCCGGGCTTGGGAATCTGACTCGCGGCAACTGGTATCCAGTCGAAGCAAATGATCTATTAGGCTGTACGCATAAGGTGACCGCGAGCCACGATGAGGTAATGCAGATGCTGGAGCGGTGCGGCTTCGGGTGCGTTACTTCGCTGCCTTATGCGCAAAGCTGACTGGCTGAGCGGAGATGATCCCTTTGCCTTCTTCGACAGTAATAAATTGGTCGGGACGAATATCTGTTATGACGTCCTTATGACCGCTCGGCCAGAGTACTTCCAGCTTCAAATGCCGGGTGGGATCTGGTTTGCCCAGGCCGAAGGTCAGCGGCAGCTCACTCTGCGACAAGTAACTTGATCCGCTCTTAACCACGCCGCTGATGTGCTCTCCGGTCGAAGAAGTAAGAATGAGTTTTGCTCCAATCCCATCCCGGTTCGAGCGGGTGCCGATGGTTTTCATGCGAAGCATGTCATTCTGATTCCCATTGTCATTGCGCAGCAGGCGCGCCGGCCCGTTGCTGGTGGTCAGCGCCAGATCAAGATCGCCATCATTGTCAATATCCGCATAGGCCGCCCCGCGCCCGACCACGGCTTTTCGCAGCGCGCTTCCGACCTGACGAGATACATCCTCGAACCTCCCTTTACCGGCGTTGCGAAACAGCAGCGGAGGTTCAGCATAGCTGAGGGAAGGTTGTAGAACGGAAATATCATCGGCTACGTGGCCATTCAGCGCAAAGATGTCGGGTAGCCCGTCAAGGTTATAGTCGAAGAAAAACGCGCTGAAGGTCAGCGACTTCGCGGATGAGCCGGCAATTCCTGCTGCTATCGCATGATCGGAAAAAAGCCCCTGTCCGTCATTATGATAAAGGGCCATGCTCTCGTTGGTGAAGTTGCCGATGACTAGGCTCTGGCGGCCGGAGCCATCATAGTCGGCAGCATCTGTGCCCATTCCGGCGCGCGCTTTTCCCGCATCGCTAAAGGCAACTCCGGACGCAAAGCCAACTTCTGTAAATGTCCCATTGTGGTTGTTGTGGTACAGCTTGTTGGGTTGTGTGTCATTTGTGATGAACAAGTCAGGCCAGCCATCGTTATCGTAATCAATAACCGCGATCCCAAGCGCCTTGTCCGAAGCATCATAAAGCCCGGCGGCTTTGGTCACATCTTTGAAGCGTCCGCCGTCTTCATTATGGTAGAGCCTTACACTTTCTCCTTTGTACAATTCCGGCGTGCAGTAGGATTTGTGCTTTCCATCAAGTGAACAGGTCTGGTCGGTCGCCGGTGTCCACTGCACATAATGGTCTACCAGCAGATCGAGCTTGCCATCGCGGTCGTAGTCTACCCACGCGGCGCTGGTTGCGAATCCAGTAGACGCCACCCCGGCCTTCCTCGTTACATCCTGGAACTTTCCGTTCCTGAGGTTGTGAAATAAATGGCTTGCACCGACGCCAGTGATATAAAGATCGTCATATCCATCGTTGTCGTAGTCGCCGACGGCACATCCCATGCCGTACATTTCGATATCGAGGCCCGCCTGGCGAGTTACATCAGTGAAAGTCCCGTCATGGTTGTTGTGATAAAGCGCGGGATAAGATGTGTACTTTTTATGGCCGGGCCAGTCCATGGAATTAACAAGGAAAATGTCCTGCCAGCCATCGTTGTCGTAGTCGATGAAGCATACCCCGCTGCCCATCGTTTCAGGGAGATACTTCTTGCCGAACGCGCCGCTGTTATGAACGAAATGTATTCCGGCCTGCGACGTAATATCGGCAAAGTTGATCGGCCCGGAAGGGCGGTGCGGCTCCAGGCTGTTAGATGCTGCGGGTTGTTTCGATACTGCCGCAGCCTTATCGCTGGCGCGCTGTTGTGGTGCGGGCGTGGGCTTCTGCTTGCAGGCGGAGCAAAAAACCGTCGCGGCCAGCAGTGCGAGCAGAAGAATCTTCATTCGCGGGACGTTCACAATTATTCCTTAGAGCAGCTAGGGACGTGCCATTTGCGGCTGGGGCGCAGGAGCTTTCACGCGGCGCGCATTAAGCCACATCTCGATAAGCATTGCTATCGGTCCGATCCAGAACAGGGCGTAAAGTTCGGCGTAAACGCTTTGATCGAAACGGAAGAACATTTCGAGGACAGCGACGGCGATGACAACAAGAGATTGTCCTAGTTTGGAGCGCACCGTGGTCTTGGGGTCGGTGATCATAAAGAAAATAAAGAGCTGATACTCGGGGCCAGTGATAGGAGAAATCTCAGCTAATACAGGCTGATGAAGGATGTGCGCGCGAAGAATCGCCAGCAGAATAAATGCAACCACATAAGTCGCGCTGATATGCAAGCGATGAAGCCGCCAAAGAATCGCGGCGCCGAGCATCCAGATAACCACAAGCGACCAGAGATTGTTTCCCCATTGAATACTGAGTCCCGCCACGCTGGCCGGCAAAAGAAAAAGTACGATGCAGATGCCGAGGTTCGAGGGGTTCCAGAGATGCCGGCCCTTGTAGCGGAGTACATACTTCGAGCTAATGGCAATGGCGGCGCACACCGCGAATGGCCAATATGCGGGCGAGCGAAGCAGGATTCCGACGCTGATGCCGGTAATGTAGGCGCTGGCGGGGTGAGGGAATTTCCCGAGAAATATCTTACCCAAAACCATCTCCACGACGATGGCGGTCGCTATGGCGAGTAAGGTCTTTTCGTAGCTTTCCAGTATCCCGTAGGTAAGTTGCCCACCGAGCAAGATAAGTGTGATGAAGATGGGCGGAACGAAGCGGTTGTCGAGGGAGAGCCACTTCTTCCAGCCGCGCGCGGGTTGGCGGGGAGGAATGGCAATGGTTTGTTGGCTCATTCCGGCTCCTTGATATTGTAGAGTTGGTCCGGTGCAAGGTGATCGAGAGTCTGGACTTCTCCGGAGGGCCACCGGAGGACGGCCTTCTCGATCTGCGGGTTCTTCCCCAGTCCAAAATGAATGCGGCGCTCGTTTTGGGCGGCAAACCCGCTACCTCCCGAAACCTGCTGAATCTGCTGCTGCCCGTTCCAGAAAAGTGTGACCTGTGCCCCGATGGCGCTGCGGTTGCTCTTTGTTCCCTCAAGTTGGAACTCGATCCATTTATCCTGTGGGTTAACCGTGTTCTTATATATAAGCAGGGGCCCGTCCTGGTTTGCGACCACTACATCCAGAACTCCGCGGTTCCATAAGTCGGCGAATGCGACGGCGCGCCCGTCGTGCGTATCGGTTACACCGACCGCCTGGGCCACGTCCTCAAACTTGCCCGCGCCGTCATTGAGCCATACCTTTTTCTGCTGATACCCGGAGAGGCTGCGGCCGTCAAATGCCGGCCAGTTCTTTGCGTCTCCAATTATGGTGCTGTTGCCGCCCGCCACTTTGGCGAAGTCGTACCAGTAGCTTTTGTTACGGTCCAGAGATACATAACCATTTGTCAGAAACAGGTCGAGGTTGCCGTCGTTGTTCAGGTCCCCAAACTGCGCCCCAAAACTCCAGCCCCCCAGTTCGACACCCAGATCGCGCGCCATGTTCTGGTAATGCAGTGAGCTGCCGGATTGTCCTTCCTGCGGAACCCAGAGGTTATTTCCTTGAATTAGAATGCCGGACTCGGAAATATTCGATACATAGATGGAGTACTTGCCCTGGTTGAAAATGTCGCCGAAGGCCACGTTCATGCCGCTCTTCGGCGCGAAGCCCACGCCGGTCTGCTCGCCCTCTTCGTGGAAACTCTTGCCGTCATTTACGTATAACTCAGAAACGCCGTAATCGTTGGCTACAAAGAGGTCGGGATGCCCGGAACCGCTCAGGTCAGCGGCCCCGCTGGCCAGCGCCCATCGGCGGCTCTTGATGCCTAGTTGGGCGCTTACCTCGTCGAATCGCCCGCCGCCCAGGTTATGGAACAAATATTTGCACCCGCCGTTTTTCGCGTACTCAAAACTGTCGGGCATAATCTTGGTTGTTTTAAGGTGCCAAAGGTCAATGTTCTCGTTATAGTATCCGCCCACAAATAGGTCTAACTTACCATCGCCATCGTAGTCGAACCAGACGGCTGTATTCGCGTTCATCCATTTTGGAAGACCGGCCTTCTCTGAGACATCGGTAAAGCTTTTTCCGCCGTTGTTATGGAAGAGGATGGGGCGGCCCCACTTAATGAGGAACAAGTCGGGGTAGCCGTCATTGTCATAGTCGCCCCACACCGCCCCCATCGAGACACCGGTGCCTGTCTTATTCACGTCAGCAATTCCCAACTGCGGAGCCACATCGGTAAAAGTGCCATCGTGGTTGTTGCGATAGAGGGCGTTCATGGTTCCCTCTCGACTGTTCGTGACATAGATATCAGGCCAGCCGTCGCGGTTATAGTCCACAATCGAAACGGAAGCGCCCATCGAGGCAACTTCAGGCATGATGGACGCGAGCTTGGGGTCGAGCACGGGAGCGTGATGAGTGAAGTTGACTCCGGCCTGCCTGGATACTTCCGTGAAGTGAAAGCCGTAGCGCGTCATGGCTGACTCGGCGCTATCATGCGTCTTGTTGCGATGCGCGGAGACGCGCGTGAGGACAGCCGGGACCGCGATCAGTCCAACGAAGAACAAAATGAGCAAGGCTCGTGCGATGGGACCGCGCTTCATTGGCCTGCTGAACTCCTGAGGGCATTTACAAAGTTATCGTCTGATACGTAACGGGTCTGGTAGGTTTGCCAGTCCTTCGAGTGGTGCTTATAAACCCACTCATCCCGGAGAGGCTTAGGGGGAGTGTTGTAGAGCTTGCGCGCATGGTAGGGAAGCGGCAGCACCGTGGCCGAGTTAACTGAGTTATAGTCGCCGTCCTTAACCCAGCCGTCCCCGGCAATCACATAATCGCGGACCCATCCCGGCGGGGGTGGAGGGAGCGCCGTAAAATGCAGGGCCAGTTCGTCACCGGCATTCATAATGACGTAACGGTCATCGATTCCGCCAAGCAGTGGCCGCACGTCTCCATAGCGCGTGTAGTAGCCGGGCAAGTCGCGCCAAATCTGTGTCGTCGCCAGAAGGAGGTTGTAGTCGGGTATTTCGGGCGAGGAAGCATTGGCCTGATGAATGGCGGAATAGCCTCTGTACTGAAGGTTGGCTACCGAAGGCGCGAGCCGCGTAATCTTCAACCGAGTACGCGGCAGACCCTGCGCCCATTGAATCTGGTCCCAGTAGATTTCGAGGTTAGTGCTAAGGCGGACCCGGTGTGGCATTCCGGGCTTGAAGATGCCAGTCAGATTAATGAGGCATATCTTGTTGCGGCCCGCAGGGAATCCAAGGTTCGGCTCCACCACGCGCCAGGTTCCATGGGCGTCTTCAACGGAAAGACTGAGCGGCTTGGGCTGTTCGTGATGCCCCTGACTTATCGCTTCGTTGATTGTCGAATCCGAGGGGTGCAGCCAGCCTTTGGCGATCAGGTAGAGCGGCCCGGTCGCTGGTATTGCTTCGCCTAAATCGAGTTCCACATAATGGTCGCGTGTAATTCCCTGATATTGACCGCGTCCGAAGTTGTCGAGGTATTTTCCATCCGATGCACTGATGATCTGTGTTACATCATCATCGGTATCATCGGTTGCGCGCACGATGGCATGAGGCGTCCCCGTTGCGGTAATGGCCAGCTTGACCGGTGGAATGACAAATCGCTCATCGGTAAAGACGTCCGTTCCGACTGGATGATCGACGACCATAAGTGATAGATAGTCGTAGTAATAGGTTTCCCATAACTCGCCGGTAATTCGCAGGTCATAGTATCCATTGCGGGGCGCCAAATCTCTGCCGGGAATCTTGAACCATTCAGAGGTGGCGGCGATGGCCGCAGTCCCAAGTGAGTTGATCCTTAAGCCAATGGCGGAACCCCACGGAACCGTGTCCTTCACGAATTCCATGCTTTTGCCGTTCCACGCGAAGAGGAATGGGCAGGAGCCTTTCAACCGCTGCTCAGTCAGCACCTCCTGGTCGGCCTTCAGGGCGAATTCAGCGCGTACCGAACCGTTGGGCCAGATGATGCGGGCCACATCGGCCTCGGAATGGGTCCCAAGACCAAAATGAAGTTGCGGCCCTGTGATGGGAAGCATCTGCGTGAGCAGCGCGGAGCGAATTTCAATCTGGCCGCCGATACCGAAAGGGTTAATGCGCTGGTCTCCGGTGGACTGCCGCGCGCGAGGCCGAATGGTCTGCCAGTGGTAGTGCTTAGTCCCGTGATTCAGGTCTACGCGGGGCTCTCCTTTGGGACCTAATCCCAGAATCGCGAGGTGGCCATTGTCACGCACGTCGGCAAGCTGGAAGGCCTGCGCGGGGCCAACGGGGTTGCTCAAAAGGTTCAGCTTCCCGTGCTGGTCGGCCAGCCAGATGAGTCCGCCGGCGGTCCTGCCCGGGGCCGGTGAAAGCTGCGCGAGAAAAAGGTCAATCGCACCATTGTTATCGATGTCGCCCGCGCGAAGACGAACATCTCCTGCCAGATTAACTGTCGGGTCGGGTACCGAGGCGATCTGCGCGATGTTCCAGCTTTGGCCTTTGTTGTCGCTGGAGAGCCGGTCGATGGCTCCGCTGGGCAGCACTGCGACGATGTCGAAACGTCCATCAGCGTTCACGTCAGCGGGTGTGATGGCCTTTACCGAGGCGAACTCGGCGGGGATGGCCTGCTCACTAAATTGTCCGGAGCGTTGATTGAAGAACACATGCAGGCGCCCTGCACCGTCGATCAGGGCCGCGTCAGGCTCGCCGTCCTCGTTGAGGTCCACCCAATCGAACTGGCGGATTCCAGAGATTCCCGCGAAGGGATGAATGGGCGTGAAGGTGCCGTCTCCGTTGTTGCGCAGCACGGTGGGCAAGCCCGAGGGCTGGCCCACAAGAATGTCGAGGTCGCCGTCGGACTCAATGTCGGCGGCCCAAGCCCCGGTGTAGGCGGCGTCGAGGATCGCTTTCGGCAGCTTTGTATCTGCGGTGGCGTCGGTAAAGTGGGTGGGGCTGTCCTGCCGCATGAAGCGAAGCCCGCCCGCGCCGGCCAAAACCAGGTCGGTCTTGAAGTCGTAATTGAAGTCGGCGGGCAGGATGCTTTCGGGCATGGGGTCGGCGGCCTTGGCTCCGCCCGGAAACGGGAACGTCGCGCCGGTCTGGAGCTTTACCTCGTGTCCATTGGCCACCACTACGGTCGGCGCGCCCTGTCCGTCGAGCGAGACGCTCCCGATCCACGCCCAATGCTCGTTCCCCGGGATCTCAACCGGCTGCGGCGTGAACGTGATTCCTGTGTCCGGCGGTGCGGGCGTGGAGGAGGGCGACGGCAGACGCAGGAAATGCGTAAAGGGCTGGGCCTCGTCTCCGGGCGCGGGCTTGATCTGCGCCAGATCGGCCCGGAACGACGGAAGCTGCATCAGCACGTTGCGCAGGAAGATACTGCGCATGGCGGCGGAGCGGGGCTGCGGGCCATTTGCCGCCTTTTGTAGCTCTGTCAATTGCTCTTTAATGTCGGCGGGCCAACTCGAGCTTTGCGCGGCAATGCGCTGCACGGTGGCGCGCAACGTGGCGGCGTCTCCGCGCTTGGCGGCAACGCGGCTTAATTCGAGCAGCGCCGCCAGATTCCTGGGTCGTGCCGCGAGAATCTGCTGAATCAGCTTCTGGAATTCATCTTCGCTGCCCGCCGCGTTCTGCCGTTCGGTTTCGAGAGCGAGGGCGTAGAGCGCCCGCAGATTTTTCGGATCGAGCTTCACGGCCTCGCTGTAATTGGCAATGGCCTTCTGCGAGTCGCCTTGTGCCGTGCCCAGCAGGCCGAGCAGATAATACATCTGTCCATCATTTGGATCAAGCTTGCGGGCGCGCTCCAGGCGCTCGGCGGCGGGTTCAAAGTTGCGCTGGCGCAAGGCCAGAATTCCCCAGTTCGCCCACGATGCGGGCTCGCCCGGAGCGATCTCCGTGGCCTGATGCAGGCTGCTTTCGGCGCGCACGTCATCGCCCACTTGCAGCGCGGAAAGCCCGACGTAGAAGTTGGAGACCAGCGTGGCGTACTCCGGCGAAGACGGCTCGGGCAGCCCGTTGCGCGAGTGGCATCCAGCAAGCAACAACGCGGCCATAAGCGCGGATGCTGCCGCCGCAGCGACCGGATAACTCACGTTCTTGACGCTGGGTTTCATAGATTGCGGGCTGCTACGAAGAATACCGCAATCGTCCCGTGCTATAACGTCGCTGCAACCACTGATGGAGGCGCGTCTCAAACTTTTGGTGGATGTCCCGCCCCGGCGCGCTTGAGCAGCACGAACCCTGCGATCCCGGAAACCAGCGAGGCCAACAGGATCGCGGTCTTCGCCTCGTCGAGCGGCATTGGTCCGGCGAATGACAGGCCGCCGATGAATAGCGACACCGTAAAGCCGATCCCCGCCAGCACGGCCACGCAGGCAAGCTGTCCCCAGCGAATCGAGGGCGGAATGCGCGCAATGCCCAGCTTCACCGTCACCCAGCAGGTCGCCAGAATGCCGATGGGCTTGCCCAGCACTAAACCGAGGAAGACTCCCCAGGCCACCGGGCTGTGGAGCAGCGGCCGCCAGCCCTCGGCGGAAAACGTGACCCCGGCATTGGCCAGCGCGAACAGCGGCAGCACCAGGAATGCGACCCAGTCGTTCAGCTTGCGGGTCACGCGCTCGGCGGGCGACTCGGTGTGCTGCAGCAGGTACTCCATTGCGCCCAGCACACGGTTTGCGCGGGCTGCGTCTCCAGCGGTCTGGGCCTCGCGGAAGTCCCGCATGGTGTCCGCACCCAACTCGCTGAACTCATCCAGCGAAACGCCCGAGGTTGCGGGCATCAGCAGCCCCAGCGCGACTCCGGCAATAGTTGCGTGGACTCCCGATTTAAGCACGGCGAACCAGACGAGAACGCCAACGATGGTGTAGAAGACCTGCCGTCCGAATCCGATCCTGTGGGAGACGAGGATCACGCCAATCAGCACGGCGGTGACGAGCAGGTAGTGCCAGTGCAGCGTGGTGGTGTAGAAGAAGGCGATCACGAGGATGGCCCCAATGTCGTCCGCAATGGCCAGCGTGAGCAGAAAGACCTTCAGCTCCGGCGGAACGCCTTTGATGAGCGCCAGCACGCCCAGCGAGAAGGCAATGTCCGTCGCCATGGGAATGCCCCAGCCGTGCGCCGTGGGCAGCCCGTAGTTGAAGGCCGCGTAAATGAGCGCGGGGGCGATCATTCCGCCCAGCGCGGCGAAGACGGGCAGCGCGGCGCGGCGCGGTTCGGAAAGCTCGCCGTGGACCATCTCCTGTTTGATCTCCATGCCCATGAGGAAGAAGAACAGAGCCATCATGGCGTCGTTGATCCAGGCATCGAGCGGCAGCGTGAGGCCGGAAAGCGTCAGCACCACATGCCATGTGCGGTGGTAGGCGTCGCTCCAGGGCGAGTTGGCCCACACCAGCGCGATCACCGCGGCCAACAGTAGCACGGCGCTGCTCACACCCTGCGTGTGGATGAACTCCTGAATGGGCAACTGCACGGCGCGCGCGATCAGCGACGCGCGCATCCGCAGCTTCAATGCCCCCAGAGTTCTTGCTGGAACTGCCATTTGCCCTTTAGGATTCCCGGCGCGCAACCAGAGATACTGGTGTGCTCACGTATTTTGCAATGCCGCGCCGCGCCGTTATCATCGAATTGAACAACTTTACAGGAGACCAGAAGAATGAGAGTAGGTTTGCTGACTGGCGGCGGTGATTGCCCCGGACTGAATGCCGTGATTGGAGCGGCGGTGCGGAAGGGAATCAACCACTACGGCGACGAGTTTGTAGGGTTCATCGAAGGCTGGCGCGGCGTGCTGGAGAACACCACGGTCCCGCTCACGCTGGAGAGCGTGGACGGCATCATCACCAAAGGCGGCACAATCCTGCGCACCTCGCGCACCAACGTCCGCAAGATTGAAGGCGGCCTCGAGAAGTGCGCGGCCAACATCAAGGCCAACAAGCTCGACGCGCTCATCGCCATCGGCGGCGATGACACGCAGTCCGTCACCAACGCGCTTATCCAGGCTGGCGTGCCTGGAGTGGGCGTTCCCAAGACCATCGACAACGATTTGAACGGCACCGACGTCTGCTTCGGATTCGACACCGCCGTCAGTATCGCTACCGAGGCCATTGACCGGCTGCACACCACCGCCGAGGCCCACAACCGCGTCATCGTTTGCGAGGTCATGGGGCGTGACGCGGGCTGGATCGCGCTGACAGCCGGAGTCGCCGGCAACGCGCATGTGGTGCTAGTTCCGGAAAAGCCCATTGATCTGGACCACGTCTGCAAGCTGCTGAAGTACAACCATGACCACGGCAAGAAGTACGGAATCGTAGTTGTAGCCGAGGGCGCCAAGCTGCCCAGCGGCGGACAGGCCACCGTCGGCGGCAAAGTTGATTCGTTTGGCCACGCGCAGTTGAGCGGCGTTGCTGCGGCACTGGCCGAAGCCATTGAGAAGAAGACCGGCTATGAAACCCGGTCGGTGAACCTGGGGCATACCCAGCGCGGCGGCACGCCGACGGCCTATGACCGGATGCTGGCCACCCGTTACGGTTTGGCCGCAATTGATCTGGTCCACAAGGGCGACTTTGGACGGCTGGTGGTCCTGCACGGAACCAAGATCGAGAGCATCCCGATTGCCGAAGCAATCTCGAAAAACCGGACCGTGGACGAGAGCTTCCTCGCGATCCTGGATGGGCTGGAGCCGAAAGTCTAGAAGCTGTAGTTCGAGGTAAAACGAAATGGGCCATCTGCGGATCTCGGGGATGGCCTTTTGCTTCCCGCCTACTCCGCGTTCAGCACCGTGTCGAAGAGTAGCAGGCTGATGGCCGTGAAGATGATGTCGTATCCGGCCAGCATCTTGATCCAGAGCGCCGGGTCGGCGTCGCCGCTCAGGATGGCCGAAATGGCCAGCACCATCGACAGCAGGGCGGGCATGAAAATCGGGAACAGGATGAGCGGCAGCAGCAGCTCGCGGTTGCGCGAGCGGATGGAGAGCGCGGCGAAAAACGTCCCGTTCACCAGAATGGCCCAGGTGCCAAGCGGTACTCCGAGCAGCAGCATCCAGGCGTTCCCGAGCGCGCTCAGGTTGTAGAAGATGACGAACAGCGGCGTCAGCAGCACTTCCACCGCGCTGACAAAGAGAAATGTGGCCAGCACCTTTCCGATGAAGAGCGAGGCAGCCGGGGCGGGGGACATCCGATGGGCTTCCAGCACGTTGTGGCGCAGCTCACGCGCCCACGCCTGGTTGAGCGCGCTGACCGCGGCAAACAGGATCGCCACGCAAACAATCGGCCCGGAGATTTGCCGCGAGAACGCGCGCGTGGGGTCGAAGGCCAGGCTGAAGATGACCACCACCAGCAGCGAGAAGAACAGCATGGAGTTGATGGCGTCGCGCGAGCGCCACTCAAGGCGGAGGTCTTTATGAAGGTGAAGCAGAGAATAGGGGGCCCTCATGAGTGAGCCTCTTTCGTGAGTGCGGCAACGGTGGCGCTGGCGGCCCGCAGATAATCCGCAGGGGAGAGTAGAAGCTGGGTGCCGCGCGTTCCGGCGGAGACGGAGATCAGGTCGAACAACTCGATAGTTTCGTCTACATAGACCGGGAACGGCTTGCGCGCTCCAAAGACCGTGACTCCGCCGCGCACGTAGCCGGTGAGCGGCTCGACCTCTTTGAGCGAAGCCATTTCCGTTTTCCGCGCTCCGCAGGCGCGGGCCAGCTTCTTAAAGTCGAGTTCGTCCGAGCCGGGTACCACGGCGAAGACGTGCTCCCGTTCGCTGGTTGCGCAAAGCAGCGTCTTGAAGACCTGCTCCGGCGGAAGGCCGATTTTTTCGGCGACGAGAATGGCTGAAAATTCTTCGGGATCGACGGCGTAGTCGCGCAGTTCATACGTGATGCCAAGCGAGTCGAGGTGGCGCGCGGCGTTGGTCTTTCCCTTCATGCCGGGGCCGCCGTTCTGGCCGGGAGGAGAGACTCGACCGCTCCGGCCTGCAAGGTGAGGATGAAATCGGCGAGTGGCTCGGCAAGCTCGCGCTGGTGGGTGGTCAGCAGGATGGTCTGGCCCTGGGCGCGTTGCCGCTCCAGCAGATCGAGCATCTGGCGCGCGCTCCCCGCGTCCATGTTGGAGAACGGCTCGTCGAGCAGCAGCAGGTCGGGCTGGGGTAGCAGCACGCGGGCGAGGGAAGCACGCTGACGCATGCCCTGCGAGTATTGCCCAACGGGCCGGGCGAGTGCGGGATCAAGCCCAACGGCCCGCAGCGCAGCTTCAGGAGAAAGGCAGGCCCGCTCGCGGTAGAGTCCGGCAAAGTAGCGGAGATTTTCCGCTGCAGAAAATTCGTCGTAGAGCATGGGCGCGTGGCTCATGTATCCAATGCGGTCGCGGACGTGGGCGGGCTTCGCCTCGCCAAAAACCCGAACGACGCCGTGGGTGGGCCTGAGCAGTCCCGCGATGACGCGCAGCAGGGTAGATTTGCCCGCCCCGTTCTCGCCCAGCAGCAGATAGCAGCGGCCTGCCTCGAAGCTGGCCGTGATCTTGCGCAGCGCGACGAAGCTTCCGTAGAGCTTCGACAGGGATTCAAGCTGAACGATGGCAGGCACTCTAAGGAGAAGTATAACGATGCGAGGGAAGTATAACGATACGGCGTCGTCCCACCCTGATCGCAAAGAACGCGCCCAGGATGGGGCACCCATGAGTCAGTTATGAGTACCCGTCGATCAGTTCGTCGCTGTCTTGCTGGGGACCTGCTTCATCGAGACCTGAGTGGCCGCCCCGGGCTGCTGTCCTTTGGCCGGAGCATACTTGGAGGCGCACTTGGCCTGAAGCTGGG
>JAICYR010000189.1 GCA_025934135.1 Acidobacteriaceae bacterium | reverse complement strand
TGATGGCGGCGATGAGGTGGGTCCTGAATCCGGCCCTTTTGCGGTAATGCTGCCATCGGTTGTTGAAGTCGGCCTGGGCGAGATGCTGCTTGTAAAGGCCGAGTTGGGGGCCGGGCGTGTCGGTGGGGAAATCGTTCCGATGGAGGACGACTTCGGCGAAGGCGATGTCCGGCAAAAAGGTGCGGACCGACCAGCGGTAGGTGCGGATGGAGGCAATCTGCACGAGATTGGAGCGCAGGTGGAGCCCATAGGTTTCGTAAAAGGCCTGCTCCAGGAGGCGGTTCGATACCCTGAGTCCGACGTGCCTCAGGTAAGCCGACGGAGCAATGCGTTTTTTGCTGAGTTGATCGATGTCAAAGGCGAACTCGGTGCGCACGTGGCTATGGGGGCTTTCGCCATAGGTGACGACGGGGCCGTACTTTTTCGCGAGATTGGGAAACTCGACGGCGGTGGAAGGATTGATGGCGTCGTGATGGCCGATGCTGTCGGCGACATAATGCGAGAGCGCGCCGAGAGCGAAGGCAAGCTCGTTGATGTTGCGCGAGTCGCGGATGAGATTGGAGACAAAATCTCCGGTGCGGACGTAATGGGTGAGGTCGCTGAAGAACTGCTTGCCGAAGGGGTAGTAGCCTTCGTCCTGAATGACGCAGCCGCCATAGGCGTAGGAGTGGGCCATTTCCAACTGGGCGCGGGTGGCGTTTGGGTAACGGCTGAGAAGCACGGGGCGGATGGAGGTGTCCCAGGCGAGGTCGATGATCTGCTCGTGAGTAAGGAGGGAATAGGCCCCGGCGGGTCGCACTCCGAGCGCGATGGCCAGAATGAGAACCAGCGCAGCGCGGACTTTATTCATACCTCAGGGCCTCGGCGGGGAGTACGCGCGCGGCGGAGCGGGAGGGATAGAGCGTGGCGAGGAGGGAAACTCCCAGCGAGACGGCTGCGACGATCACCCCATCTATGATGCGGGGCGCGAAGGGCAGGTAATCGATGGAGTAGATTTCCGCGGAGAGATGGATGAACTGGTAGTGTCCGCCGGCCCATGAGAGCGCGTAGCCAAGGATGAGACCGAGCGCGGTTCCGACGACGCTGATGAGGAAGCCCTGCATGAGGAAGATGCGGCGAATCTGGCCGGGCTCGACGCCGAGTGACATGAGGACGGCGATGTCCTTGGTTTTCTCCATGACCATCATGGTGAGGGCGATGAGGATGTTGAGGGCGGCTACGCAGACGATGAGTCCGATGACGATGAAGGTGACGATCTGCTCCAGACGCAGGGCGTGGAAAAGCTCGCGGTTTTGCTCCATCCAACTGCGGGCCTGAAAGCCGGGGCCGGCGGCGGATTCGATTTCTCTTGCGATGCGGTCGGCGTGATAGAGGTCATCGACCTTGAAGGAGATGACGGAGATCACGTCGGGCTCGCTGAAGAGGCGCTGGGCGTCTTTAAGGCGGATGAAGCCAAAGCTGGAGTCGTATTCGTAGAAGCCGGAGTGAAAGATGCCGACGATGCGGAAGGGCTGGTACTTGGGGACGAGTCCATAGGGCGTAAGCTCGCCCTGCGGGCTGACGACCATGACCGTAGAGCCAACTTTGGCGTCGAGGGTATTGGCGAGTTCGTATCCGACGACGATGGGCGGCGAAGCGGTGTTGGCGGTGCCTTCCTCAACCGGCTGCGAGAGCGGCGCGGCGGAGCCAGAGGTGAGGGTGGAGAAGAGGGTGCTGACGGTTCTTTCTTCGCTGGGGACGATGCCCTTGAGCATGGCCCCGCCGGAGAGGGTTCCGCGGGCGACCAGCACCGGCTCATAGAGTCCAGGCGCGGCGGCGGTGACATGGGGCAGCTTGCGGAGGCGCGCGAGCAGTGGCTGCCAGTCCTTGATGCCGTCGTTCATGGTGCGCATCAGCTCGACATGCGCGGTGGAGGAGAGCAAGCGGCTTTGGAGGTCGCGGCGCATTCCGCTGGTGATGGCCAGCGCGATGATGAGCGAGGCGACCCCGACGGCGACTCCGATGATGGAGATGGTGGTGATAGCGCCCACTACGGCCTGGCGGCGCTTGGCCCTGAGATACCGCGCGGCTACAAAGAATTCAAAGCGCATATAGAAAAATCGAGCAGAAATGCATTTACCGCACCACCGATTTCGCCGCGACGGAGTTTTCGCCGCGATCAAAGGCACGGACGGTGATGACGTGCTCGGAGGAGTCCGCAGGGGCCGGAGCATCCGCGGGGGCCGGAGCGTTGGATGCGCGGGTTGGCAGTGGCGCATCGAAGGAGAACTTTTCCGTCAGCGAGTCGGCGAGTTTCCCAACCGGCTCGATGTATTGCCAGGGGCCGGCATCCACGGAAAATTCAGCGTGGGAAATGGGCGAGATGGCGTCGGTGGCGGTGAATTCCGTGTGGATTTTGCCGTTGACGAGCCGGGCAGTCATGCCGCTGATGATGGGCGGCGTTGTGTCGATGACGAAGCGGTCGCTTATGTTCTCTCCGGTGAGGGCCTCGCCGGGGTTGTGCGAGGGCGCATCGCTGGCGACGACTTTGAGGCGGTAAGGGCCGTCGGGAAGCTGCTCGGCGTCGAAGGTGAGGAAGGTCTGGCTGATGTTCTTTTTGAGAAGCTGCCAGTTATGCTCGCCCTCGCCGCGATAGTAGACGGAGTAGGTCAGCGTGTCGCCATTTTCGTCGTTCGCGAGCCAGCGCAGGGTTACGTCGGACTTGTCGCGAATGCCGATGAGTGGAGTGTGGCCGGGCTGGCTGGCGATGGTAATGCCGGGTGTCTTCTGCGGCGTTGTGAAATTGATGGCCACCGGATGCGTCTGGCTGAGCTGTGTGGGGGCGGTGTTGACGCGCGCGCCCGGCTCAACCACGATTTCAGTGACGGCGGGAGCAATGTTGATGGGCAGATAGTTCACGCCGACAGAAGTGATGTCCGCGCCGGGGCGAAGAACGGCCTTCCACTGAACGAAGCGCGCGGAGCCGATGCCGAGACGGCCTACGTTAGGAGTGATTTTTTTCCATTCGGTCCAGGCGCGCTCGGGATTTTCGATGTTGCCGGCGCGGGTGTAGAAGTCGAATTTTGAAGAAGCGGTTGCCGGGCCCGAGGAGGTATCGACTTCGGCGCGTCCCCATTGGGAGAAGACCCCGGCATCGAAAACATCGCTGAGGTAGGCGCCCTGCGTCGCGTCGTCGTGGCTCAGAAGAAACAGCTTGCCGGTGTTGGCGGCGCTGAGGTAGGTCCCGCGTGTGGAATCGGCGAAGGCTGTGATCTGCGAGGCTTCCAGGTGGGCAATGTCGGCGTAGGAGCCGTTTTCATGAATGCGATAAATGCGTCCGCGATTGCCGGTGGCGGCGAGCAGTCCATTGGAGGTCCAGCGCAGGGCGTAGACGATGTCCTGGCGATCGTCCCATAGCTTGCGGGGCGCGCCGGAGGGAGTGATCTCGTCAATCTCCGAACCGTTGGGGATGAGGGTGTTGCCGCTGATCCCGCCCACGGAGCCGGGCTGGACGATCCTGATGGTGACTCCGGTATTGCCGGTGACGGGGAGCGGCGGAAGCGTGGCGCGGCCCTTTTGGCCAACGGCGGCGGCGTAGATATTGCCGTTTGCGCCGACGGCCACGGCAGTGATTTCGCGGCGGGCCGAGTCGTAGATGACGTATCCCTTGCCGGATTTATCGATGCGGTAAACGAGGCCGGTTCCATCTGAACCGGCGATGAGGTTTCCGGCAGCATCGAAGGCAAGTGCGCGGATGTGCTGCTCATCGCTTTTGAAGAAGAGGTCGGGCTTAGCGGCGGGCGTGCGCGGGTCGATGCGGTAGATTCCGGCGGGGCCTCCGGTGGCGATGTAGAGGCGGCCCTGGGAGTCGAAGGTCATGTCCCAAACGTACTTTGGCTTTTCAGTGGTCTTGGCCGGGTCGAAGATGACCTTGGCGGTTTGGTCGGTGAGGTTTGCGGCGGTGGGGTCGAGCTTGTAGACCTTGCCGGAGGGCAGCGTGGCGGCGTAGATGGAGCCGTCCGGGCCGACGCGGACAACCTGAACGGTGAGGTCGCCGGTGGAGAAGAGCTTGCTGGTCTTGCCGTCGGGCGCGACCTTGAGCACGGTGGCGGGACTGCCGGTGCCGAGGTAGGCGTTTCCGGCCTTGTCGGCGGCGACCGACCACACATAGGTTGAAGGGGTGGTAGTGACCAGCGTGCTGGATGGGCCGGAGACGAGGCGTCCGTCGCTGGTGATGGACACGCCGTCGGGCTTGCCTTGTTCCAGTTCGTCGAAGCTGGATTGGGTCCAGAGCCGGGTGCCCTGACCAAAGGCGAGAGCGCCGGAAATGACTACGAAAGAGAGGGCAAGAAAGAAGAAGAAACGCCGCATCATGCTGAAACGAGTCTACTAGAAGCGCGAGGCAGGCCACGTGCATCCCTTACAATCATGCCTATGCCTGTGGACCAGCCTCAATCGGATGCTCTCGTATTCTTTGGCGCAACCGGCGATCTTGCCTACAAACAGATTTTTCCGTCTCTTCAGCGGCTTGCCAAGCGAGGTCTGCTGAACGGACCGGTAATCGGAGTGGCCAAGTCCAACTGGACGCTGGACCAGTTCCGGGAGCGCGCGCGAGACAGCGTGGAGAAGCACGGCGGAGTGGGCCCGGTGGGATTTCCGAAGCTGCTGGAGCGGCTCTGCTACGTGGATGGCGATTATGCCGATCCCGCGACTTTCGAGAAAGTGCGGAAGGCCCTGGGCGGTGCGAAACATCCGCTGCATTACCTGGCGATTCCGCCGAGCTTGTTTGGCATGGTGATTGAAAAGCTGAAGGAGTCGGGCAATGCGGAGGGCGCGCGGGTGGTGGTGGAGAAGCCCTTTGGGCGCGACCTGGCTTCCGCGCGCGAGTTGAACCGGATCATTCACCGGGTCTTTCCGGAGCAAAGAATTTTTCGGATTGACCACTATTTGGGAAAGAACGCGGTGCAGAACCTGATCTTCTTCCGGTTCGCGAACTCGTTTCTGGAGCCGCTGTGGAACCGCCAGTACATTGAAAGCGTGCAGATTACGATGGCGGAGAAATTCGGCATTCAGGGGCGGGGCGCGTTCTATGACACGGTGGGCGCGCTGCGCGACGTGGTGCAGAACCACCTGATGCAGCTTGTGAGCAACATCGCAATGGAGCCGCCGCCGTGCCCCGATGTGGAGTCGATCCGCGACGAGCGGGCCAAGGTGCTGCGCAGCACGCAGGCAATTGAGCGCGGAGACGTAGTCCTGGGCCAGTTCGCCGGTTATCACGATGAGCCGGGGGTGAAGGCCGGATCGCAGGTGGAGACCTTCGCCATGATCCGGATGCACATCAATTCATGGCGTTGGCGGGATGTGCCATTTTACATCCGTACCGGGAAGTCACTGCCGGTGACGGGGACCGAAGTGATTGCAAAGTTCCGGCAGACGCCTCCGGTGTTTTCAGAAGAGCTGCCTCCGCAGAATTATGTGCGCTTCCGGCTGAGTCCAAATCCGGAGACGGCGATTGGCGGCTCGGTCAAGCAGCCGGGCGAGCGGCTGCTGGGCTGCATGACGGAGCTTACAGTGGACGAGGACTGCGGAACAGAAAACCTGCTTCCCTATGAGGAACTGCTTCAGGACGCGATGAAGGGCAATGAAACCTGGTTTGCGCGCGAGGACTACGTGGAGGAGTCGTGGCGCATTTTGGATCCCATTTTGAAGGACCCTCCGAAGCCGCTGATTTACGAGCCGGGAACGTGGGGACCGACGGAAATCGGGAATTTTCCGCCTCCGCCGGGAGGGTGGTCGAGTCCGCAGCAGCAAGAGGCCCCAAAGGGGTAGGGTTCCAGGTCTCAGAAGCGAGACCTGGAACACCCGGTTCAGCTATTTATTTCCGGCTTCAGTGCTGCGGATAAAGGCGGCGGCGTTGTCGTGCAGCTTTTTCAGCGCCGATTCCTGCACGTAGACCATGTGTCCGGACTGGTACCAGTCGTACTGGATGCTCTTGGCCAGGTCGGACGAAATGGGCAGGTGCTTGTCC
>JAICYR010000078.1 GCA_025934135.1 Acidobacteriaceae bacterium | reverse complement strand
GGCGGCGGCGCGGGACTTGGCGCGCTGATTGGCGGGCTCGCCGGAGGCGGCAAGGGCGCGCTGATTGGCGGGCTTGCGGGTGCAGGCGCGGGCACGGCGGGCGCGGGGTTGACGGGCAAGAAGGACATTGTTATTCCTGCCGAAACCACCCTGACCTTCAGGCTGACGCGCGCGGCGCACATCTCGCAGTAGAACTCCACATCCGGGTGGCCCACTCAAGCCTGCTGTTGGCTTGAGTGGGGAACATAAATCGCGTCCGGGCGGGGGTGGGTTCCCAACTTCTCTTTACGCAATCAACTCGTGCGCTAGCAGGTCGCGCACCGGCTTCCACGGCCTGTTTTGCGAGGCGGCGACGGCCTCGCAGGTGAGCGTTCCCTCGTAGGTGTTCACGCCGTCGCGGATTCCGTCGTCGCGCAGAATCGCCTCTCTGGCTCCGTGTTGCGCCAGCTTCATGACATAGGGGAAAGTCGCGTTGGTGAGCGCCAGCGTGGAGGTATTTGGCACGGCGGCCGGCATGTTCGTCACGCAGTAGTGGACGACGCCGTTGACCTCAAACGACGGGTCACTGTGTGTGGTGGGGCGCGCCGTTTCCACACAGCCTCCCTGGTCGATGGCGACATCGACGATGACAGCGCCCTTCTTCATGCGCGAAACCATTTCGCGGGTCACAATTTTTGGGGCGGCGGCGCCGGGGATCAGCACGCCTCCGATGACCAGATCAGCCGCGCACACGGCATGGCTCACGTTGTAGGAATTGGACGCGAGCGTGGAGAGCCGACCGTGGAAGATGTCGTCAAGCTCGCGCAGGCGGTTCAGGTTGAGGTCAACCAGCGTGACGTTCGCGCCCATGCCGACAGCGATTTTGGCGGCGTTGGTGCCGACGATGCCTCCGCCAATAATGCAGACGTTGGCGGGCGGCACGCCGGGGACTCCGCCGAGAAGCACGCCACGGCCTCCGCGTTCTTTTTCAAGATAAGCGGCACCGACCTGCACCGACATGCGCCCCGCGACCTCGGACATGGGCGTGAGCAGCGGCAGCGTTCCGGCGCGGTCGCGGATGGTCTCATAAGCGATTCCGGTGACGGCGCGGTCGAGCAGCTTCTGGGTGAGGGCAGGCACAGGGGCGAGGTGGAGATAAGTGAAGAGCACCAGCCCCTCGCGGAAGAATCCGTATTCCTTTTCAACCGGCTCCTTGACCTTAACGATCATGTCGGCGCTGGCCCAGAGGTTGTGGGCTGAGCCGACAATCTCTGCGCCGGCGGATTGATACTCGTCGTCTGGGAGGGCGGAAAGCTCTCCGGCATGGGTTTCCACCAGCACCTTGTGGCCGGCTTCGGTGAGTGCTCGGACGCCAGCGGGCGTAATGCCAACGCGGCTCTCGTGGTCTTTTACTTCCTTTGGAACCCCTAAAATCATGGCGCTTGCCCTCGGACGAACTTTCTATCGTACCTCAGGGATGGTATGCCGCGCTTTGCTACCAGTCGAAAAGAGTGCCGTCGAGCTTGCGGTTAATGGGCAGATAGGCCCGCTGGTAGGGATACTTCGCGGCGAGGGCCTCGTCGAGATCCACGCCGAGGCCGGGCGCATCGCCGGGATGCATATAGCCGCCCTTGAAGGAATAGTGGTGCGGGAAAACGGCGTCGGTCTCGGTGGTGTGCGGCATGTGTTCCTGAATGCCGAAGTTGTGGACGGCGAGGCCGAAGTGCAGCGCGGCGGCCATCGTAACGGGCGAGAGGTCAGTCGCCCCGTGGCAGCCGGTGCGAACGTTGTACAGCGCGGCGAAATCCGCCACCTTCTTCATGTGCGTGAGGCCGCCCGCGTGGACGATGGACATGCGGATGTAGTCGATCCACTGGCTGCGGATGAGGTCCTGCGCGTCCCAGATCGAGTTGAAGACCTCGCCCACGGCGAGCGGCGTGGTGGTGTGCTGGCGGATGAGCCGAAAATTCTCCTGCAATTCGGCGGGCGTGGGATCTTCCAGCCAGAAGAGGCGGTAAGGCTCAAGGTCTTTGCCGAGGCGCGCAGCCTCGATGGGCGTAAGACGATGGTGGCAGTCGTGGAGCAGATGCACTTCTTCACCGCATTGGTCGCGCAGTTTCGCGAAGAGCTTCGGGACGTGGCGAAGATATTTTTCCGTGGACCACAGGCTTTCTTTGGGAAGGCCCTTTTCGGCGGGCTCGTAGGGCTGGCCGCCTTTGGGAACTCCGTAGGTTGAGGCAAGGCCGGGAATGCCGCTCTGCGCGCGCACGGCGAGATAGCCGAGGTCGATGTGGCGGGCTACGTCGTCAAGGGCTTTGTCAATGTCCGCGCCATTGGCGTGCGCGTAGACGAGAACGCCGTCGCGGCTGCGGCCTCCCAGCAGGTTGTAAACGGGCGTGTTGAGGGCCTTGCCTTTGATGTCCCAGAGGGCCACATCGACGGCGGCGATGGCGGACATGCTGACGGGGCCGCGCCGCCAGTAGGCCCCGCGGTAGAGATACTGCCAGATGTCTTCGGTCTGGAAGGGATCGCGGCCAATGAGGCATGGGGCAACGTGCTCGGTGAGATAGGCGGCGACAGCCAGCTCGCGTCCGTTGAGGGTTCCGTCGCCGAGGCCGTAAATGCCTTCATCGGTCTCGATCTTCAGCGTGACGAAGTTGCGACCGGGCGAAGTGATGCTGACGGAGGCTTTGGTGATCTTCATGGCTCTACTTCATGACCTCTGACTCCGGAGTGACTTCAACATAATCCAGCGGAGCAGGCTCGCCGCCGTTTGGCGTACCCTCGATCTTCAGGGCATCGCCGGGGTGCAGAGTGACGGCGGGAATGGTATATCGCGTGGAGGTGTCGCCGTTCATCTTGTCGGCGGGCAGCGTGTTGTCGGCCTTCCAGCTTGCGATGGGTCTGTTGTTGAGGTAAGCGGTGTAAGTCGAAGCTCCGTGCAGATAATCGTAGTACTGGACGGCGATGCTGTAGGTCCCGGCGGGGCGATGCGGCATAACCTGCGCCGAGCAAGTAGCTTGCTCGCATGCAACGGCTTTTCCTTTGGAGGCTGTTTCAAAAGGCGTAACGCTGACCAGAACATAGCCCGATAGCTGCATGGATTCGGCTTCGATGCGATTTGGGTCGTGACCCACGCGATGCTGGTCGTCGGGAATTCCGGAGATGGCGCGGAAGTAATCATTCACAGCGTCGCGCCAAACGATGGCGTGTCCCGCCTGATATTGCTGGAGCGCGAGCACCTTCGTGAAGCGCTCGTTATCGATGTGGCCGCGGAGGGACTTCCACTGGGTGACCAGATGTGCCGCGCCGCGCGCCCCCGCGTAATGCGCGTTGTAAATGTACTGAATCACGGTCGGGCCGGAGTGCAGCCGATGCATGTACGGGACGTGATGCATGAAGAGCAGCAGGTCATCCGGGCAGGTTGCGAGCGACTCATACATGGCGGCGACCTGCGGCGGATATTGTCCGATGAATCCCGTTCCGGTGGCGACGGTGCGGTCCATGCCGACTCCGGTGTGGGTGGCGCGAAACCACTGCCCCCAGCCGTTGCGTTCGGCGGACTGCGGAGCCGGGCCGTAGTGCGAGCCGAGAATATCCGTCAGCGTGCCGAGACCGAGCGGGCCGGTGTGCTGCTCGTAAATGTGCCACGAGGAGAGCAGCATCGCGTCAATGGTGCGGACGACCAGAGGGTCACTGTTGAAGGTCAGCCGAGTCCATTCATCGGTGATGGTTGCGGAGGCAAGGTCGGGGTCCCAGGCGAGGCGTCCGAAACCGTAGAGGTTGGCCATGGCAAGCGGATGGGCAAGCCAGTTACTGTCGAGACCGACGTTGGCAACTCCGGCGAATCCGCCCAGCGGGCGGTGAAAGGAGCGGCCCTCGACAATTTCCTTCACCGGGGTGTGGCGGTTGTCGGCGCGCATGTCGAAGTCGAGGATGGTCTTCCAGAGCGGAACCAGAAAGACCAGATGCCGCTGCTGGCCCGTGTACTCCTGCGTGACCTGAAGCTCGATGGCCTCGTTGGTGTGGCGCAGTCCGGCGAAAAGCGGCGAGGCCGGCTCGCGCACCTGGAAATCAATGGGGCCGTACTTGATCTGCACAATTACGTTGTCGTCAAACTTGCCGTCGAGCGGATGGAAAATGTCGTACGCGGCGCGGGCGCGGTCGGCCTTGGGGTCGCGCCAGTCAAGATGATGGTTGTAAACGAAGGCGCGATAGAGCAGCACGCCGCCATGCGGCTTGAGCGCGCGGGCCAGCGTGTTGGCCGCATCGACGGGCGAGCGTCCATACTGCGAAGGGCCGGGCTGGCCTTCGGAGTCGGCTTTGACGAGGAAGCCGCCGAAGTCGGGAATCTGCGCGTAAATGTCGTCGGCCTTTTTTTGCCACCACGCGATCACCTGCGGATTCAGCGGGTCAAAAGTATTGAGTCCACCGATTTTTTGAGGGCTGGCGAGGTCGACGGAGATGGCCAGCCGCACTCCCCATGGACGAAAGGCGTCGGCAATGCGCGCGAGCTGCGCGATCATCTCCGGCGTCAACATGCGGGGATCGGCGTTGACGTTGTTGACGACGCATCCGTTGATGCCGACTGAGGCGAGGAGCCGCGCGTACTCTCCGGCGCGGGTGAGGTCGGGCCGCACGGTTCCGTTGTCGAAGAAGATGGAGCGGCCCGCGTAGCCGCGCTCAATGGTGCCGTCGAGGTTGTCCCATTGGTTGACCCAGCGCACCTGTTCGGCGGGGGAACTGGCGGCGGCGAGAGCGGAGAGCGACTTCTGCTCGCCGACGTTTTCAAGAAAGTGAAATGTTCCATAGAGCGCGCTGCGTGCATCGGCTCCGGCGATCAGCCAGTCGGTATGACCATGGTCGCGGATGGAAGCGATGGCGTAGCCTTCGGGCTTGAGCTGGGCGGCTGGTTTCCAGTGGGGAAAATGGGATTCGATTTCCGCCACTGTTCCGATGAAGATGGCGGGGCCGCCGTCACCGGGTTCGGCCTGATGAATGGGGCGTCCCAGCATCTGGCCCAATCCGCGCACGGCCTCGCTGGCCGCGCTCTGGACGACGGGCGAGCGGTCGAGCGCGACAACTTGGCTCGGCAGAGCGCGGTACTGCGCCGGATTCGACACAGGCGCGTAGCGCAGCCATGCCGCCGCGCCCTTTTCCGCGAAGGCTGCGCCCGGAATCACGAGCGCAGCCGTCAGCAGCAACACGATGAATCGCATCCGCTTCATCTAGCGCGGCAGGGCCTTGCTGCCTTCAATCGAGAAAGCCTGCGAGAGTCCGGCATTGGGCGCGGGCTGGCCGCCGCCAACGAAGACCATGTAGTGCCCGGCCTGCACGGAGCGAATACCCTGCGCGTCCACCAGGCTCATCTCGCGTGGATTGAGCGTGAAGCTCACGTGCTTCGTGGCTCCCGGCTCAAGATGCACGCGCGTGAAGCCTTCGAGCGAGTGAAGTGGCACGAGGCCGTTTTGGGGCGGCGTGAGGTAAAGCTCGACCACCTCGTCTCCCGCGCGCTGTCCGGTGTTGCGAACGTCGGCCTCGACGGTGAGGTCGCCTCCGGCCTTCACAGAATCCGTCGAAAGCTTCAGGTTGCTGTATGCGAATTTCGTGTAGCTAAGACCGTATCCGAAGGGGTAGAGCGGGTCGCCGTGGAAGTAGCGGTAGGTACGGCCCTTCATGGAGTAGTCCTCAAAGGGCGGGACCTGCTTGAGAGATTTGTAGAAGGTGACGGGCAGGCGTCCGGAGGGATTGTTTTTGCCGTCGAGGGTTTCGGCAATGGCCGTGCCTCCAGCCTCGCCCGGATACCATGCTTCCAGAATCGCGTTGGCGTGCTGCTCGGCCCAATTGATGGCCAGCGCGCTGCCGTTCAGCAGCACCACCACGAGCGGCTTTCCGGTTGAGGCAACGGCTTCGAGCATTTGCTTCTGCACATCGGGAAGATCAATGCTGGTGCGGTCGCCGCCGTTGAAGCCTTCCACGTGAATGGGCATCTCCTCACCTTCGAGATTCGGGGAGAGGCCGACGAAAGCTACTACGACGTCCGCCTGCTTCGCGATGGCCACAGCCTGCTCGCGCTCGGCGTCGGCCGGAGGCATCCAGCCCAGCGTGATGCCGGCTCCGAAGAGCTTCGCATTATGCGTGTAATCGAGGCGGAAAGAATGCGGCTTGGTGTCCGTGAAGTGGAGCGTAAAAGCCGGTGTTGTGAGGGAGCGGTTCGCCTCCTGGCCGGTTTTGTGCTGGTGCACCTCTTTGCCATCCAGGTAGACCGTGTAGCCCTCAACATCGCCGCAGTGATAGCAGCCGGCAAGCCGGACGGTGAAGGAATAGTCTCCCGGCGCGGGAGCGGTGATGGTCCCGGTCCAGCGCACGCCGAAGTTTTTCATGGGCACGCCGGGCGCGGGGCTGGCCGCATTCCAGTCGAAGTTGATGAGGTGGTCAGTGCGGGTGAGCACCGGCTTGCCGGTCATGGCGGACGAGGCGAAGTACTCGCCGTTCAGCCCAGCGGCGGATGAATTGGCGGAGGGATGAAACGCGGTCTCCGGGACAGGAACTGGCAATTCGGAGACGTAGGGCGAGCCCTGCGCGTAGAGAATTTTCGCGTTAGGAAATTCGGCGCGCATGCCGTCGATGGGCAGCACCGGGTGGGACGGAATCGCGTTGTAATTGCCTTCAATCGCGGCCAGCGATTGGGCGTTGGGGCCAACTACGGCGATGGTATGAACTCCATGGAGCGGCAGGAAATTATTTTCGTTTTTCAGCAGCACCATGGACTCGCGGGCCATCTTGAGCGCGAGAGCGCGGTGCGCGGGCGAGTCGTCCTGGCTCATGGGGATGCGCGCGTAGGGATTCATGCTCGCAGGGTCAAACATGCCCAGCCGGAAGCGCGCGGTGAATAGCCGCTCGACGGCGGTGTTGAGCGCGCTCTCTGAGATCAGACCCTGCTTCACGGCCTTGGTCAGCGCCTTGTAGGTGTCGCCGCAGTTGGTGTCGGTTCCGGCCAGCATGGCGGTAGCGGAAGCGTGCTCAGCGTCGGGCGAATAGTGGTGCCCATGCGGCGAGTAGAAGTCGTCAATGGCGCCGCAGTCGGAGGTAATAAAGCCGTTGAACTTCCAGGTGTCGCGCAGCGTCTGCTGCATCAGCATCTTGTTGGCGCAGGCGGGCACGCCGTCAATGGCGTTGTAGGCGCACATGATCGAGTCAGCCTGGCCCTTCACGACGGTGGCGCGGAATGCGGGCAGGTACGTGGCCTCAAGATCGTAGGGCGCAACGTTCACGTTGAACTCGTGCCGCAGCGGCTCCGGCCCGCTGTGGACGTCGTAGTGCTTGGGGGTGGCGACTGTCTTGAGGTAGTGCGGATTGTCTCCTTGCAGTCCCTTCACAAAGGCCACGCCTATCTGGCTGGTCAGGAAGGGGTCTTCGCCATAAGTCTCCTGGCCACGTCCCCAGCGCGGGTCGCGAAAGATGTTGATGTTAGGCGACCAGATCGTCAGCCCGAAGTAAATACTGTGGATGTTGTCGCGGATGGCCTGCTCATACTTCGCCCGTGCCTCAGTGGAAATTACGGTGGCCATCTGATGGATGAGGGGCGCGTCGAAAGTCGCCGCGTTGCCGATGGCCTGCGGAAAGACCGTCGCATAGCCGGACCGCGCGATGCCGTGCAGCCCCTCGCTCCACCAGTTGTAGGCGGGCACTCCGAGGCGTGGAATGGCCGCCGAGCTGTTCATGGTCTGCGAGACTTTCTCTTCGAGCGTCATGCGCGAGACCAGGTCGGCGGCGCGCTTCTCAGGCGAGAGCGCGGGGTTCTGGTAGGGAAGCTGTTTGCTCTGCGCCTGTGCCAAAGGGCCGGCAATTGAAAAGGCCAGCAGCGCCGCCAATGCCATGCTCATGATTCTGATCTCCCGCTTCGCGTTCATCATTTCCGCCTTTCCTGGTGGCTGAATCGATTTACCCGAACATCTTACTGGTTCACGCCGCTCGCAAGATAGCCCCCATCCACAACCAGAATTTCTCCGGTGACGAAGGAGGCGGCGTCGGAGGCCAGATAAACGGCTGCGGCCGCAATTTCCTCGGGCCGGCCAAAGCGGTGCATTGGGGTCCGCATAAGCTGCTCATGGCCGCGCGCGGTGTTATTTACGAGCTCGCCATTCAGCGCGGTGGGGAAGACGCCGGGTGCGATGGCGTTCACCGTAACGCCATGCGTGGCCAGCTCGATTGCAAGCGAGCGGGTCAGCGATCCCACTCCGGCCTTGCTCGCGCAATAGGCCGCCACTTCGCTGAAGGCGACAAAGGTCGCCAAGGACGCCACATTGATGATGCGTCCCCAGCCGCGGCGCACCATGCAGGGAGCAAAAATCTGGCAGGCGCGAAGGGTTCCGGTGAGATTCGTGTCAAAAATGGCCTGCCAGTCCTCTTCGGTGCAGTCGAGCGTCGGGACCTTCCGCGTGGTCCCGGCGGCATTCACCAGAATGTCGACCTGTCCGAATTCCGCAGTCACTTTCTTGTGCAGGTTTTCCAGCGACGAGCGATCGCGGACGTCAGCCGTTGCCCGCATGGTTCGGCGACCAAGCGCATCGATGGCGTCGGCCGTTGCCGCAACTTCTTCCATCCGTCGGGCCGCGGCAATCGTATCGGCGCCCGCCTCAGCCAGCCCCAAAGCGAGGTCCTTCCCCAGGCCGGACGTGCCCCCGAGCACAAGGGCGCACTTTCCCGACAAATCAAAAATCCGGTTGCTCACCCGATATACTCCGTATCGCGAACTTAATCACAATACAGCACAGATCGTTATCATGTCGCGATAATCTTTGCGAATCATCGCGCACCATCTGGTTTGGTGGAAACAGAAACGGAATTCTGGCGGAGCAGGGTCGCGTCGATGGCGTCGAGAAGCGCGCCGGAAGGGTCGGCGAAATATTCCCAGAACATGACCCCAGCCAGATCGCGCTGGCGAACATATTCGGCCTTGAGCCGCATCGACTCAGGATCGTCATAGGAAACAAAAATCTGACTGCCGGCGTTGTACAGATAGGGCACTTTTGCGGCGGTGTTCCAGTAGCGGACGAATCCTGCCTGCCGCCCCGTCGCGTTGAGCATGGTCGCCGTGATGTTGGCATAGTTGGCGAAGGCCCCAGGCACCTGCTTGCCGGGCTGATAAAGGCCATTGTTTTTCGCGGGGACTTGGCCCCACTCGTGTCCATAGAATGGAACCCCGAGCACGAGCTTGCTCGCCGGGACCCCGGCCTGTTCAAATTCGCGCACGGAGCGGTCTGCGGAGACCTGCTTGGGATCGGCGGGGTCGGTAAAGAGCGGAGCATTCATCCCAGTGATGGCGCTCGCGTCCGGCTCGTAGTAGTCGTAGCACATCAGGTTCACGGTATCCACGTACTTCGACACACTGCGCATGTCCGTATGGTCCAGAAAGCTGGTCTGCGAACCGGCGGCCACGGAGAGATAGAGCTTCCGGTGCAGCTTCTTTTCCTCTTGATTGAACCTGGTTCGGAGGTCGCGTAGCAGCGCGGTGTAATTCTGCTTGTCCTCGGGACGGAAGCGATTGCCCGCGCCCTGCATCCCGGGATACTCCCAGTCGATGTCGAGCCCGTCGAGGTTGTAGCGTTCGAGGAACGCGATGACCGAGTCGATGAAAGTGCTGCGACTCTGCGCTGTGAGGGCCGCGTCGGAAAAACCACCAGAGCCGAGCCATCCGCCCACGGAGACCAGCACGGTGAGGTTTGGGTTCTGGCGCTTGAGTGTGTTGAGCACAGCGAAATTGGCGGCGTCCGCGGAGGATCCTTCGACGATGCGGCCGTCTTTGATGAGGGCGAAGGCGTAGTTGATGCGGGTGACCTTCCGCGCGGCGATTTCCCCAGGCTGCAGGACGCGGTTGCGCGGGAAAACGTAGGCGATGACGACCGGGGACTCGCTCGCGGCAGCGTGGAGCGGCGCGGCGAGGAGGACCAGAAGTACCAACAATCCAACTCTCACGAGGGAACGCGCACGTTTCTCTGATGATGAAGCGTGATCCGGCATTGCCCCCTTCCCTATCGCTTCTTTATTCAACTTGCCGCTCTATCCTAATCCCTGTGCCCGGGCCCCTGCCTTTATCATGTAGCAGGGAAAGAGGTGCCGATGCCGCAGGGCGATCCGCAAACCAAATCACCGGCGGAAGTTGGGTCCGGGCCGGAGGCCGAGTATCGGGCGCGGCTGAGCGCGCTAGAGCGCGAGCAAACGGAACTGCACGAGAGCGACCGGCGTTACATGGGCGTAAAGCTCGTCCTGCTGGCCGCGCTGGTGATTGTGGCGGCGTGGCTGGTGAAGTACGCGCCGGGGCGGCTGCCCTGGCTGGCCGTCATCGTGGCGGCACTCGTTGTGGCGTTTGTTCTGCATGAGCGCGTGCTGCGCCGGATACGCACGGCGCGCCAGCGCAAAGGCTTCTATGAGCGCGGGCTGGCGAGGCTCGAGGGCCGCTGGGCCGGGACGGGCCGGACAGGCGAGCAGTTTCTGGAGCAGCAGCATCCTTACGCTCGCGACCTGGATCTCTTTGGCAAGGCCGGACTCTTCGAGCTGCTTTGCACGGCGCGCACCAGCGCGGGCGAGCGGCTGCTGGCCGACTGGCTGTTGGCGGCGGCACCCATTGACGAGATCACGCGCAGGCAGGAGGCAGTGCGCGAACTGGCTCCACAGATGGATTTTCAGGAGCGCATGGCGCTGGCCGGGGAGGATATCCAGACGGAAGGAGCACGCACGCCGGAGGCGCTGGCGAATTGGGCGGAGGCGGACCATAAGGTGCAGGCCGCAGTCTGGCTGCGCGCCGGAACGCTCCTGCTGGCGGTAGCGTGGGCCGCGAGCGTCCTGCTGTGGCTGTTGAGCCGGTTGGGCGGGATTCCGCTGTGGGAGTGGGGCTGGGTGGCCGCGGGTCTGACGGTGCTGAACGGGGCCCTGAGTTACACCGGGCGCAAAAAAACGGCACAAGCCGCCGAGGCGCTCGAAGCCGCTGGAGAGGAGCTTCCGCTGCTGGCGGCGGTGTTTGCGGCGATTGAGCGCGAGGACTTTCGCTCGGAAAGGCTGGCCGAATTGCAGGCGCGGCTGCGGGCGGCGGGCGACACTCCCTCACGGGCCATTGCCAGGCTGAATGACTACCGCGAGAGAATCTTGGACGCGCACAACGTGCTGGTGGTGGTCAGTGATCCGCTGATTTTCTGGTTGCGGCAATGGGTGTGGGCCGCCGAGGGCTGGCGCGCGCGCTATGGCGCGTCGGTGCGGGAGTGGATAAGCGCGGCGGCGGAAATTGAAGCGCTGCTTTCGCTGGCGATCTTTGCGCGCGAACACCCGGAGTATATTTTCCCGGAGTTCGCGGCTAAGGGGCCGTACCTGGAAGCCGAGGCACTGGCGCATCCGCTGGTGCTGGGCCGGGCTGTGGGGAATGACGTGAAACTGGGCAACGCTTCGCCCCGCGAAGGTTCAGAAGCCGGCCTGCGGCTCATCATTATCAGCGGGCCAAACATGGCGGGCAAGAGTACCTTCACGCGCAGCGTGGGCGTCAATGCAGTGCTGGCGCAGGCGGGCGCTCCGGTGCGCGCGCGGCGCATGGTGCTGTCGGAGCTTCAGGTGACGGCCTCCATCTGCGTGCTGGATTCGCTGGCCGGGGGGCTGTCGCGGTTCTATGCGGAGATCACGCGGCTGAAGCAAATCTATGACCTCACGGGGCGCGACCTTCCGGTGTTGTTCCTGCTCGACGAGTTGCTTTCGGGAACCAACTCTCACGACCGTCGCGTCGGAACCGAGTCCATTGTGCGCGGGCTGCTGCGGCACCGCGCCATCGGCATCGTGACGACGCACGATCTTGCCCTGACCGAAATTGTCGGCACGCTGGATGGCGCAGCCTCCAACTACCACTTCGGCGACACCTTCCGCGACGGCAAGCTCTCCTTCGATTACCTCCTGAGCCCTGGCATCGCCGAGACCACGAACGCTCTGCAATTGATGCAGTCGATTGGATTAACGGGAGAGTAGAGATGCCAGGGCTCTTCCTGGCATGGGGGATAAATCGGCTTGACAGTGTAGCTACACTGTAGCTATAAGATAAGCAGTATGACGGGCTACCAACCCGAATGGACGCGGGCTACCAACCCGCTATGGAGGAAGCAAGGCATGATCAATCGATTGCAAGCAAGAAAGGACCTCCAATGTTGTTCGACTGGAACAAGTCAAACATCGATCACATCGCCAAACATGGCATCACTCCATTTGAGGCCGAGCAAGCCGTTCTGAACGACCCGATTGACCTGGAATTCCAGCGTCGGGGAGAAGAATCGCGCGTTGTTCAGATTGGGGAGACAGATCAGGGCCGCGTCCTCGTTATCGTAACCACATTGCGAAACGGGCTGACTCGCGTAGTAACAGCGTTCCCGGCAAAAAAGCCACTCAGAGCTGTTTACGCCGCTCAGAAGGAAAAAAGCAATGAGAGAAGAATTTCAAAAGAAAAGCTTCAAGAGTGAAGAAGACGAAGCTAACTGGTGGGACCAGCACCAGGATGCGCTCGCTGGGGAATTCGAGCGGGCCGCAGCCGAGGGAACACTAGGCCACGGTACAGCCGCCCGAAAAGGGGCCACTCCAACCACAACCATTCGCCTAGCCCCCGAAGATATTAAGCTTGCTCGGAGCCAAGCCGAGCAAAGAGGATTGAAGTATCAGACGTATCTAAAAATGGTGATTCATCAGGCGCTGCATCAGAAAGAAGAGCAAATTCCAACCAAGCGCGTATCCGGCAAGAGCCGAATTTCACGGCACAGCTAGTCTTTGGCTAAGTACAATTTCATCTTGGTATCACCAAAGTTCGCACGGAGGCTATTCCTGTGAAGTCAACTTTTGTCCTGAGCATCACGCTTTTTGCTGTTCTTCCGCTCTCCGCACAGACTGCCCAGACTGCCGCTCCCGCTTCGACCGCCACCGAGCCCTGTCCGCCGCCAAAGCAGGTGGAGCGTATGCAAGCCAGGCTACAGGACTGGGCGCAGCTTGACCGCTATCGCACGGCGAACGCGGAGTTGCAGCCTCCCGCGCCCGGAGTGAATCGCGTAGTTTTTTATGGAGACTCCATTACCGACTTCTGGAACAGACGTGTCGATTTCTTTCCCGGCAAGCCGTATATCGACCGCGGCATCAGCGGCCAGACCACTCCGCAGATGCTGGTGCGCTTCCAGCAGGACGTGGTGCATCTGCATCCGGCGGTGGTGGTGATTCTGGCCGGAACCAACGACATTGCCGGAAACACCGGCCCCTCCACTCCGGAGATGATCGAGGATAATTTCAAATCCATGACGGCGATCGCCAAACAGAACGGAATCAAGGTGGTCATTTCCTCGATTACTCCCGCCTTCGCCTATCCGTGGAAGCCGGGCGCAAAGCCAGCGGATGAAATTCGCGCGCTGAATGAGTGGCTGAAGGATTTCTGCCAACGCGACGGCGACGTTTATCTCGACTACTACGACTCAATGGCCGACGCCGAGGGCGGCATGAAGCCGGGTCTGTCTTCTGACGGAGTCCACCCCACGGCCAAGGGATACTCCATCATGGGTCCTCTGGCCGATAAGGCTATTGCCGAAGCGCTGCACCAGTAGCACACCGGCAACACACCTTTGTCCCATCAAATTGCCGTTGACAAGCCTTTTCGCCGAGCTTACTTTACAATACAAAGTGAACGGCCATGGATGACCTTAACAAGGCGCTCGGCGACATCAGCAGCATCCGCAGGCAGGTGGCGCGCACCACGGAGTTTCGTGGCTATGGCCCCGCAACCCTGGCGGCGACCAGCGCATTCGCAGTGCTTGCCGGAGTGGCGCAGACCTTCTGGATTCCGCAACCCGCTGCGCATGTCAGCCAATACTTGGGCCTCTGGTATGCAACCGCCTTCATCTCCGTCGCGCTTGCGGGCTTCCAGATGTATACGCGCAGCCGCCGCATTCATTCCGGGCTGTCGGACGAGATGATCCACATGGCCGTCGAGCAGTTTCTGCCCGCCATCGGAGCGGGCGTGCTGCTCACCCTTGTGCTGCTGCGCGCGGTTCCGGAGCTCGGCTGGATGCTGCCCGGATTGTGGCAGGTCACCTTCAGCCTGGGCGTCTTCGCGTCCTGCCGTTTTTTGCCGCGCCCCATCGTGGCGGCCGGGGTGTGGTATCTGTTCACCGGACTCGTCTGCATAGGCCTCGGCGGAAGCCGCGCGCTCTCACCGTGGGCCATGGCCATTCCCTTCGGCGCGGGGCAGATGATGGTCGCCGGAATCCTGTTCTTCTCAGCGAAGGAGTGGCGCAATGAAAGCCAAAACTAAATCCAGCGAAGGCCGCTTTGCCTACGAGGGACTTGACCGTGTCATCCACGAGCGGGCGCGCCTCAGTTTGCTCACGTCTCTTATGACGAATCCGAAGGGGCTCAGCTTTAACGAACTGAAGCGACTTTGCGCATTGACCGACGGCAATCTGAGCCGCCATCTGAGCGTGCTCGAAAACGACGGCATGGTCGAGATCGACAAAGGATACGACCGCAATCGTCCGCAAACGGTTTGCCGAATCACGTCAGCTGGACGCGCCCGCTATCTTGAATATCTGGAAACGCTGGAGCAGGTGGTTAAGGACGCGGCGAAGGGTGCGAAAGAGGCGTCCACCTCGGCGGCGGTGCGTGGATTGACGCCGTCGCGGGCATAAATTTTTTTGAGTTGCTACTTTGCATTGCAAAGTTGTTCAAGGAGGAAACACGATGAACGAGTGGTCTGGTATTGCGAAACTTACGACGCGGTCGATGGGCCTGAAACTGATCGTAATTTGCTTTCTGGCCCTGCTGATGCTGATTCCAGCATTGCTGATGGAGGCGCTGATTCAGGACAGAAAGGGCCGCGAGGCGGACGTTGTGCAGCAGGTCAGCCAGGATGTTGGTGGCGCGCAGACCTTCCTCGGCCCCATTCTGGCCATTCCCTACACCACGCCCGCGGACCTGCCCACGGAGCCCGCCAAACATGGGCTGTATCTCGTGTTTCCAAAGCAGGCCACGGCCATGGTTAAGACCACAACCGAGGAGCGCCGACGGTCGCTGTTCAGGGTTCCGGTATTCCGGGCGGACCTGAAGTTGGATTCGACATTTGATTTGGCCGGAGTGCCCGCAGCACTTTCAAATATGAATCTCGACTGGAGCCGGGCGGAGTTTCTCGTTGGCGTCAGCGACGCGCGCGGCGCGCAGTCGGACGCGACGCTGACCACGGGCGGCAAAACTTTCACGCTTACTCCCGCCGACACTGCCTCGAACCTGCTGATCGGCGGCGGGCAATCTCAGGTAAGCGTCGCGCTGTTTGGCGCGCATGTGCCCGACCTGGCCGCTCCCAACGCGCAGTTCAGCGTATCGTCGAAGCTGCATTTTTCCGGTGCGCAGCGCATCTCTGTGCTTGCCTGGGGAAAGACTACCCATGTCACGGAGCAGGGCGACTGGCCCAGCCCCGGCTTCAATGGAGGCTTTCTTCCGGTCAGCCGCACCATCACGCCCAGTGGCTTCACGGCGCAGTGGTCGGTGCCGTTCATCGCGCGCGGGGTGCGGGCGGAAGGCCCCGCCGATTCGATGACCAACCTCAATGCGACCGCCATGGGCGTCTCGTTCGTCGAGGTTGCCAGCCCTTACCAGTCTGTGAACCGCTCGCTCAAGTACGTTCCTCTCTTTCTGGGATTGGTGTTTCTCTCCTACTTCATCTTCGAGGTGACAACCGGGAAGCGCGTCCATCCGGCGCAGTACATACTAGTCGGGTTTGCGCAGATCATCTTTTACCTGCTGCGTCTGTCGATCGCCGAGCGCATCGGGTTCGGTCTGGGATTTCTCATCTCGGGCATCGCCT
>JAICYR010000185.1 GCA_025934135.1 Acidobacteriaceae bacterium | reverse complement strand
TCCGGGCGGCGAGCCGCTGCTGCATACGCAGATCGACAAGATCATCGAGGGGCTGATCGCGCGCAAGAAGTACGTCTATATGTGTACGAATGCGCTGTTGCTGAAAGAAAAGCTTCATCTTTTCAAGCCGAGCAAGTATTTTTCTTTTTCCGTCCATCTGGACGGCCAACGCGACCATCACGATTTCTCCGTGTGTCGCGAAGGCGGCTACGAGATCGCGGTCGAGGGCATTCGGGCGGCGGTGGCGGCGGGCTTCCGCGTGACGACCAACACAACGCTTTTTGACGGGGCTGATCCAAACTCAACCCGCGCGTTTTTCGACGAGGTAATGGGGTTGGGCGTCGAGAGCATGATGGTGGCTCCGGGCTACACCTATGAGAAGGCGCCGGACCAGAAGCATTTCCTGGGGCGGGCGAGGTCAAGGCGGCTCTTCCGCGCGATTCTGTCGAACCGGAAAAAGAGCTGGAAGTTCAACGCTTCGCCGATGTATATGGAGTTCCTGATGGGGCGGCGCGAGTTTCGCTGCACGCCGTGGGGAATGCCGACGTACAGTATTTTCGGGTGGCAGAAGCCGTGCTATCTGTTGCAGGACGGTTACGCCGATACCTTTAAGGAATTGATGGAAGCGACGAAGTGGGAGAACTACGGCACGGAGAGCGGAAATCCCAAGTGCGCGAACTGCATGGTGCATTCGGGGTATGAGGCTTCCGGCGTGGACTATACTTTCGGGTCGCTGAAGGGGCTGTATGACACGGCGAAGGCCACGATGTTCGGGCTGTATCCGGACAAGGGCGCACTAGATTTGCTGAATGAGCCGGCGAAACCGGTGCATAGCTTCAATCCGCTGGTGAAAATTGAGACATCGACCAACGTGAAGGAGGAGACCACCGTATGAATCCTGACACGCAGGAAGTGGCGGCGGGGCGCGAGCGGGAAGAGCTTGAGGGCTGGATTCCGGAGCTTGCGTCGGAGGCGGAAGTTAACGAGGCGTTCGAGAAAGCATTTGATTATCGCGGCGATGTGACGCTGACGCTGAAGGACGGGCGCGTGGTTGAGGGTTACGTCTTTGACCGGCGGACGGGCTCCACGCTCGCGGAATCGGTGGTGCGGATCATGCCGGCGAACGAGCCGACTAGGGTTTCTGTTCCTTATTCCGAGATTGCGGCGCTGACCTTCTCAGGGCGCGACACGGCGGCGGGCAAATCGTTCGAGGCGTGGGTGCGGAAATACTGGGAAAAGAAGATGGCCGGCGAGACGAACATCGGCATCAAGCCCGAAGCGCTGGATTAGGATTCCGCGGCTACAGCCGTTCTTTGATTCGCTCTATCAGTTTGAGCGGGTGGATGGGTTTGGGGAGCAGTTCAAATTCATAGCCCTGTTCCTTGCCTTCCAGCAGAATTTCGGAGATTCCCGCCTGCCCGGTGAAGAGCAGGATTTTGGTTTCGGGATGGCTGCGTCGCATCGCAACGGCAAGCTGAACTCCATTCATCTGGGGCATGAGGACGTCGGAGAGTAGAAGGTCGGGCCGGAGGCGGTTCGCAATTTCCAGCGCGGACCAGCCATCATAGGCGGGGATAGCATCAAAGCCGGCACCTTTAAAGATTTCGACGATGGTGTCGGCAATGAGCCTTTGATCATCCACGACCAGAATTTTGCGGCGGGAGCGGTCGCGCTCCGTCGATGCAGTATCTTCACGAAGCGGTAAAAGGTTCCGCGATAAGGACTCATCCGCGAAGTAAAACGCATCGGTATAGGTTTCGACCATCAGGCAACCCCTGAGTGATTGGAGTGGTATCAGCCATTCTTCTGCTCGCCACTGATGCTGGACTGCGGACGAGCGAACGGAACAAAAATGGTGACGGCGGTGCCACTGTTTTTTTTGCTGCTATTGCTTGTGATGGAAATTTGGCCGCCGCGGGACTCGACAAGCTGCCGCGCGACCCATAGTCCGAGTCCCGTTCCCATATTGCCTTTTGTAGTGAAGAAAGGATCGAAGACGCGAGGCATATGCTCCGCCTGGATGCCGATGCCGGTGTCGGAGATGGTGGTCTGAATGCCGTGGCCGGAGGCGCCGACGAAATTCCGGGTGGAGATATCGAGAGTGCCGCCAGCGGGCATAGCGTCGATTGCATTGGCAATAACATTGCTGAAGACCTGGAGCAATTCTCCCTTGCTAACATTGATTTTCTGAAGGTCGTTGAAGTTGGCTGCGACAGAGATGCTGTTGGAGATGATCTTCGAGTTGTAAACAGTAAGGACATTTTCGATCAGGTCGTGAAGAAAGACATCGGTTGGGGTGCCGGTTTCACGGTAGTAACCGAGTGTCTGGCGGGCAATGTGTGAGACGCGCTCCAGTTCTTCTTCGGCGGTCAGCAGCAGTTTATGAGCTTCGCTTCCCTCGAGGCTGTCCTGCCGTGCAAGGAAGATGAGATTTATGAGTGATTCGAGAGGGTTGTTGATTTCATGCGCAACGGCGGCGGCCATTCGTCCGGTGGCGGCGATTTTTTCCGATTGAATGAGAAGTAGCTCGAATTGCTTGCGCTGAGAGATGTCGCGGGCAATTTTGGAGGCTCCGATCACGTGCCCCGACTCATCGCGAATGGGAGAAATGGTTACGGAAACATCAAGGAGCTCGCCATTCTTTCTTCTTCGCGTAGTTTCATAGTGATCTATGCGCTCACCGGCACGAAGCTTGCGCAGAATCTCGTCTTCCTCATACTTGAGATTTTCAGGGATGAGCTTCAGGATTGACTGTCCTACCATTTCCTCAGCGGTATAGCCAAAGATACGACTGGCTGCAAAATTCCAGGTTTTGACGATGCCGTTCAAGTCCTTGCTGATGATGGCATCATCGGCGGAGTCCACGATGGCGGCGAGGCGGAATTGGGACTCGTCAGATTTCAGGCGATCGGAGATTTCGCGAACGATCCTGGATGCTCCAATGATGCGGCTCTCGGCGTCCTTGATCGGAGAAATAGTGACGGAGACCGGGAACCGCTCCCCGTTTTTCCTTAGCCGCGTGGTTTCAAAATGCTCAATGCGCTGACCGGTCCGGATCGTATTGAGGAGGCGTTCTTCCTCGGAGTGCAGTTCGGGAGGAATGAGCCGCAGGATTGACTGGCCAATAATCTCTTCCGGCGCGTAACCGAAGACGCTGGCGGCGGCATGGTTCCAACTGGTGACGATGCCGTTGAGGTCTTTGCTGATGATGGGATCGTCCGAGGAATCGACAATAGCGGCCAGATGAGCGCGCGCGTCAATGGCATCGGGTTTGGTCCCAGTCCCGTGGCTGGCGGATGGGCTGGCAGGCACGTCCTTCACAAATACCGACTTCGGTTGAACAGGGGAGGTTGATTCCATCGAGCTCTGGTTCGTACGATGCGAGGGGGCAGGCAGGGGTTTCAGTGAAAAAGGCTTTTATGTGAGAAGTTCCGGGCAGGATTCATTACCTTTTTGCCTGCGATCGGCGCGACGCTGATCTAAAACAACCCAGCCAAATGGGCTTCGAGGAGCAGGGCCCCGGCTCCGACGGCGATCTGGAGGAGCGTGGCCAGGGTGAGGCTGGGAACCACCCGGCGCGCTCCGGGCTGGCGGCGCAGAATGGGCAGGTCGATGAGGACGCTGGTGATGGAAGCGAGTACGACGGCGATGGCGACCTGGAGCGGCCCAGCCTTTCCATGAAAGCCGAGATCGGCGGCGGCGGCGGTCGCTCCGGCGCTGCTGACGAGGCCTCCGATGGCGCTCACAATTTGTAGGCCGGAGTCGCCGATGTGGCGCTGCGCGAGAGTTCCGGCGATCTGGATGGCGATGAACAAGGCGGCGAATTTCAGGACCGTTCCGATGGAGACAGGCGAACCGAGGTTGGGAAGCGGCGCATCTTTCAGTGGCTGGTCGGGTTTGGAGCCGCCTTCTGTAGCCGTGGCCGCTTTGCGGCTAGCGGCGATGGGACGAACGAGCCAGACGCAGGAGACGGCAGCCATAAGCAGCAGGGGAAACCAGGCGCGGGCGGCCGCGGCCTGCGCGAAGATCGCGAGAATTATAAGATTGCGTACGAACATGGCCGCCGAACTAAGCAGGACGGCGGGGGCGAGCTTGCTCTGCAGCTCAGCAGAGGCGTCCTCGGCGCCGAGGCGCGTGGCAAGCTCGGCGACGGTGGCGGTGGAGTTGACGAGTCCTCCGAGAATGGCCGTGGTGTAGACGCCTTTGGAGCCGTAGATGCGGAGCAGGACGTAGTTCACGAATCCAAGGCAGGCGACGACGATGACGATGATCCAGATCTGGCGCGGGTCGATGAGGGACCACGGATCGATGAAGCGGTTCGGCAGCAGCGGCCAGATGACGAATCCGAAGAGGGCGAGCAGGAGCGCGCTGCGAATTTCCTGCGGCTGAAGGTCGCCGGCGAAGGCGCGAAGCTGCGGCTTGAGCGAAAGAAGAATAGTGATGAGGATGGCGGCGGCGACGGGGGTGAAGAGGTGTCCGTTGCCCACCAGCACGCCCATGACGTAGACGAGCATGAGGGCGATCGAGGTGGTGGCTTCCAGCTTGCCGGAGGCATGGGTTTTGCCGAGATTGAGAAAGGCGATAACGATGAGGACGGCCCCGGCGGAGACGATGACCAGCGTGGAGGAAGCGAGTGCGGATATCGTTCCGAGCAGCGCGGCGAGAGCGAAGGTGCGGACGCCAACGTCCTTCTGCGACCACTCGCGCTCAATGCCGACGAGCATGCCGACGGCGATGGCGACGGCGGTCTTGAGCGCGACCTCGGTGAGAGGGAACGCGCCCTGGTTGCCGTGAATGTGGGAGAACCAGTCCTGCATTTTTCCTTTTTGAATCGTACCTGTTGCAGAGAACTGGAGTGAGCGTATCAGCTTTTGCGGATGCCGATGACGGAGAGCATGCGTCCGGTGAAGCCGTGCTCGGCGCGATGGGAGAAGTAGCGGCCGGTCTGGCAACTGGTGCAGTCGCCGATGACCGAGATGGCTTCGGGCGCGAGTCCGGCATCGAGCAACTGGCGGCGGTTGGCTTCGGCCAGGTCGAGATGGAGGCTGGGGCCGATGTTGCTGTGTCCGGGGGCGCGGGCGGTGAGAAAGAGCATCGGGTACTTTTCGCGGACCGGATCGGAGTCGTAGACGTCGCGGAAGAGTTCGGGAGCGTAGGCGAACTGGGAGAGGAATTCGGAGCGGACTTCCTCGCCCACGGAGTAACAGCATTGGCCGACACCGGGGCCAATGGCGGCGATGAGGTCGCCGGGGCGGCTGCCGAATTCGATCCTCATGCGGCCCACTCCGTTTTGAACGATGCGCTTGAGGGTGCCGCGCCATCCGGCATGGAAGGCGGCCACGGCGCGATTTTTCCGGTCGGCGACGAGGACCGGTATGCAGTCGGCGGTCTGGATGGCGAGCAACAGGCCGGGCTGGTTGGTCAGCAGGCCATCGCCTTTGAGGCGGGCCTCGGCAGGCGCGGCGTCGGAGGCGGTGACGCGGCGGATGAGCGAGGAGTGGATCTGACGAAGAGTGACGGCGGGAAAGTCTGGATTTCCAGTGACCTGGCGGAAGAAGAGGCGGCGATTTTCCAGGACGGTCTCGCGCGAGTCGGCTGGAGTGAAGCCGAGGTTCAGCTCGCCGGAGTTATACACGTTGGTTTTGCCGCCAGTGCGGGTGCTGTATCCGCTGAGAAGCCAGGGAATTTCTGTAAATATCTGGGAATGAACGACTTCGATTCCGTTTGGGACGGGCCGGGTGTGGCGCTTCGGAGCGGGGACTTGGGCAGGGTGCTTCGGTTGGCGGTCGAATCCGGCGGCCATGAGCTTGCGTCGTCCGTGGCGCAGGCCGGCACCGGCGAGAAGCTGGTCGATTTGGTCGAGGTCGGGTTCGGATGCGCGGGGCATGGGCTTGGGTAGATTTTAACGGAGGGAAAAGCAAAGGGCCCGCTTTCCAGCGGGCCCGCTTCAGAGGCATTGATAGGAAGGATTCAATGAGTCGTAAATGAGGAGAGTCTGCGAGAGAGCAGACATACAACCAGGGAGAATTCACAACGAAGGTGGGATAGCACCTGTAGCTGCCTCTAGTAATGGTGAGTCTGATGCAGGGGGGCAGCCAATTGGGTGCCCGATTTTCCAAAAAAAAATTAAAATTTTAAGGGGGCCGGGGGGAGAGGG
>JAICYR010000025.1 GCA_025934135.1 Acidobacteriaceae bacterium | reverse complement strand
GCCTTCGCCATGGTCATTGGCGAGATTCGCCGCCAGGTTCCCGGCTGCCAAGTCGAGGTCCTCATCCCCGACTTCCAGGGCCACGAGGACGCAATCCGCACGGTCGTCGACGCCCGCCCCGAAATCCTGAACCACAACATCGAGACGGTGCCGCGACTGTACAGGGTGGTGCGGTCGGGCTCGCGCTACGAGCGGTCTCTGCGCCTGCTGCAATACGCTAAAGAACTCAACCCCGCCCTCACCACCAAGTCCGGCCTCATGGTCGGCCTCGGCGAGGAAATGCACGAGTTGCTCGCCGTCTATCAGGACCTCGCCAATGTCGGCGTCAACGTCCTCACCATCGGCCAGTACCTCCGCCCCTCCAAAGACCACCTGCCCATATCTCGTTACTACACGCCCGACGAGTTCGCCTACATGAAGCGCGAAGCCCTCAAGATGGGCTTCCGTCACGTCGAGTCCGGCCCGCTCGTCCGCTCCTCCTATCACGCGCACGAACAGGCTGACGCCGCCGGCGTACACGCCTGATCTTCCTGATAGTAAACTTGACGGGATTTCCACTCGGCGGAAACGTGTGTTCAGCCTGTAGAACAGATCACTTGCTTGGAGGATTTTGAAGGATGAAGGATGGTCGTGAGTCCATAACTCGACGGGAAGCGCTCGCGCGAATCGGCGGAGCCGCCCTCGGATCGGCCCTGGCTCCATCGCTGATCGAAGCGCAGCAAACCACAAAAAAGCAGCCTGCCGGAAAGCGCCACCCAGCCGCGAACAGCAAACGGCCCAACAGTCTCTGGATCACCGCCGAGGGCGTCCCGCTCAGCGTTCTGAGCTGCTACGGCAGCCACCTGATGAAGACTCCTAACATTGACCGCTTGGCCAACGAGGGCATGCGCTTCACCAACAGCTTCTGCACCAACGCCCTCTGCGCGCCCAGCCGCGCCACCCTGCTCACGGGCAAATACAGCCACCTGAACGGAATGTTGGGCAATCCGCACCTCGCCCCTAACGTGGGCAGCTTCGACCCTGCTCAGGAAACCCTGCCCAAGATTCTTAAGCGCAATGGATACCAAACCGGGGTTGTCGGCAAGTGGCATCTGGACGCTAATCCGGGCGAGGCTGGATTCGACTACTATGTCTACAAGCGTGGAGCGGGCGGCCCTTACTACCAGGCGAGCGGCTATCTCCGAAACGAAAAGCTCGGCAGCACCACCACGGTGGAGAAGAGCTATCCCGGCTACATTACAGACAATGTCGTGGACTTCACCAAGGAGGCCATTGAGGAGTTCACTCAGCCCTTCTGCATGATGGTCCAGTTCTTTAATGACCATCGCCCGTTCGACCCGCCCCACAAGTACGAGCACCTTTACGACGACGTGCGCGTTCCCGAGCCGGGCACCTTCTACGACGATTATTCCAACCGTGCTGCGCCTGCGCGCGAAGCCAAAATGCGCATAGCGGACATGCCGGACTTTCACCCGCCGGCGGACCTCACCGAAGTCCAGCGCAGGCAGTGGAATTACCAGAAATTTATGCAGCACTTTCTGGGCACCATGCGCGCGCAGGACGACGCCATGGGGCGGCTGCTCGAGTATCTTGACGAGCGAGGCCTCGCCGACAACACCATCGTTGTCTACACCGGCGACCATGGCTTTTTCATGGGCGACCACGGATGGTTCGACAAGCGCTTCATGTATGAGCAGGCCATTCGCGTGCCGTGGATGATCCGCTGGCCCGGCAAGGTGAAGGCCGGCGCGGTCAGCGACTCGTGGGTGGTGAATATCGACAACGCTCCCACCGTGCTCGATATGGTCGGGCTGCCCATTCCGGCAGACATGCAGGGCGTAAGCATCAAGCCGCTGTGGGAAGGTCCCGCGCCCAAGGACTGGCGGACCTCCTATTACTACCACTACTACGAGTTCGGCTCGCCGCACTGGGTGCTGCCCCATTACGGGGTCCGCACCGACCGCTACACCCTTATCAACTACTACACCATCAATGAATGGGAACTCTTCGACCGGCAAAAGGACCCGGACCAGATGGAGAGCCTGTTCGAGTGGGGTGGCTACAAGGTACATCCAGACTATGAGCAGGTGGTCCCGGAACTGGTCGCCGAATTGAAAAAATTGCGTAATCAGTACAAAGACGCGACCGGCTTGCCGGTGAAGCTGTGGCCCACTAGTTCCTACGACTGATCCCCTTGATCGACAAGAAAAGCCGCTCGCTCCAGCGGCTTTTCTGTTGCAGGCGTGCGGGAGACTGAGCAGTTAAATCAGCCTTTCTCACTAGCGCCGTTTGGCGCGCGGCGCGCACTCTATTTACAATGTAGCTTTTGAACTCCACAGCGGAAGGATGGCAGCACTATGGCACCCTCGGTAATCGCAAGCATTCCCGCGCTCAAAGACCCTTTTGTCCAACTCAAGACGCGCATGGACAAGGCGGTCCACGACTTCCAGGCCAATCTGGCGTCCACGCGCACCGGGCGGGCCTCCATTCAAATGCTCGACCAGGTGAAGGTGGATTATTACGGCACCATGACTCCGCTGAACCAGGTGGGCCAGTTGACCACCCCCGACGCCAACATGATCGTGATCCAGCCATGGGACACCGGCATCATCGGCGAAATCGAAAAGGCGCTCCGCACCTCCGACCTCGGCTTTAATCCACAGAATGACGGCAAAGTCGTCCGCGTACCCATTCCTCCCATGACCGAGGACCGCCGCCGCGAGGTCGTGAAGCACCTGAACCGCGTACTCGAAGACCACCGCACCGCCGTCCGCAACATTCGCCGCGACGGCAACGATGTCATCAAGAAGGCGGCCAAGGACAAGGCCATCTCCGGGGACGAGGAAAAGCGCGCCCTCGACGAGATGCAGAAGCTGACGGACGACGAGATCAAGCGCATGGAAGAGATGTCCAAGAAGAAGGAAGCTGAAGTGATGCAGGTGTGAGGCATCCTTGGGCAAAAAAAAATTGAGGAAAATCGTTTGATTTCCGGTCGAAGCTGCGTCTTTCCGCAGCCCCTTTTCCGTCTGTACTGCTAAGAGGTTCGCAGTGGGTGCTCTTCCAGAGATTTCCCTGGCTCGTTCCTCCGAACAAAGCCCCGGCGGTTCGTGGGTCCGCCGGGGCTTTTCTTTTTTAGTCAGATCCGAAAAGGAGGCGGCTCTAATCAGCCGCCTTTTCCTTGCCAATCACGCGCTCATGGCCTGGCTATGCGCCGAGCTGCGAGTGAGCCTGTGGACAAAGTGATAAGGGGGCCAAGGGCCGGAAAGCTGCATCTGGCAGTCCTTAAGGGCAACGCTGGCGCTGGAATACTTGTTCTGGTACCGCTCGATACACTTGTTTTCAATCAGATGCGCGATATCCAGCAGCATTTTTCCGGCATCGGTGCGCTTGCAACTGACCTCCTCTGCCAAGGGAGAAAACATTCTGTGCATCTGGACCGAAACCGCGCGAGCCTTGGTCTGCCGCTCCCGCTGTAGCGACGCGCTCTCCCGTAGGTTGGTCAAATACTGGCGGCCCACAGTTCCGGGGTCCGGAATCGCCCGCCGGATCTGGTCCGGGCAGCAGTCGTCCAGCATGACTTTCAAGTGCATCTCCGCCTTGCCCCGGAGCCGGTCGATGTTGGCCAGGAACTGGCGCTGATTCGACCGTATGGATCGGCGCAACGCCTCGTCATCAGCAAAAACCGTTCCAAAGCGGAACGGCAGCACGGTGGAACTCTTGAAGCACTCGGCAATGACCCTTGCGTGGTCCATTGCCGCCTTCTGGTTTAAGGGATCAAGCGGGGAGTGCTCGCTCACGATCACGGCCAAATCACTGGCTGGATAAAGGAAAACCTGATTGTCCTGAATTCCCGAAACTGCTTCGAAAGGTATCGGCTTGCGGTGCCGAAGGAGGTCAGGAAACGATTGTCTTTCACTGATGCAGTAGGCGTACCATGCCATAGAACATTGCTCCGCGCTGGCTTAAGGTAGATTGGACTTCGGAATCACTGCTTTACGGTTTATGGTGATCGGACCGGCGTTCGTGGGAGATGCCGCCCAGCTGACTAACTTGCTCCGTATCCTATTCCCGTAAAGAAACGACTGGCAACCTTCGCGATGCAATTCAGTCGGCAAAGTGAGCAAAATAGCTGGATTTTGATTTCATATTATGAAAGTCAATTTTAATGAAGCTAAAATAAGCGCATAAATGGCGAAGCCGGGGCTTATGACCCCGGCTTACAAGCCAATCAGCTTCTTCTTTGTTAGTGTCCGTGGGCCAGCAGAATCGCGACCAGCAGGATGAGGACGAGTACGAGAGCTCCCAACCCGGCCCCCACGATTCGAACCATCTTGTTCATGGACTCGACGTTCTCAACGAGATCGGAGTCCGAAGACCTCGACTCCAGTGACTCACGAATGCGGCCCAACTGCTCGTCCATGCGCTTGAGTTGCAGAGTATGGTCCTGCACGGTGGTCCGAATCTCGTATTGGACCAGCCGCAGGCCAGCCACGTCCTGCCGCACCTCGCCCGGAGCGCCAGCGCCATCGGCGGTGATGCCCGCTTCGCCAGCCGGGAGCGTTTTGGCCATCCAGGGAAGCACCGACCCAATCCGCAGAAGAGCCTTCCAGGCCGAAACCCACTCCTCGGGCGGTTTGCTCGATTCGTCGATATTTTCACCCTGCGCTGTCGCGTAAGACGGTTTCACATCCACATCCAGCGGGGTTTCTTGTCTTGCGGTAACTTCCCCGGGTACGGCACCGTTCCAGAAGCCCTCGCGCGCAAAGACACTTTCCGGCTGATGCGCAGTTTCCGGCGCGGCCGCGACCTCCTCCGTAGAAGTGGCTTCGGGCACTGGAGAAATCTCTTCGGCTTCCATCGGGCTGAAATGCGATTCGGGTTGCGCCGTTTCCAACGGCTGTGGCTCAGGCACACTCATGGGCGAAGGCCCAACCTCAACCGCCGCCTCAATCACAGGCGCGACAGATTCCGCTGTTATCGGCGCTTCCTCCGCGATGGCCGCAGTGCTTTCCGGCCCGGCAGCAGTAGCGGAAGCGGACTCCAACTCCGCCGCGACCGTCAAAGCTGGAAGTTCGGGCAGGGCTGGCGCTTCCGCAGCACCAGCCATCGCTGTCTCGTGAACTTCCTCGACGATAGCAACGGTCTCAATCCGGCTTCCCACGTCAGGGGCAGCCGAGGCAAGTTGCGCCGCTGCGGCTGAAGCGCTCTCCGCAAGCACTCCGTCCTTTGACTTGAGCACTTTGAACGAGAACGGCAGAACCACTCCGTCCCTACCTCTTTCCTCTGGCGGCTCTACCGACTGGACCACCCAATCGCGTGCAATGTCCGACTCAGTGATTGGCCTGTCCAAGATATCCGAGGCATGGAAGCTTTCTGAAAAAGCTCCCCAGCTCGGCATCGGCTCAACCACATACGGCGCCGGATCGCGAGAGATGTCCTCAATCGCCACCTCATCCGGCGACCTTCGAGAAACCGGATCCGCCGCCAAATTCGTCCTCCCGTAAAACTCTTCCACAGGAGTTGGCGAAGATTTCCGTGGTTCCGGCCGCATGATCTCCGGTTCTTTTTGGCTGTCGTGGACCGGCGAGGACATCTGAAGCACTCTTGGAGCAGGCTCCGCCGGTGGCGGAGGTGGTTGAGGCTTAAGCCGACGGTCTTCCGGGACCCAGCACACGTCGTCCGCCGTAACTTCGCTTTTTCCATTCAGAGCCATCGGTTGCATCTTGACGACCGGGACCGCGGGGGCGCCGCACAGGTCTTCCGCGCCGAATTCTCCCGCCCATTTCAAGTTGACGGGTACCGGCTCTTCGGCGAGTTCCTCCACCGCGACCGCACTCTCGCCATCTTCTTCGTAGGGCGAACCATTCAGGTGGAGATTGATCGGTTTTCTTGCCGAGATGACCTGCATCAGCCAGTCCGTCGCCTTTTTCCGGGTGGAAGGATCGGTCTCAAGCTCTTCATCTTCAAATTCATCTCTCATGGTGACACCTGCGTTCAATATAGAATGGGGACCCTTGGCCGCATCGCCGGCACAACCCGACAAATTGCAGCGTGGTACATAGATTGCTATCAGCAATAACGCAGGCAGGAGATTTGAGAACTGCGGAAAAGAAAATAACTACAAACTTGCAAACCTCGGCCCGACTGCTGCCTTGGCAAATCGGTGCCGTTACGCCTGTTCCCTGGCGGCCTCCGCCTGCTGGCGGAGTGCATGAACAACGACACGCAACATATCATCTTCCGGAGCGGGCTTCCCCGTCCAGATTTCAAACTGACGCGCGCCCTGGTGGACAAACATCTCAACCCCGGTGATAACGGGAATACCTTTGTCGCGCGCCATTTTGATTAAGGGCGTCTCCAGCGGATTATAGACCAGATCGAAGACCAAACGTGCGTTTAATTCTTTGGAATCCAGCAGATTCTGGGTTCTGGAACCAGCCATGCCAGCCGGAGTTGCGTTAATAATGACATCGAAGCTGGTCTTCGCCAATTGCTCCCTCTTGAAGTTTTTGGCCTTGGCCTGACGGGCGAGCTTCTGCCCGGCCTCGGGGGTCCGGTTCATGATGAACACCTCCGCGCCCTTCTCCTTGAGTCCGAAAACAGCGGCCCGCGCCGCGCCGCCCGCGCCCATCACCAGCACTCGAGCGCCCTTCAGCGGCAGCCGCCGCTCCAGCGGACGCACCACCGCGGCCACATCCGTATTAAAGCCATAGAGCTTTCCATCGGCAGACCGAACAACGGTGTTGCAAGCGCCGACCTTCTCCGAAAGCGGATCAGTCCTCTCCAGATGCTTGAGGATTTCCGCCTTCAGCGGCATGGTGACGGCAAGCCCGCTGATGGGGACCTCTTTCACAAGCGCCATGAGGTCACTGAGCCGCGTCGCCTGAAGCGCCAGAAAGACCCCGTTCACCGTTTCGCGGCGGAAGGCGGTGTTCATCATGAGCGGACTGAGCGAGTGCTTGATGGGATTCCCGGCCACGCCATAGACCTTGGTCGCCGCGTCAAGCTGGTCGATCCGGTAGGTTTCGCGCAGGGTGCGCGCGGCAATTTGCCCCGGCCCGGTCTCTTCGCCCAGCGTCGCCGCCGCGAAGGTGAATACGGATCCGGCGCGCAGGCCAAGCACCCGGCTGATGATTCCCTGGTCGCCCATCACGATGCCGATGACGCTGGCAATGTCGCGGGTCCGCTCCAGAAAGTGCATCATTGCGACGTTGTCGGCCAGATGCTTTGCCGTTGAGACGACCTTGATGAACTCTGGCTCGAAGGGCTTGATGCGCCCGAAAATTTTGTCAAGGTCCTTCGTCGTCTCAAAATCGTGATAGCTGATGATGAGAGCCGCGCCGTGACTCCGCAGCTTCTGCACCTGGGCCTTCTTCATCGACTCGGCCGTTTGCAACTCCACGTCAATAAGGTGGAACCCGGAGGAGGCAGCTTTTTCCAGAATCTCCAACTCGGCGGCAATGGTGCCCTTGAACTTGCCGCCCGTGGAGGCCCTGCGGCAGGTGGCGATGGCGGTCAGCTCGCTGCGGCTGTTCAGGAACTGTTTGAATTTGGGCAGCGCGGCAAGCGGGCTGGAGAGATAATCGAGCCGGAATTCGAGGAAGTTGTTCTCGCGGGCCGCTTCCGTGGCCCTATCGACCATTTCCGCCGGGGTCGCGCCGGTGATGGCCACGCACAATTTTCCTATGCGCGCGCGGATCATCTGAGGGGTCATGACAGGAGGAGCCGGCGCGTTCGCCGCGCTGGCTGCGCTTTCAGACAGCGCGTCTTTAGGCTGTGCTTTCATATTGAACCGTCTATTTCGGCACTACAATTGCGGCATCTTAGCCCTTGTTTGGCTGCAATGCAATAGGACGATTCAGAATCGAACCAGCCAACCTCCAGCCGAGTCAACGCCTTAAAAATCGCCGCTGTATCGAACACATTCTAAAGCAAAAAACGATTTCTCACATACTATTCCACAGAATGTGGCGGAAACTTCCGTTTATGGCCCGTTCGGGGCCATTCCAAGGACATGGACCTACTTGCCGCTGACCGCTGAACGCTGATCGCTTGCCTTCACCGGTGCGATTTTCGCAGCCGGGACGATGCCGGTCCCCTCCAGCACTGAGTAGAACTTGTCCGCCGCCAGATTATGGATGGTATCCACATGGCCCGAGGGCCATGTTATAACGAGTGTGTCAATTTTGGTGGTTGAGCCAAGCCCGAAGTGGACGCGAAGATCATTCTGCGAGAGATAACTGCCGCCGCTGTGAATCTGCGCTGTCTGGGTCATGCCTCCTGAGGTCAGCTTGAGCCGGGCGCCAATGGCGAGGCGATTGCTCTTTGTCCCTGCCAGCTCGAAGCTCACCCAATGCCGGCCCGGAACACCCTCGTTCTTCAACAGCATGGCAATCCCGTCGATGTCCTCAACCACGGCGTCCATCTCTCCGTTGTTGAACAGGTCGCCCACGGCCAGCCCGCGCGACGCGCGCGGCTCGATAATGGCCGGCCCGGCCTGCTTGCTCGCATCGCAGAAGGTGCCATCCTTGTCATTCATGCTCAGGACTTTCGGCTCCCGGTAGCGCGCGCCTGATGGCAGCGAATCCACCTGCGGATAGACATGGCCGTCCACGGTGAGCAGATCGAGCCAGCCATCGTTGTCGAAGTCCGCGAACGCCGTGCCCCACTTCACATAAGGAAGGGAGGGCAGCGCCAGGCCTGAGGGATACGAATCCTCGGAGAAGTTCCAGTCACCGTCGTTGTGATAGAGCAGGTCGTTCTCATCTGAGAAATTAGTGACATACAGCGAAGGCCGGCCGGAATGGTCGTAGTCTCCGACGGCGATGCCCATCGAAGCCTGCTCGGAGCCATCCTCACTCACCGCCGTACCGGACTGAAGGCCAATGTCCTTGAACTTGCCGCCGCCCATGTTTTTGTAGAGGAACTTGGGCGTCGAATCGTCGGCTATATAAATGTCCGGACGGCCGACGTTGTTGAAGTCGGTCCAGATGGCGGTCATTCCGTAGTAGCCGTTCGGGTCGTCCACCCCGGCCTGTTTGGAGACGTTGGTGAAAGTCCCATCGCCATTGTTATGGAAGAGCGAGTCGCCCGCGCCGCGCAACCCACGCGGGCCGCACTGCACGTCGATTCCCCGGTACTTGCAGTTGGGCGCGCTGCCGAAACCCGGCATGTCGTCGAGATGGAAATCAACATAGTTGGTCACCATCAGGTCGAGATGGCCGTCGCCGTCGTAATCGCCAAAAGACGCGCCGGTGGACCAGCGCGTGTCATCCACGCCGGCTTTCGCGGTCACGTCGGTAAAGGTGCCGTCACCGTTATTGCGGTAGAGAATGTTGCTGCCCAGACAGGTGATGTACATGTCCGGCCAGCCGTCGTTGTTGTAGTCGCCCACGGCTCCGCCCATGGCGAAGCAGGGCTTGGTGAGACCTGCCTGCTTGGTCACGTCGGTAAAAGTGCCGTCGTGATTGTTCCGGTAGAGCGCGCCGATGACGCCCCCGAGGTTCTTCGGGTCCTTGATGGCGACGGAAACCGACGGCGCATTCGTGAAGTAAATGTCCGGCCAGCCGTCGCGGTTGTAATCAATCAGAAGCACGCCGCCGCTCATCGACTCCACAATATATTTCTTGGCGGGATCGGAGGCGTGCTTGAAGGTGACTCCGGCCTTGGCCGTAATGTTCACAAGCTGCGGAATCGCCCGCCCTTTGCAGGTGGACGACTTCGCTCCGGGAGGCGGAGGAATCGGCGGCGGGTGGCCTTCCTGCGCTTGGAGCAGGCTGGCGCAAAGCGCGGAAATAGCTGCGGCACGGAGCAATCGGCTGAAGGTCGTCATCATGGTTTCTGCTGAAGTTGCTGGTTGACGCTGGCTGCGGATTCGGCCCGCGACTTGGCTTTGAGCTGCTGATAAACCGCCAGCTCGCGCTCTGCGTCGGCGGTGCGCGCCAGCTTTCGATAAGCCATCTGGAGCTGGTAATGCACATACGCCTTGTCCGGGCTGAGCCGCGCGGCCGCCTCAAGATAGGTCACGGCCTTCTGTGGATTGTTCTGGTCCATCAACAGCTTGCCGATCTGGTACTGCGCGTCGGCGTAGTCGGGCTTTTTAGCGATGACCTGCTGGAACAGCTTCATCGCGGCGTCGTTCTTCGACTCCTGCGCGTCAACAAAGCCGAGGTTGTACATGGTCTCTACATCGCCCGGGTGTTTGGCCAACTCGGCGTTCAACTCCACGCCCGCATCGCCCCATTTTTCGGCATGGATATCGGCCAGCGCAATCGCAAAATGCGCTTTGGGAAAATCGGGGTCTGACGCCAGCACCTGCCGCAGCGTTGAGATAGCGCGGTCGTAGTCGCCGATGTCGATCCAGAGCCGCCCGACAAGAAACAGCGCCTCGTTGGAAAGCGTCCCGCTCTGGTAGGCGGCCAGCACCTCGGAGGCGTGCTTCAAGTCGCCAGCCTTCGCCAGCGACTCCGCCCACGCATAGCCTACGACGGGGTCGCGCATGGCCGGCTCGCCCAAGGGATAGAACGCCGTCGCCGCGCTGCCGTATTCCTTCATCTGGTAATAGGCCATGCCCAACATGGCCCGCAGCGCAGCCGAGTCGGGGTTCTCCTTCACAGCTTTAGAGAGCCCACGCGCGGCCTCGGGGTAGTTGTCCGCGTGATACGCAGCCTGGCCCAGGTTCTTGGCCAGCCCGGAGATTTCCGGGTTCCACTGCTCGGCGGCCTCGTAGTGCTTCAGCGCCTCCGAATACTGCTTTTGAATCGCCTCGGCGGTGGCCAGATCGCTGTAGCTCTGCCCGAGAATGGGCCGCAGCGTGGCTTCTTCCGTTTCCGCCGCCTTGCGTTGCGAGGGCGACAAATTCGAGCCGGACAGAGCCGCTTCATTCAGAGGCTCCGCCGCGCTGGCAGGCGAGCCGGACTTCGCGCGGGCTTCCAGAGGCACCATCGCCGCCATATCGCCGCTTTTGATCCCTTCGGAGAGCGCAAGTTTCGTGGCGTCCTGCTGGGTTTGCCGCATCACTTTGTTTTCCAGATTGCGCGCCTTGGCCGAAAACTCGTCCGCCTCCTTCTGTCGGCCCGAGCGCGCCAGTATGCGCGCCAGATCCACATAAGCCCGGCGAATCTGGTAGTTCGACCGCGCCTCGTCGTTGCCGGTCAACTCCACGGCTTTGCGAAGCATGGCTTCCGCTGTCTTGTCATCATGCTGGGCGAAGGCGTTCAGCCCCATATATAAGGGCGGCTCCGGCAGCGAGGGGTTCAGCCCCGCGGCAATCTTCAGATACTTGTCCGCAGCGGCATACTGGTGGTCCGCCGAGGCGAAGAAGCCCAGCATATAGTTGGCGAGATAATCCTGCGGGTGATAACGGAGTTCCTGCTCCATCTCCGCTTTGGTCTGCGGCGTGGGGTGCCATTCGTTGACCGCCATGTCCGCCAGCCCCAGGAAATAGTGCGCGTGAGGGGTCCTCGTGTTCAGGGCGATGGCGCGCTTGAATTCCTTCACCGCGTCCGGCATCAGATTCGCATCGCGATAGGCGCGGCCAATCAGCACATGCAGCGAGCCGCTGTCGCCCGCAATCCGCCGCATTTCCGCAAACAGCGCGTCGGCGTGCGCGCGGGCGTTCGGCTGCCCGGTCTGGAGCCACGTGACCGCCAGCAGGTAAAGCGTGTCAATATCCGGATGCAGGCGTGCGGCCTCGGTCAGCGCCTTGCCCGCTTCGGCGTAGTTTTTCTTTGCCATGTAGGCCCGAGCCAGCGTGACATAAATATGCGGATCGGGTGGCCCTTCCGCCAGCGCGAGCTTCGCCTGCTTCACGGCCTCGTCCTCGTTGCCGGACATGCCATCGGCCAGCGCCAGATCGGAATGAATTCCGGGGAGCGGCCCTAACTCCATTGAAGCGCGGTAGAGCGCCGCAGCCTGCGCATACGCGCCTTCAGAAACCCGCAACTCGCCCATCAGATGAAGTCCATAGGCCAGCAGCTTCCGGTTGGACTCAGCAATGGACGAAAGATTGCCCGAACGCTGCGCCGCATTGGCCGCCTCGATGAGGTTATTCAATTCAGCCTGTGGATTTGAAGCGGCAGGAGGCTGACTCTTCGCCGCGTGGTTTTGCGCCTCGGCGATTCCGAATGACATTGCGAGGGCGAGGATGCCGCACGCGAAAAGGCGCAGCCTTATTCCAGACATTGGCTTCTGAATCTTGGCGCGGAACGGAATCACAGAAGAATGCGGCACCTGAATCTATGGAGAAAGACTACAGCAATTTTTGGGCTTTGTATGCCGAAGATGGGCCTCTGAAGGCCGTGCTGGCGCGGGCCACAGGACCGCGAAGTATGAAGACTGAAACGGCGGAGCTTGAAATTCTCAAGTCCGCCGCTCAGGTTTATGACGTTTCTATTGATGCGCTCAGAAGGTGAATCGCAGCGTGTACTGCAATTGCCTCCCCTGGTTTACGCTACCCGCTTGACCAAAGCCGTTTGAGGCGCCTGGAGCGTTGTCACTTGTAATGACGTTGTTGGTTGGACTGCAAGGAGTTTTTTGGTCTCCGCAGAGAACAGGAGCGGTCGGATTGAAGGCCGACCCCTCAAGATTGGCGCTGTTGAAGTTCGCGTGGTTGAACAGGTTGAAGAAGTCCATGCTGAACTTGATCCGGTACTTCTCTTTGAATGTCCAGTTTTTTGCCAACTGAGCATCCATGTTGGTGTTCGGAGCGCCGTAGCAATCGCCGCGACGTTCCAAATTGGAGGGGAAGGTCCCGATGACATAACCTACCAGCGTAAAGTGCGCCGGATTCAGGAGCTGGTTTCCATGCCGTCCCGAGTTGCAGGGGATATTTGTGACGAGTGGACGCTGGTTGCCCTGGTAGCCGGTTCCTACAAGAGCGCTCAGGTCGCTGGACACACCTCCGACCGTCGCTCCTGTAACACCTCCATTTGTTTCGACGGTAAGCGAACTGCCCTGCGCCATACTGAAGATGCTGTTGAATTCCCAGCCTCCCAAAGTCCGCTGTACGAATTGGTTGTGCTGCCTCAATTTCGGCAGGTACAGAACTTCATTGGCCACAAAGATGTTGGGCCGGTTGATATTGGTGTTTCCTTTATCCAGCCCCGGATGCGTCTGATCCGTGGTGGCTTGCTGGTTAAAGCTGCCCGACGAGTTGTCCAGTTCGACGTTGCCTATCGAATGAGACCACGTGTAGGCCGCCTGGAAGGTGGAGAAGTTTCCAGTCTGCGCCCGGAACAATGTCTGTAGCGAATGATACGTGGCATGGCCGCCGCGAGCGAACCCTCCAATTCCACCGAAGTTGTTTGCAGGGCGATAGACATTTTGGTCGGAACCGCTGGCGAATGCCGCAGCCAACCAGTTGGCCGGTTGAATAAAGTTGGAGTCATACATGGAGGTCAAGTGCTCGCCGGTATTCCCGACATAGCTCAGCTCCAACGTAGTGTTCCGCGCCAACTCCTGCGCGACCGTTGCGTTCCACTGCCACGAGTTCGGAATAAATCCACCCGTGTGTTTGCTCGCACTCGGCGAAACCGCCAAATTTCCTAGCGGCGGGGCCGAATCCAGCGAGCGGGCTGTGTTTGCATTAATTACAAACGGAGCATTGTTAGCCAGCCGCTCGGCCAGTCCCACAGCTTCGCGTGTAAAGAACTGACCAGCGCCGAAACGGAGAGCCGTCTTGCCGTTGCCGAAGACATCCCATGCCAGACCGAACCGCGGGGCAATGCTGTGGTTGTTCTGTTCGACCAGCGCGGAATTTGGACCGGGCGTGCCGTCTGAGAGAGGCAGATCAACGCCCAAGCCGGCAAGGAACTTTCTCTGGTCAGCGCAGGGAGTTGTCCCCGGCACGATCAGAATGCCATTGCAAGCGTCGCCTGGGTTGGCCGCCGCTTCGGAGGCGCTCCATTTCGTCGGGTCCCAATTGGACCATTGGTTCGGGAAGTTGCCGCCCTTGTCATAAGCCGGCGACGTATTGCCGCCCGTGGTACCGCCGTAAGGTTCGCGAAGCAGCGAGTAACGGAAACCAAGATCGAGCGTGACTCTCGGAGTTATCTTCCAGGTGTCACCCAGATAGAATTCATAATCGCGCCAATGAACGTCCGCGATGCCGTCTATGCTGTTTTCGCCTATTCCGGTTATGACCTGCGGGTTCGGCCCGGTTCCCGGCAACAGCATATTGGCCAGAGCATTATTGGTCTCCGCATTGACGTCAATGGCTCCCAGCGTGCCTGGAGCCTTGGAAGGGGGGCCGGTAGGCAGACTGGGTCTGTCGGCTCCGTTCCCGTTACTCTCCACCTTCTCATTGAATCCGAGCAAAACACCAGCTTTGAACAGATGGTTCCCATGCACCTTGGAGAGGTTGTCCTGAATGGTGTACAGGTCTTCGTGGTTGCCGTATGGAGCAATGTTCCAGTAAGAGGAGTAGGTTGAGGCGCCATACGGGCCAAATCCGCCCCAAGCGCCAAAGAATTCATCCTGCTGCTTAAGAGAACTCGGCCAAACTGAGGGGTAGGCCTTCTGGATCGCCGGTACGATGTCCTTCCTTGTACCTTCCAAAGTGGTGATGATTCGGTTTTGTCCAAACCCGAACTCAACATCATTGACCAGGGAGCTGCCAAGCGTGGAAGTCAACTTCGCCATGATGCTGCGCGAAGGCTGGTCCCAGGTTGAGCCCACTGTCGGAAATGCGGACTCGCCCCAGAACGGCGCGGGGTTATTGGGAAAGGGGTTCTTCCAGGAATCATTGGTCCAGCGCAGCGTTGCGCGCTCGCCACTTGTGATCTGGTAGTCGCCGCGCACATTCCACTCGCTCCAGTTCAGGTGATCCGGAATGGCGCTCGACCAGTTATTTCCACCAGTCAACGGTTCGTTAGGCGCCGGATAGTACTGTGCGATCAACAGACCGGCTGCATCAGGGTTGGCGATTTTTAGAGGATTCCCGGGAGCCTGCGCGGACACCGGAATGGTTGGAATCCGCCCACCGCATTGATCGGTTGGATTGCCACTACTATCAACGCCCGTTTGAGCAGCGGAGAAATCTCCAGCCGCCTCCGCTGCCGTGGGAACGCAGTATGCGTACGAGCTGCCTTGAATTTCCTTGTTCCACTCCTGGTTCCACCAGAAGAAGAGCTTGTCTTTCACGACCGGTCCGGCGATGTAGTAGCCGTAATCGTTGCGGCGTTCCTTCGCCTTTCCGGTGTTGTTGTGATTGGAGTACCAATCATTCGCGTCCAGAGCGTCGTTCCGGCCGGCATAGAAAAAGCCGCCGTGGAACTGGTTTTCTCCCGAGCGGGTGGTGATGCTGATGATCGCGCCCGCCGCCTGCCCATATTCAGGACCATAGGAGTTCCGGATCATCTTGAATTCGGCGATGGTGTCAACCGCGGGATAAACAAGAATCGTCCGGTTTGAACCAACGTCGTTGTTGTTGACACCGTCGACCAGGAACAGGTTCATGTTGTAAGGGTTGCCGTTCACGGAGAAGTTGACGCCGCCGTCGAGGCCCTTGCCCACGAAATTGGCCCCCCTGCGCCGCGCTGACGCCGGGCGACAACTGGGTGAGTCCGACAAAGTTCTCGCCGTTTAGCGGAAGCTCGTGAACCTGGGTGCTGGTGACGACTTCACCAACCGCGGCCGAGGTCGTCTGCACCTGAATGGAATTGGCTTCGACCGTGACTTTCTGCGAAACCTGCCCGATTTGCATGACGACGGGGACTTCCGTCGGGGTCGAAGTATGGACCACAACGCCGGTTTCAGTGAATTCCTTGAAGTTGGGCTGAGTAACCGTGACTTCATACGTCCCGACCGGCAACTGCGCGAATGTGAATCCGCCGTCTCCGCCGGACTTTTGCGTTACCTTTGCGCCGGTGCCGACATTCGTGATGGCTACGGTGGCCCCGGGAATGGCCGCGCCGGTCGAGTCCGTGACGGCGCCGGTGATGCTGCCGGAATACTGTTGAGCGTGCAGGCCGAGGGGAATGCTCAGCAACACTGCCAGAAGGGAGTAAGCGGCCAGACGAAGCTTTCGGCGCGCACCTCCACCCTCAAATCGATTGCACATACTGCCTCCTTGAAAAGTCGTTCCTTCACTGCCGTACTGCAACTCGAAGTCCCCGATTCTCGGTCCGGGTAGCATCGAATTCCTGATTAAACGACAACAGCTTGAACTGAAACGTTTGATTACCGCATACAACCCTTACTGAAACGTTTGATTACACGAGCCGCGACGCGCCTGTCAACAGAAAACTAACGCGCCTTAAAAATCAATAACTTGCGACTGTCGCCGAGCCTTCACTCCATGAAAAACCGCTTCGGACTCTTCGAGCTTCTTGCCCGGCGGAGTGTGACTTTCGGAAAGGAGTTTACTCCCGCCCTGTGACCGCTGTGTGAGACAACTTGCGAGTTTTTGATGACGCTTAAAAAACATTGCTGGTCTCGAACCGAGCGGATTGCGCTTGCTGCCGGAGTGGCTTCGCGACTATTTTGAATCGAGACCTGTGGCGACCTATTCCGCTTTCGCTCCGCTCCGCATGGCGCTCCTGTGGACGTTGACTTTGGGACTGCTAATCCCCGTGGCCCGCGCCCAGCTATCCACGGAAGACCACCTGCAGGACCCCGGCTTCTGGCCGACCCAGCCGGGCGCTTCTCGCAGCGGCTACACGGGGCCGGAGGCCTGCCGCCAATGCCATGCGGAGAAATTCGCCACCCAGGCCGAAACCGCCATGCGCCGGACCATGTTCAAAGCCGCCTCATCGCAGCCGCTGCACGAGCATCCCAAACTGACGTTCGAGGTTGGCCCCTACCGGTACATCATTGAGTCGGACGCGCAGCACAGCCTTTACACCGTGACCGATGGAAAGCAAAAACTTTTCTCGCCGCTGCTATGGGCGTTTGGAACGCCGCGCATTGGGCAGTCGTATCTTTTTAAACGCGCGGACGGCCACTTTTACGAAGCGCGCGTGACCTACTTCGCGCGTCTGAAGGCGCTGGGATTCACGCCCGCGCGCGATCTGCTTCATCCCAAAGACGTGGAGCAGGCCATGGATCGTCAGGTGCCTCCGGGTGAAGTGAAGAAGTGCTTTTCGTGCCACGCGACAGCGGCGGTGATCGGCGATCAGTTGGATGAGCAGCATCTGATGCCCGGCGTCACATGCGAGGCCTGCCATGGCCCCGGCGCAAAGCACGTGGCCGACATGAAGGCGCTGATGAAGGGCGACCTGAGCGCGTCCCAGCAGGACGACATCTTCGACCCCGCCTCCCTGATGCCCAATGACTACGTGGACTTCTGCGGGGCCTGCCACAACACATGGTGGGACGTGAAGCTGACCGGCGTCACCGGCCCGTCCACCACGCGCTCCGCGCCTTACCGGCTGGTGATAAGCAAATGCTGGGGCAAGACCGGCGACCCGCGCCTGGTCTGCACCTCGTGCCACGATCCGCACCTGCCGCTGCAAACGGACGAGGCCTCCTATGATCACGCCTGCCTGCGCTGCCACAACACCGTGATTGGTGCGGCGCTCACGAAGGAGCATCCCGGCAAGGCCTGCCCTGTCGCCAGGAAAGACTGCGCCTCATGCCACATGCCCAAGGTCTACGTAAAGGAGATGCACGACTACTTCACGGACCACCGCATCCGCATCGCGCGCGCCGGGGAGCCGTTCCCGCAGTAGCTACCGCCACTTGCCCGCGCCTTCCGTGATGGTGATGTAGCGGTCCACCGGCAGATTTGTAAATCGCTCGGTCTCGCCTCCGGGCTGTGGCCACTTCACCTCAACCCAGTCCAACTTCGCGTGTCCGCCGAGGCCAAGCACTATGCGCGGATCATGCGAGGAAAGGAAGCTTCCGCCGCCAACCTTCATACGCGAGCCGGTCAAACCTCCAGCGCTGTAGGTCACGCGCGCGCCAATGGCGTCCGGGTTCGATTTTTTTCCGACCAGATTCACCCCCAGCCAGTGGCTTCCCTTGGCCGCGTTGTTCTTCAGCAGAATGGGGGCTGCGTCATTCACGCTGATGAGCACATCGACCGCGCCATCATTGTCAAAGTCGCCGATGGCCAGCCCGCGCGCGGCAAACCGCTCGCTGAAAATGGGCCCGCTCCGTGCGCTTACGTCCGCAAAAGTCTTGCCGTTGCCGTGAAAGAGCAGCAGCGGTTCCTGCCACGTGACCTGTGTTTTCAGGTCGTCCACAAGATCGTCGGGAAAACCGTTGCACAGGATGAGGTCCAGCTCGCCGTCGTTGTCGTAGTCGAAAAACTTCAGCCCCCAGCCGCTCATCCAGCGAGTGGACATGCCGATGCCGGCCTGCATTGCCACGTCGTCAAAAGTGCCGTCGTGGTTGTTGTGGTAAAGCGAGAAAATCTCCTCGTCAATATTGGCAACAAATAGGTCCATCCAGCCGTCGTTGTCATAGTCGGCGGAATCCACACCCATGCCCGAACGTGCGCGTCCCTCGCTGCTGTAGGCCACGCCCGAGGCAAAGCCGTTCTCCTCAAATTTTCCGCTGCCGCGATTCATAAAAAGAAAATTCTCCGTCGTGTCGTTGGACACAAACAGGTCCATGCGCCCGTCGTTGTCGAGATCGGTGGCGACCACGCCCCATGCCTTGCCGAGATGCTCGCTGATCCCCGCCTCGCGGCTCACGTCGGTAAAAGTCCCGTCGCCATTGTTGTGGAACAGGCGGCTTGGACGGGGCTTGAAAATTTTCGGGATGCAGTAATGATGCCTGCCGCGCGCGTCCAGTCCGCAGCTTGTGGTCTTATCGAACTCGACAAACTGGCACACGAACAGGTCGAGCCGCCCATCGTTGTCATAGTCGAACCACACCGCGCTTGAGCTCCAGCCGTCGCAGCCGACTCCGGCCTTTTCCGTCACGTCGGTAAAGGTTCCGTCGCCGTTATTGCGATACAGAATGTTGCGCCCAACTTGCGTCACATAAATGTCGGGTAGACCGTCGTTGTTGTAGTCGCCCACGGCAACGCCCATTCCGTAGCCGCCGCCCGCGACTCCGGCCTTCTCCGTCACGTCGGTAAAGGTGCCGTCGCGATTATTGCGGTAGAGCGCGTTCCGGATCGGTTTCGCGGGCGTGTAGAATTCCGCCTTGCCGCTGTTGACGAAGTAGATATCCATCCATCCGTCGTTGTCGTAGTCAAGAAACGCGCACCCCGCTCCGCTAGTTTCCGGCAAGTGCTTCTCGGCGGATTTGGCCGCCGTATGCACCCAGGTAATGCCGCTCCGGGCGGGAAGAATCTGCTCAAATGCGGGTGGCGCGAGCGACCGAGCGGCCAGCGCCGGCAACCCCCGCAGCGAGAGTGCGGCGGGGACCGCTCCTTGCAGAAAGCGGCGGCGGGAAACAGAGGTGTAGGGAAACCGCCGGGTCATTGCCTTGAACAATACCAAATCCGCGGGACGCTGGCCCAAGGCCAGCACAAAATGAGAAAGTTTCCTATGCTCCCTCGTCGCCCCTGCCGTGCCGCCGCGCTCCTCGTGCTGGCCCTGTCGCTCGTGGCGGCGGCCCCGGCCCAAAGCATTCAATCTCTTGAGCAGGCCGCCAGCGCGGCGCGGGACGCGGGAAATGCCGACGAAGCAATTCGCGACTACAGCCGCATCTTGGCGCTACGCCCGAACTCGGCACAGGACTGGTGGAATCTTGGAACCACGCAGTACCAGGCAAACCGCTACTCCGACGCTGTCGCTTCTCTCCAAAAGCTGACGCAGCTTGCGCCTAACGCGGCGCAGGGGTGGGACATGCTCGGGCTCTCGCAATTCGAGACAAAGGACTACGACGCCGCGCTCGCGAGCCTCGAAAAAGCGCGAAAGCTCAGCGGGCAAGAGGACCCCGAGATCTCCCGCGTGGCCGCGTATCATTTGGCTCTCCTGCTCATCCGCTCAGGAGATTTTGAACACGCGACGACTCTGCTGCGTTCGACGTTCGGCGGCGCTCCTTCGGCGCAGGTCAAAACAGCCCTGGGCCTCGCCATGCTTCGGGTTCCGCTGCTTCCGTCTGAAATTGACCCCTCCCACGACGCCTTGATTCAGGCGGCGGGCAAGGCGGCGATCAGCGCGGACCCCGCTCAGGCGCTCGCCGCGCTGATCCGGCAGTACCCTCAAATTGCACAGGCGGAGGCCGCACCCAGCCCCGGCAAGCCAACCCGCGACCCTCACATGATTGCGCTTTTCAAGGCGAACACCACCACCGCTGCGCCGGAGGCCGCCTCAGCATGGCAAACAGCCATGAGGGACTACTCCGCACAGCGCTACCCGGAGGCCCTCGCCTCCCTCAAAAGCTGGGTGGAACAGAACCCCGGCGACGGCACCGCATGGGCCGTAATGGGCCTTTCGGAGTTCGCGCTGAAAGATTACAGCAACGCGCGAATCCATCTTCAGCGCGGCATCAATCTTGGATTGAAAGGCAGCGCCGAGGCCCTCCAGCTTGCCAGCGACCGGCTGGCCTTGCTGCTCATCCGCGACCACCAATTCGACGCCGCGACTTCCCTGCTGCGGCCGCTGGCCGGTCATCCGCCCATGGCCGCGCAGATTCAACTTGCGCTGGGGCTGGCGCTGCTGCGAATTCCTTCCCTTCCTGACGACCTTGATGCGCCCCACCGCGACCTCGCGCAGTCCGCCGGCGCGATTGTCGAACTGCTCTTTGCCAGCCGCTACAGCGAAGCATTTCCCGCGTTTGACAAGCTCATCGCGGAGCACCCTTCAACTCCGTGGCTGCATTACGCCTATGGAAACGCGCTCGATTCGCTCTCGCGGTACGACGACGCAAAAGCCCAGATGCATGCTGAGATGAAACTGTCCCCGCGCAGCGCACTGCCGTGGATCAGCATTGCGGCGATTTCGCTGCGCCAGCACCTGTCCAAGGACGCGCTCAAGGCCGCTGAAACCGCCGTTGACTTGGCTCCCACATCAGCCGAAGCACACTATCAACTGGGCCGCGCGTTGCTGGAAAACGGAGACGCGGCAAAGGCCATTGCAGAACTTGGGAAGGCAAATACGATCAAGCCGGACACGCCGGAGATCCATTTTGTGCTGGCGCGCGCTTACTCCAAAGCTGGCGACCGGGAAAAGGCGGCCGCCGAGCGCACGGCATTCACGCGGCTGAAAGCGCTGGAAGGCCAAGCGCAGGGCCAGTCCATTTTGCGGACCGACGGAACCGACAACCAGTAGCCCGGAAGAGCCCTTACCGCTTCATCTGCTTCTGAATTTTCTTCGCCAGCTTCTCGATTTCGTGCGCTTCCTTCACCAGGGGGAGCGCCAGCGTTGCTGACAGATTCGTGCGGTCAACCCGCTTCTTGAAATCCGTCGCCATCTCGAGCAGCTTCTGCGCCTCGGACTTTATCTCCATCCACGTCGCCGGTGGAATTACTGCTTCTCCGTTTTTCACCGGAATATCGGCACCGTCGAGCCCCGCCGGAACATTTTCGTTCCTTGGAGCGTTCGGCGAGGGCATCGGCTGCGGAGTGCGTTGACCCCGCGCCATCAGCTCCGCGACAATTGCGCCGGTCATCGTGACTATGATTCCGCGTCGTGTCGGCTGCTCCATAAAGGTTCCTCCACGGACGACCATACTACCGCACATCCATGACGAATGTCGGCCCGGGGGCGCCAGTGTCCACCCTCCCTTCAAAAATTTGACAACTTCTCCACGCAAACTTGACGACAGGCGTCTGCACGCGCGCTTAGTGTCCTTTCTCGTAGGAGGAAAGATCATGAGAGCGCTGATCAATTCCACAGTAATGACGATGGTTCTTCTCTGCGCGACGGCCGCTCTGGCCGCCACCAAGGCAGAGGTGAGCGTTCCGTTCAATTTCCAAGCCCAGCATCAGAATTTCCCCGCCGGGAAGTACCTGATCACCATTGACTCCCAACACAACCTGCTTACGCTGAGCAGTGAGACCAACACGAAATTGTCGGCCCGCTGGATCACCGGTCCCGCCGATTCAAATGTTCAGGATGAGAAGTTGACCCTTAAGTTCGATGGTTCGGGCAGCGGCCACACGCTGCATAGCATTCAGCTCGGCAACCGGATCACAACAAGACTGGACGCCTCGCCGCGCATTGCCATGAGTGCCATCGCGAAAAACTGGAGGGGCCAGTAAGCAAGAAACTCGTCACGGCCCGCGTTGGATCGCTCCAGCGCGGGCGATTTTTCAGAAGCGCACAGCGGGCGTCAGATATTCAGGCCCCACCGGGTCGGTCACGGCCTCGCGCACGATGGCGTCAAGCGCGGCCATCGCCGCGTCATCCAGCTTCCAGCCGAATATTCCATCCACGGCATTCAATTGCTCCGGACGCTTCGCGCCCCACAGCGCCGCGCTCACACCCGGACGGTCCAGCACCCAGCGCGCCGCCAACTCCAGCACGTGCTTGCCGTAATGCTCGCTCGCAAATGCGTCCAGCTTCGTCACCGCTTCAAGATACTGCGCGAAGCGCGGCGGCTGAAATTTCGGATCGACACGCCGAATATCGCCTTTGGGAAACTTGGTACCCCGCGTGAGCCGCCCCGCGAGCAGGCTGCGGCAAAGCGAACTGTAGGTCAACACTGCAATGGAGCGGTCCCGGCAAAAAGGCAGCGTCTCGTCGTCAATGGCGCGCTCAAATAAGTTGTAGGGTAGTTGGTTTGAGTGCAGTGGAGCCACGCTCTGGAACGCCTTCATCTGCCCGGCGGAAAAATTGCTAACGCCAATGGCGCGAATGCGACCCTCCCTGTAAAAGCCCAGCAGCACCTCGGCGGCACGTTCCACCGGAATCGTCGTATCGGGCCAGTGGATCTGGTACAGGTCCACATATTCAGCGCCCAGCCGCCGCAGCGAGTCCTCAAATTCCTGCCGCAGCCGCACCGGGTCGGAGTTGGCGAAAACACCGCGGTCGTTCCACTCCAGCCCGGCTTTGGTAGCCACGTAAAACGACTCGCGATGACCATGCTGCCGCATCGCTTTGCCGATGATTTCTTCCGCGCGGCCATGACCATAAATCGGCGCCGTATCGATCAGGTTTATGCCGTGCTCAAACACCGCGAGGCAGGTGGCAATGGCGTCGCCTTCGCTCACCTCGCCCCATTCCGAGCCGCCGATGGCCCACGTGCCCAGCCCGATACGCGAAACCTTAGAGGAGTTGAGTGTGAAGTGTTCCATGTAGCCAGCATATAAGATGCTGGATGGAAGGCTTCGCCCTTCAAGGAGTGAACCCATGGCGTCATTCTCACGAAGAAGATTTTTGACCACTGCCGCAATCGCCGCCGCCGCAAGCGCGATTCCCGCGCGCCGCCTCTACGCCGCAGAATCCGCTCCGCTGATCGGACTCCAGCTCTACACCGCGCGCGAAGCCCTCGCCAAAGACTTTCCCGGAACACTGAAGCGCATCGCCGCCGTTGGCTATCGCGAGGTGGAAGCCGCTGGTTTTTACAACCACAAGGCGGCAAACGTGAAGCGCATGATGGCCGACGCCGGCCTGCGCTGCGTGAGCGCACACTATGGACTCGCTGATCTTCTAAAGTCCACTCAGGCGACCATCGACTACGCTAAGGCGCTTGGACTAGAGTACGTGGTCTGCTCGTCGCCTTGGGCGAAGAATCCCTCGCGTCTTGAAAACTATCCCGGAGGCGCATGGGAGGGCATTCTGCACGCCATGACGCCGGATGACTGGAAGTGGAACGCGGAGCAGTTCAACCAGATCGGCCAAAAGATGCACAACGCCGGACTGAAATTCGGATACCACAACCACACGATGGAGTTCCGCAAAATCAACGGCACGACCGGCTATCAAGTGCTGCTTAAAGACACCGATCCGCACCTCGTGAAATTCGAGCTTGACTGCGGATGGGCCTTTGCCGCCGGACAGAATCCGGCGGAGATGATGCGGCGCCACCGGGGCCGCATCTCCATGCTGCACCTCAAAGACATGAAGGCCGCACCCGCCGGAACTGAACCCGATAAGCGTATCCCCACAGAAATCGGACATGGTGTCGTCGATTTCCACCAGATTTTTGAGGCCGCGAAGGCCACGGGAATCCGCCATTCATTTGTTGAGCAGGATGACTTGGATATGCCGCTGTTCGAGGCGCTCAGGACCGACTTCAAAAACGCCGCGGGACTGGCGCGCGGAGGCTCGCTCCACAAATACAGCACATAAAAGGCCCGCTGTTATACGTGGCAGCTTGTCATGCCGCGCTTCTCAAGATAATGCTGGTGGTAGTCTTCCGCCCGCCAGAAACTTTGTGCTGGAACCAACTGCGTGACTATCGGCTTGGCGAACCGCTTCTCCGCCGTCAGCCGCGCTATCGTCTCCTTTGCCGCCGCTTCCTCTTCGGGCGAATGGAAAAAAACCACGCTGCGGTATTGTGTTCCCCAGTCCGGCCCCTGCCGATTCAGTTGCGTGGGATCATGCAGCTCAAAAAACAAATCGAGTAATTGCTGGTAGCTCACCTTCGCCGGATCGTAGTCAATCTCCACAACCTCGGCGTGGCCTGTCGCGTCGCTGCACACGTCGCGATAGCTGGGCCGCTCCATCGAGCCGCCCTCAAAACCGGCCGCCGTGCCCGTCACTCCCGGGACCTGCTGAAACCGCAACTGAACGCCCCAGAAACATCCCGCGCCAAACGTAGCTTTCGCCATCGATTCACCTCTCTTTAATTTTAGATGGTCAACGACTGCTCTTCGACGCAATCACGAAGCGAAGATGACCTCGCCTGTCCCGGAGCCTTCCAGCGCCTGAACATAGGCGCGCGCCACGGCGGCGGCGGGCGTCCCCTGAGAGGTGTCCATTCCCAGTGCGACGAGGGTCTCCGTCACCCACGGCGGACTGACGATGTTAACCCGAATGTGGCGCGGCGCTTCGAGCGCGGCGGCACGAGTGAAGCCTTCCAATCCGGCGTTCACAAGTGAAATTGCGGCGCTGCCAACCATCGGATGCTGAGCAAGAACGCCGCTGGTCAAGGTGAACGAGCCTGCGTCCGACACATAATCGAAACCGGTGCGCACCAGATTCACCTGCCCCATGAGCTTATTCGAGAGGCAGAACTGGAAATCGTCCTCGGTGAGCGAGGCGAGTGGAGCAAATTTTGTCAGACCCGCCGCACAGATGACCGCGTCAACTCGTCCCAGATCTTGATACATTCTGCGAATAGATCCCGGGTCCGCGAGGTCGACCTTATGTTCGCTCTTCGTATGGGAGGCCGGAATTACCTCATGCCTTGGCGAAAGAGCGGCCGCTACGGCGCTCCCTATTGTTCCCGTTGCTCCGACTACGAGTACCTTCATGTCACCTCCGCTTGAACAAGTAAGACGGCGGCCAGACTACTTCTTTCTGCTCCCGCCTTTCGCCGGCCGCACCGATCTTCGCAACTTTTCCACTTCCGCTTCGGTCAACTCGCGGACCTCGCCCGGCTCCACATCCAGCACCAGCGGGCCGTAGCCGATACGCCGAATCTTCTCCACGTGATGCCCGATCTCCTCAAACATTTTCCGGATCTCGCGGTTGCGGCCTTCGATCAGCGTCAGCTCATACCATGGGTTCTCGGCATCACGAAAAAGCCGCACCTTCGCCGGAGCCGCCAGCACGCGGCCCTCATGCGAGCCGGGTTTGCCGCGCTCGATCATCAGCCCGGCACGAATCTGGCTGAGTCCGCCCTCCATAGGCCTTCCGCTCACCTTTACTAAATATTTTTTCTCCACTTTGGATGCGGCCCGCGTCAGCGCATTCGCCAAGTCGCCGTCGTTGGTCATCAGCAGCAGGCCCTCGCTCGCGTAGTCCAGCCGTCCCACTGGAAACACGCGCTCGCCGCCACGGACCAACTGCATCACGGTGGGCCGCCCCTGGGGATCCCTGGCCGTCGTCACATATCCCTTGGGCTTGTTCACAACGTAGTAGCGGGGCCGCTCCGCGCCATGCAGCAGCTTGCCGTCCACGCGAATGTGGTCGCGCGCGGCATCGGCCTTCGTTCCCAATTCGGTTACGATTTTGCCGTTGACCTGCACGCGCCCGGCCAGAATCAGTTCTTCGGCCTTGCGCCGCGAACACACCCCAGCGGCGGCCAGAATCTTCTGCAGGCGCTCCTCAGTCATTCGCCGCCTGCTTCCGCGCTCTCCGCGTCCGCCTCAGCATCGGACTCGGAAGAAACAGCGGCCTCCACCACAGCCGACTCCTCGGGCTGCGGCGCGCCTTCAAACGGAAGGTCGCTCTCTGGAACGGCGTCTTCCGTCTCGGCAAGTTCCCCGGCCATCTTCTCGAATTCTTCGATCGACGGAAGCTCGTTCAGGTCCTTCAAGCCAAACCGCAGCAGAAATTCCTTGGTGGTCTTGTAAAGGATGGGACGCCCGATCACCTGCTTACGTCCCGCCGTGGTGATGAGCTTGCGGCTTACCAGCGACCCGAGCACGCCGCCCGAATCCACTCCGCGAATTTCGCTCACCTCCGGGGCCGTCACCGGCTGCTTGTAGGCGATCACCGCCAGCGTCTCCAATGCTTGTAAAGACAGCTTCATCGGAGGCTTGAGACTCTTCACGAACGCCCGCACCGCGTCGTGATATTCGGGCTTGGTCGCCACGCGGTATCCGCCGGCGATCTCGCGAATCTCCATGCCGCGGTCGCCCTCGTTGTATTCGGCAATCAGGCCGGAGATCACCCGCCGCGCCTCGTCCCGCACTTCGCGGTCCCGCTGCCGGGCCGCCCTTTTCTCGTCCTCTGCTGCACGCTTTTCAGCGTCTTCCGCGGACTCAGGCGACTCAGGAACATCGTTCGCCGGGGCATCCTCCGGCAACAGAACTTCCGTTTCCGTCGCTGGCTCTTCCCTTGCGGCTTCTTCCTGAGGTGCGGCTTCGACGCTCAGACGCGCCGTGCGCTCTTCAAGCAGTTCGGCCTGGAACAACGAGGCGATCTGCGCCAGCGTGACTGGCTCTTCGGCGGCATAAATAACAGCTTCAATTTTGGCTTTCAGGCTCATGGGTTTAATTAGAAACAGCCACTCCGATAATAGGACCCTAGCTCAGAATTCAGGACCAGTCGTCGCGCATCTGGCTGATGCGCTCATTCAATACTTCTTCGAACTGTTCATGCTTCTTCACAAAAATTTCGCTGAAGTTCCGGTCCTGCCGCAGCAGGATCGCTTGCAAGCGCACCAACTCCAGCAGCGCCAGGAACATCGCGATCAGCGCCCTCTCCGACTTTGTATTCGCCAGCAGGCGGCGCAGCGACACCGGGCGGTCCTCCAGCATGAGGCGGCGGCGCATGTACTCGATCATCTGCCCCACCGTTACGGTGTCTTCCTCCACATCGAGTACCGGACGGTTCTTCGCGCGCTCCAGAATCTGCTGAAACACCCGCACCAGGTCCATCGTGTCGGCAGCAATTTCCGGCTCCGTCCCCTCCGCGTTGCGAAATTCCCGGATGCCGGGATTCGTCCACGTTGCGGCCTCCACCTGCTGCTTTTCATGCAGCATCTGCGCGGCATTCTTGAAGCGCTCGTGCTCCAGCAGCCGCTCCACCAGTTCGCGGCGCGGGTCCTCCGCGTCGCCCTCGGCGGCCTCCACCGGAGAGCGCGGCAGTAGCATACGGCTCTTGATGTGAATGAGCAGCGCGGCCGTGTAGATGAAGTCTCCCGCAGCGTCCACGTCCGTTTCCTTCAGGTGCTCCACATAAGTCAGAAACTGGGCCGTGATCTTGGCGATGGGAATGTCGTAAATATCGATGTCCTGCTTGCGGATCAGGTCCAGCAGCAGGTCAAGCGGCCCGTCATACACATGGCCCACCGTAACGGAGAATGGATAGGCCGAGTCCGCGTCTTTTTTGGGAGGGACAGGCTTCGGCTGTTCGGAGGCGGGCGCAGGAGGCGCTTCCGCGCTCGGCTTCGCTGCCATATTTTCCTGTTCGTCAGCCATTAATCTTTTCCCAGCCCCATGGCCGCGCGCACCTGGACCATCGTCTGCTCCGCGCGCACGGTGGCGCGCTGCTTGCCAGCTTCCAAAATATCCGCAACCAGCGCCGGATTATCTTCAAACTTGCGCCGACGCTCCTGTATCGGAGCCAGGTCGGCAACAACGGCGTCGGCCAGCCAGCTTTTGCATTCGATGCAGCCGATGCTTGCCGTCGTGCAGCCTTCCCAAACTTTCCGCTGCACCTCCGCGCTGGAGAAAACCTTGTGCAGGTCGCCCACCGGGCAAATATCCGGATTCCCCGGATCAGTTCGCCGCACCCGCGCCGGGTCCGTCACCATTGTCTTCAACTTTTGCCGGATGACCGGCTCCGGGTCCGTCATCAGAATCGTATTGCCATAGCTCTTCGACATCTTGCGCCCGTCGGTGCCGGGCAGCTTGGGCGAGGGCGTCAGCAGGACCTGCGGCTCAGGCAGAATCGGCTTATCCGGAGCAGTGCCGTTCTTATAGAACTGATTGAACCTCCGGGCCACCTCACGCGTAAGCTCCACGTGCGCCACCTGGTCCTGTCCCACCGGAACAAAGTCCGCCTGATAAACAAGAATATCGGCGGATTGCAGCAGAGGATAACCCAGAAAGCCATAGGTGCTCAGGTCTTTCGTCGTCAGGTTTT
>JAICYR010000159.1 GCA_025934135.1 Acidobacteriaceae bacterium | reverse complement strand
CTGGATGGTCCTGAAGCTCGGCATTAACGAGTGGCCCATGCCCGGCCGCGTGGTTCGCCGCGACACCTACATCGAGGAATACAACAAGCTCGCCCACGAGGATGGAATCCCGTTCGTTCCCGGCGCGTTCTGGAAAGACGTTGTCTTCTCCGCCTGCATCGTCCTCGCCGTCGCCGTCTGCGCCTTTGTCTTCGGCCCCAACGGCCCCACCGGGCAGCCTGATCCCACCATCATCCAGACGGCCCCTAAACCCGACTTCTGGTTCCTCTGGATTTTCTCGGTCCTTTCATATCTGCCGCCAAATCTCGAAACCCCGGTCCTGCTCATCGTGCCGCCGATCATTCTTGCAATTCTGATCGCACTGCCGTTCTATGCGGGAGAAGGAGAAAAGAGCTGGCACCGGCGTCCCGTCGCCGTCATCATCCTCGTTTTCGTTGCGGTCCTCTGGGGCATCTTCACCCACCTCGGCACCCATACTCCCTGGAGCCCAAAGATGGACGCATGGAGCCAGGACACTGTCCCGGTGAAGTATCTCCAGAACCTCACGCCGGTCCAGCGGCAGGGCGCGGTTATCTTCCAGGGAATGCAGTGCCGCAACTGCCACTCCTTGAATGACATTGGCGGCAAGCGCGGCCCTGAGCTTGACACCGTCGCTATGCGCCTCACCGAAGACCAACTCATCCGCCAGGTGGTGCAGGGCGGCGGCAATATGCCGGCCTATGGCAAGAACCTTTCTCCTCCGCAGGTCACGGCGCTCGTCAAGTTCCTTGAGACGCTGCATCCGCCGAACGAGCGTCCGGCTTCGGATGCCTCGCTGAGCGTCGAAAACACAGTTGCACCGAGCAGCAAGTCACTCGGCGCGGCGCGGCAGGGCGGCTCGGGCGAAACCCTGGAACCTCCATCGAAGCCTCTGTCCAACAAGGACGAAAAGTAGCGGCAGCGCCATGTTTCACACTTTTTTCGCGGATTGGGAATTTCCCCCCATCGTGTGTTCGGAGCTGGTGCTGGTCGCCATCATCTACACGGTGGGGTTTCTCCGCATTCGCAGGACCCGTCCCCGGCACTTCCCCAACTGGCGCTGGGCCAGTTTCGTCTCCGGAATCGCCGCGCTCATTATCGCCGTCTCCTCGCCGCTCGATACCTTCAGTGAGCAGCTTCTTCTTGCCCACATGGCGCAGCACTTTGTGCTCATGTCCATTGCGCCGCCACTCATTGTCCTCGGCGCTCCGGTGGTCCCCATGCTGCGCGGACTCCCGCGCTGGTTAGTCCGCCCGGTCCTCGGGCCGCTCATTCGCCGCCGCTGGCTGCGCTCATTCTTCCACGCGCTCGTCAAACCCAAGATTGCGTGGTTTCTGATGAATATCGCTTATGTCGGCTGGCACATTCCCGTGGCCTATGAGCTCGCACTCTCCAGCGAGAACATCCACAACTGCGAACACGCCTGCTTCTTCTTCGCCAGCGTCCTGTTCTGGTGGCCCATCCTGGAACCTTGGCCCAGCCGCTATCGCAACAATCGCTGGCTTATGATTCCCTACCTGGTCACCGCCGACATCGTGAACACCGGCGTCTCCGCCTTCCTGGTCTTCGCCGGACGTGTCATTTACCCCAGCTATGCGCTTCAGCCGCGCATCTTCGGCCTCAGCGCCATGGACGACCAGGCCGCCGCCGGGGCCTTCATGTGGGTCCTCGGCTCCATCGTCTTTCTCATTCCCGCCTTCATCATCACCATGCAGTTGCTTACGCCCCGCAGGTTCCGGTCCTCCGCCCTCAAGGCACGCGCTTTGCCATAGACGGGGAACCCAACTCCCCGAACTTTCGTATGCTTCCTTTTTGGACACCACTGTCCGGCATTCGTCAGTGCTCGAAGCATCCGCTTGTTGACTGCGGCAAAATTGCCGATTCTCACCAATACGCACAGGCAGTCTATCTGCTACACATATGAGAGCGAGGGTTTATAGAACCTGATGCACTCCTTCGGCGAATTTCGTCTCGATGCCGCCAACCAGTGCCTCTGGCGCGGAGACCAGCGGCTCAGCCTCGCCCCGCGCCCCTTCGCCGTACTTCGCTATCTCGTCGAGAATCCGCAGCGGCTCGTGACCCACGACGAAATGCTCGACGCGCTCTGGCCGGAAACTTACGTCCTGCCCCAGGTCCTTCGCACCTACGTTCTTGAGCTGCGCAAGCTGCTGGAGGACGATGCCGCCTGTCCGCGATTCATCGAAACCGTCCCCAAACGCGGATACCGCTTCCTTGCGCCCGCCGCGGTCGGCGCCGGAACCGACATCCGTCAGCACGTGATTGCAGGCCGTGCACCGGAACTAGCGCTGCTCTGCGACCGCTTTGCCGCCGCCCAGCGCTCCGAACGCCCAACACTTTTATTAACCGGAGAACCGGGCATCGGAAAAACCACCCTGCTCGACGCTTTCTGCGATTGCATCCGTCACAAGAACGCGGCGGTCCGCATCGGCCGCGGGCAGTCCATTGAAGGCTTTGCAGGCAAGGAAAAGTTCTACCCGGTCCGCGAAGCGCTCAACAGTCTCTCGGCGGGAGACGAAAAAGTCCGGTCACTGCTCGCCACCGCCGCGCCTGCCTGGTTCGCTCCCGGCCCGGCTCCGGACCCCTCAGTCGGCCAAATCTGCGAGGCCCTCGAGGAGCTCAGCCGGACCAACACACTGCTGCTTGTCTTCGAGGACATCCATTGGGCGGACGACTCCACCCTCGACCTGATCGCCGCGCTGGCGCGACGCCGCGCTCCGGCCCATCTCATGCTGCTCGTCAGCTTCCGGTCGGATTATCTGGAAGCCGGTCATGCGCTCCGTCTGCTTCAGCAGGGTCTCGCCACTGGGCGTCGCGAAGAGCTGCATCTTGGACCGCTCGATCGCGAAGCCGTTGCCGAATATCTTCGCTGCGAGTTGCGGGCCGGGAGCATCCCCGCCGCGCTGACCAGCCTTGTTCATCAGCACTCGTCCGGCAACCCGCTCTACATGGCGGCGATTGTCGATTACCTGCTCTCACGGCACATCGTGAAAAGCGATCACGGCAAAGTATCGGTCAGCCAGCCCATCGAGAGCATTGAAATCGGAGTCCCCCCTGGTCTGGCCACCATCATCCGGCTGCGGCTGGACGGCCTGAATGAGGACGACCGCCGCCTGCTGGAAGCCGGCAGTATTTCCGGCGCCATCTTTCCGGCGTGGGCATGCGCCGCCGCGTTGCGCCGCAAGCTGGTCGATGTGGAAGACGCCTACGCCTCGCTGGCCCGCCGTGGGCGCCTGCTCGCCGTCGCCGGACACGATGAGCTGCCCGACGGCACCCGCTCCAGCTTTTACGTGTTTGCCCACGATCTGTACCAGAAGGCAATCTACGGAGAGATTCCGGTTCCGCGCCGCAGCCAATGGCACATGCGCGTCGCGGACCGCCTCCGTGAGATGTTCGCGGGCAACGAAGCCAGCGTCGCGCACGAAATAGCCGCGCACACCCGGGCCGGCAAAGCCGACACGGCGTAGCACGTTGAATTAGCTGTAGGTCAGAAGGCAGCCGCTCGCCGCCGGAAGCTCCAGCGTGAACTTGCCGTCTTTGGCAGCAATGGTCGGCTGCTTCGCAGCTTCCCAATCAGCGTGCTTACGGACTTCCGATCCGCCCAGCTTCACTCCGGAGGTAGCATCCAGGCTTGGGCCCGTCAGCATCAGCACTCTTGCGCGTTCCGCTCTTTGTCCCGGATCGATCGACAGCCGCAGACTCTTGCTCCCGTCCTTGTTGAGCACGACGGTTTTCAGTCCGGTGTCGGTCTTCAACGAGTACGCAACGACTGTGTCTTCCGGTTGCGGCTGGTCAAGCGTGTTTTTCACCAGTTGACCCGCGCCCGCCTGATCGAACAGCAGCATTCCGTAATAGATGGGCCGCGCTTCAAATCCCTTTGCGCGAGTTCCGGCAATCGGCGTGTACCATCCGTAGCCGCCACCGTGGAAATTAATTCCCGAGCTGCCGGCGGCCGCAAGCTGATACATCAACTCCGCGCCCCAGAAGGCCGATGCCAGTGTATTGCTGACTCCTTGTTTCCCCGCCGAATAGCACGAGTTGGTCTCGGACATCCGGTAAGGCAGTCCGCTGTCCTTATGCAACTGCTCCATGGCCTCGAGTGCCTTCACGAATTTGGGCCTCGGCGTCAGCAGCCGCTCTATCGTCATGCGAGGATCAGTGGGCGGCCCAAGTGCGTAGTAATGCTGCGTCAGCAGAATAATCTCGTCCTTGAACTCATCCGCGAAGCCTTGCATCCATGGCTTGGCGTATGAGGTGTCGGGCCCGGCGAACTTCGCGTTGGGAACGCGCGCGACGACCGCCTTGTGAAACTTCTGCCACTCCTGCGCGTAATCCGCAAAGCTATATCCCTTCTGGCGAAGGTTGGCCAGCACAAACAGATTCGGCTCGTTTCCCAACTGGAAGGCCACCAGCTTCGAACCCATCGTTTTCGCCACATACGCGGCTTCCTCCGCGGATGCTTCTGGCGTGCCTTTGCCCAGATTCAGCCCGTAGATCAGCTTCCATCCCGTGGCGTCAATAAATCCGCGCAGGTTGTCGATGGCTTTGGGCGTGATCTTCCGCACCGCGTCAGGGTGCTTGCCCGTGCTTGGATTCACCGGCTCGGATGCCGCCGCGAGGTCAGCCGCCGTGGGATGCGGAGTCCAGAAACTGTACTCGCTGCTGTTGCCGCCGATGCGCAGTATGCCCTGCTTGCCCAGCCTCCGGACAAAGTCCACCAGCTCGGTATTGTCCGGCGCAAAAAATGTTGGATCTCCAAGCTGCTGGGTCTCGTAGCTCAGGCCGGTAAAGTCCGGCGCAATGGTGTAGCCGGTGTCGTTGGGATCTATCGTCAGTCGGAGAGAATTGGCCGGCGATGTCTCAAACCCGAATACCTTGCAAAACGACGCTCCAGAAGCGAGCACAGAAAGCTGAAGAAATTCACGACGTCGCATGTTCAGCATTCGAGCATATCAAAGGCTCAGGCGCAACTCTCAGGATCATCCGCAATCGGCAGGCACCGATTGGCTGTATAGTGGTTCCGTCCCAAAGGAGATTTACCAATGACCTTCTCAGGCTCTCTCTCGCGTCGTGATTTCCTGCGTGCCGGCAGCGGCGCCGCCGTCGGAGGCTTTCTCATCGCCCACACGTTCGATCTTGCGGCTGAAGACCAGACTTCCGCGCCCGTGACCAATGAGGTGGTCAGGTTCGGCATCATCGGCGTGGGCACAGAAGGGTCGGCGCTGCTCCGCACGGCCATGACTCTGCCCGGTCTTGAGTGCGTCGCGGCAAGCGATCTCTATGACGGGCGCCACACGCTCGCAAAAGAAATCGCCGGGGTCAACGTTCGCACCACGCGCCGCTACCAGGAGGTCCTCGAAGACAAGAGCATTCAGGCCGTAATCGTCGCGGTGCCCGACTTCTGGCATAAGCAGGTTGTGGTGGACGCGCTCGCCGCGGGCAAGGACGTCTATTGCGAAAAGCCCATGTCCCACTCCATCAAGGAGGGCGAGCAGATGGTCGAGGCCGTTAAGAACAGTGGCGGAAAGTTCGTCCAGGTCGGCTCGCAGCGCGTCAGCTCCGTCATCTTCGGCAAGGCCCGCGATCTGGTCTCCAGCGGAGCCATCGGCGATCTGATGCAGGTGGAGCTTCAGCTAGGCCGTAACTCGCCCGATGGCGCGTGGGAGTATCCTCCGCCGCCCGATCTTTCGCCTGCGAACCTCGATTGGGAGACATGGCAGAAGGATGTTCCGAAGAAGCCGTTCGACCCCAACATCTTCGCGCGCTGGCGCTGCTGGCACGAGTACGGCACTGGAATGGCCGGCGATCTCATGGTCCATCTCCTCAGCGGAATGCAGTTCGCCACCGGCATCAATGCCGTTCCTGAACAGGCGACCACGGTCGGGGGCATCTATCGCTGGAAGGACGGCCGCAACATGCCCGACGTGCAGAGTACTGTGCTGCAGTACGGGAAGGTTCCGGTCAATGTGCGGCTGACGCTGGCCACGGAAACGCCCGAAACTACACGCATCCTCGGCACGCACGGCGTCGTCGAGGTCGCGAACCAATCCGTCACCTGGATTCCACAACTCGGAATCGACACCGGCCCCAGCTATTATTCGCAGAGTTTTCCCGCAGCCATGCGCGCCGAGTATGAACGCGAGTGGCACGCGAAAAACGACCCCATTCTCGCGAAGCATCCGCTGGCCAAAGCGACGGTGTGGCGCGGCCCTTCGTGGGACAATCTCGGCCCGCACCTCTCCAATTTTTTCAACGCAGTGCGCACGCGCCAGCCTGTAGTCGAGGACGTGGTCTTCGGCCACAACGCCGCGGCGGCGTGCCACATGGCGAATGCGTCTTATTTCGAGAAGAAAACCGTGCGGGCCTGACCGCTATTGCATGTTGCCGATGGCGTAGTATCCCTTGCGCGCCTGGATCTTCAGGCCGTCGCCCTTGCACTGGATGTCCACCTTACGGAAGCTGCCGTCGAGGTTCTTGTCCGTGGGAACATAGCTGAGCAGATACTGCGTCCGCAGGTCGCGCTCAATTTCGTCGAAGGCATCCTGAAGCTTTCTGCCGCTGTTGCCCACGTTGATTACGCGACCGCCGGTCGCCTCAGCCAGCTTCTTCATCTGCGAGTCGCCGGTATAGCCGAAGGTGTAGCTTCCGTAATAAAAAGGCCGGTCGGCGATCATGATGACATAAACGATGGCATTGGCTTTTTGCGCGGCCTCAATCGCCTGGTCGGGCTTGGTAATGGAGCCCATGTCCTCGCCGTCCGTCAGCAGGATCAGCGCCTTCCGCCCCGTCTCCGTACTCAGCTTGTCCTTGGAGGCCTCGGCCACCGCGTCATACAGAAGCGTTCCCTTGGGATCGCCCACCGTCGGGAAAGGTCCCTGCCCGATGCCGGGAATACCTCCCGCGCCGTTGCCCCCCGCAGTGTTGATCTCCGCCTTGTCCAGAGCGCGCGTCAGCGCGTCCACGCTGTTCGTGAAGTCCTGTGCCAGGTCCACGTTCACGTCGAACGTCACGACAAAGGCCTCGTCCTTGGGACGCAAAATCTGATGCAGGAACCGGCTGCCCGCCTGCTGTTCCAGCGGCAGAACGTTCTGCTGGCTCCCACTGGTGTCGAGCAGGATGCCCAGCGTCAGGGGCAGGTCGGTTTCGGCCTTGAAGTCCTTGATGGTCTGCGGCTGCTTGTCTTCGGAAACGGTGCAGTCGCTGCGGCTGAGCGTGGGGATAAGCCCGTTGTGCCGGTCGCGCGCGGTGAAGAAAAGGCTCACCAAAGTCGAGTTGACCTTGAAGGTGGCTTCCGGCCTCTGGTTCTGCTGCGGTGTATTGGGAAACTCCGCGACGGGCGGAGCATCCGCCGAAGGCGTGGTCTGCGCGCAGGCATAACCCACGCTCAGCAGCAGCACTGCCGCCGCTGCCGTCCAGAGCAGAAGTTGAAATCGAAGCTTCGCCATCAACCCTATTAGACGGCTTTTCGAGGCCAAATGTCAGCCCGCAGTGGAACAACGCAGCAAGTTCCAGACTCGCAGGTCCTCTGGTAGTCTGGAATCATGCCGCAACCTGCGGCATGTATGTAGTTGGAGGACCTCTGGTGACGCAAGGCGCCCTGGCATTGGCAGTTTCTTTCTTTCTCTTTGGAGCGGCGCCGCAGCAGCAACCGCAGCAGCAACCGCAGCAGCAGACCGCCGCGGTCCAGAACGTTCCCGATGCGCCCGCGCCAGCCGGACTGAACAACCTCTCGGATCGCGTAAAGCCGGGGGCCGGGACCGCACCGCAGCCAGCCGAGCAGACGCCGCAGACTCCTCCACCTCAGAGCCAGCCGCCCGCCGAAGCGCAAGAGCAGAATACCCAGAAGGAAGCGCCGTATATTCCGAAGACCTACCAAGAGGCTTCCCAGTTCACAATCGTCCAGAACGTCAACTTCATCGATGTGCCGGTCACGGTGCGGGACAAGCACCATCAACTGGTCCCCGGGCTTACTTGGCGGCAATTCAAGGTTTATGAAGACGGCCAGGAGCAGCACATTGCCTTCTTCACGACCGATCCGTATCCACTCTCCGTGGCTTTCGTAATTGACCAGAGCCTTCCCGCCGATATCATGCGTAAGGTCAACCAGAGCCTGGGCGCGGTGGCCGGAGCGTTCAGCCCGGCGGACTCTGTCGCG
>JAICYR010000144.1 GCA_025934135.1 Acidobacteriaceae bacterium | reverse complement strand
CTTGCCAAAGGCGAAGTGGGCATTGCCGAGCGCAAGGCTGCTCCGGCGTTCCGCGAACTTGCCAAGCGGTTCATTGCCCATGTGGAAGCCCGCCACGAAAACAAGCCTCAGACGGTCCAGTTCTACGCGGCCAAGCTCAACCGGCTGCTCGAATATGCGCCGATTGCGGGCGCGCGGATGGACCGGATAGAGGAAGGGGTCATCGAAGGCTACGTTGTGGCCCGGCGGGCCTCGGTAGGCCCGGCAACCGTCAACCGGGAACTGGCGACGTTGCGCCGGATGCTCCGGCTGGCCCATGAGTGGAAAGAGATTCAGCGCGTGCCGCGCATCCGGCTTCTGACTGGTGAGCGGGAGCGGGATTTTGTGCTTTCTCGCCAGCAAGAGGGAATCTACCTTGCGGCTTGCCCGCAACCGCTGCACGATCTGGCCGTGTTGATGCTGGAATCCGGGCTGAGAATTGGCGAAGCCTTGCATCTGGAATGGGCGGATGTGACTCTGACGCCCATCAACGGGGCACGGTTCGGCTTTCTGCGCGTTCGGGAAGGCAAGAGCAAAAATGCCCGCCGCGTCGTGCCACTTACAGATCGGGCGGCTGCCATGCTTTACGCCCGCGCCACATCCCGCACAAGCCCCTATGTCTTTGCCAACCGGGAAGGAAAGCCCTACCTGGGGACCTCCATCAACCATCTGCACCAGTCGGCCTGTGCGCCGAAGGTAGACGGCAAGCGCAAGCGCCTCTTCCCTGCGGATTTCGTTCTCCACTCCCTACGCCATACAATGCTTACTAGACTTGGGGAATCGGGAGTGGATGCCTTCACCATCATGCGGATTGCCGGACACAGCAGCATCGTGGTTTCGCAGCGGTACATCCACCCGACACCGGAAGCCGTGGAGCGGGCCTTCGAGCGGTTGCAACTGGCGGGCAAGAGAGCCGAAAATCAGCCGAAACGACTGCCACCCGCTACAGTTTCCGCTACATTCTCAGAAGTGGTTCCTGTAAGTCATTGAAGGGCCTGTAGCTCAATGGTTAGAGCAGGGGACTCATAATCCCTTGGTTGGGGGTTCAAATCCCTCCGGGCCCACCACCACGATTTCGCGCTTTGCTGTTCTTTCGATAGCATGAGCGCGTGAGGTCCCTTCTCCAAATTGACCAGCTTTCGGTTCGGTTTCTCAGCCGTCCTGCGGTTCGGGGAATCTCGCTTGAGATTCCGCGCGGCGCATCGCTCGGTCTTGTCGGCGAGTCGGGATCGGGAAAATCTGTCACGGCGCTGGCTGTGATGCGACTGCTAGATGATTCGGCCGCAATTGAGGGATCAATAACATTTGATGACGTGGATTTGCTCTCACTGAGCGCCGAGCAGATGCGGCGGCTGCGCGGACGCGACCTGGCCATGATCTTTCAGGAGCCAATGACGGCGCTGAATCCGGTGATGCCGGTGGGAGAGCAGGTAGCCGAGGCGGTGCGCGCGCATCATCCCGAATTTTCGCGGCGGCAGGCCCGCGACGCGGCAATCGAGGCGATGGACGCCGTGGCATTACCCGATATCGCGCGGCGCTACCGTGACTATCCGCATCAGTTTTCGGGCGGGCAACGGCAGCGCGTGATGATCGCGATGGCCATCGCCAACCGTCCGCGCCTGCTGATTGCGGACGAGCCGACGACGGCGCTCGATGTAACGGTGCAGAAGCAGATTCTGGAACTGCTGGCGGATCTGCGCAAGCGATTCGGACTTACAATGCTGTTCATCTCGCACGATCTCGCCGTGGTTTCGCAGGTGGCGGACCGCGTAGCAGTGATGCGGCACGGGGAAATCGTCGAGGAAGGCTCGTGCGCGGACATCTTCCGCGCGGCGAAGCACCCTTATACGCGCGCGCTTCTGGGCGCTGTGCCAACCATGGCCACTCCGCTGGATCAGCCGTTGGCCACCCTGGATGAGCGGGATCCACGACGCCCGGACAGAATGGCATCACCGATAACGGATTCTCGTGAGACCCGCCGATTCATGTCCCGAGGCCGCTAGATTGAGAATCCTTCCACCACCCCCGTCATCCTATGCGACATGAGTATGACGCTGACCAGCAGCCCCATCCAGACTCCGGTCACAGGACGCGAATATAGCGGCGGGCAACAGGAGCCGATGCAAGCGCTCGCGCAGTTCTACCACGCACTCAATCAACGCGACATCGAATTAATGCGAGAAAACTGGATCAATTCCGATGCGGCCGCTATGGACAATCCGTTAGGAGGAATCAAGCGCGGGTGGCACGAAATCAGCAAGACCTATGAAGCCTTATTCCGGAGCCCCGGCGCTTACTGGTTCGAGTTCTGCGACTATACTCTTCACCAATCCGACGATCTGTTCTACGTAGTCGGACGCGAACGAGGTGAACTTGTCGTGAATGGTCAGCCAAGGAAGCTCGCCATTCGCACCACTCGCATTTTTCAGCGAGATACAGAAGGGAAATGGCGGCAGACTCATCATCACGGCTCCATCGATGAGCCGCAAATGTTGGCGGCCTACCAGCAGGCTGTTCTCGGCGCTATTTCAAACACATCTTCATTGACATCCAACGTCGGGTAAGAGAACCTATAAGGGATGCGTCTTTCTATGCAAACCATGGCTTGTTGTTGCGCGTGTTGTATGCGCCGCAATGGCTGTGAGCTTTGCATGTAACGATCCAGCGCCTTTCCGATCTTCGCATCCGCTAAGCCCACTGCCTAAAAATGACGGCACGTGGGCTTTCTCTTTTCCCGCGCAAATCCATAACACCTGAGGCAAATGAAATGGCATCCGCAGCGCTTGCTGAAGCTCCGGCACAAACACAGACCGCTCCTCTGAGCCACCTCAAGCAGCTTGAGGCGGAGAGCATCCACATCTTCCGTGAGGTGGCTTCCGAGTTCGAGAAGCCGGTGATGCTGTACTCCATCGGCAAGGACTCGTCGGTGATGCTGCGGTTGGCGCAGAAGGCGTTCTATCCAGGACCGATTCCCTTTCCGCTGATGCACGTCGATACCGGATTCAAGTTTCGCGAGATGCTGGAATTCCGCGACAGCTACACGCGCGAGCTTGGGCTGGATCTGCGGGTGTGGCGCAACGAGGCGGCCATTGCCGACGGCGCGAATCCAATCAAGCTGGGCACGCAGCGCTGCTGCGGTCTGCTGAAGACCCAGGCGCTGCTCGACGGCCTGCGGCACTATGGCTTTGACGCGGCCTTTGGCGGGGCACGTCGTGACGAGGAGAAGTCGCGCGCCAAGGAGCGCATCTACTCGTTCCGCGATCGCGCCGGGCAGTGGGACCCGAAGGCGCAGCGGCCGGAGCTTTGGAACGTCTACAACTCGCGCATTGGGCCGGGCGAAAGCATTCGCGTCTTTCCGCTCTCGAACTGGACGGAGTTGGACATCTGGCACTACATCCACTTGGAAAAGATTCCGATAGTCCCGCTGTACTTCGCCAAAGAGCGGAAGATGCTGGTGCGAGGCGACAGCCTGATCCCGCTTGAGCAGCCCTTTGTGAAGGGGCTTCCGGGCGAGGAACAGATGGTGCGCTGCCGCCTGCGCTCGCTGGGGTGCAGCCCGTGCACCGGCGCGATCCGGTCAGACGCGGACACGCTGCCGAAGATCATCGCCGAGCTGGTTTCGTTCCGTTCGTCAGAGCGCGCGAACCGCGTGATCGATCACGACCAGGATGGATCCATGGAGATCAAGAAGCGCGAGGGATATTTCTAATGCCTTTGACCCAGACGCTCGAAGAACAGGCCGCGTTCGAGATCGAGGAGTTCCTTGAGGCCGAACAGAAGAAAGACCTGCTGCGTTTCTCGACCGCCGGAAGCGTGGACGACGGCAAGTCCACGATGATTGGGCGGCTGCTCTATGACTCGCGCAACGTGTACGAGGACCACGTGCGCTCCGTTACGAGGACCACGGGCGGCGGCACGGCTTCGTCCTCCATCGACTTCGCGCTGCTGACCGACGGGCTGCGCGCCGAGCGTGAGCAGGGCATCACGATTGACGTGGCCTACCGCTTCTTCTCGACAGCGCGGCGCAAGTTCATCATCGCCGACACGCCAGGGCACGAGCAGTACACGCGCAACATGGCCACTGGCGCATCGACCGCCGACTTGGCCATCATTCTCGTGGATGCACGCAAGGGCATCCTTACCCAGTCGCGCCGTCACGCTTACATCGCCGCGCTGCTCGGCATTCCGCGCGTGGTTGCCGCCATCAACAAGATGGACCTGGTGGACTACAGCGAGGAAATCTTCCGGCAACTCAGTAGCGACTTTGCCACGCTCGCCGCCCGCGTTGGGCTGCGCAGCGTTGAGGCCATCCCGATCAGCGCGCTTGAGGGCGACAACGTCGTTCATCGCAGCAAGCGGATGCCGTGGTACACGGGGCCATCGCTGTTGGAGCATCTGGAAAACGTGGAGCTTGCCAGCACCCGTGCTGACGCTCCGTTCCGGATGCCGGTGCAGCGGGTGATTCGTCCCGACCAGAACTTTCGCGGCTTTGCCGGGCAGATTGCCGCAGGCACGATTCATCCCGGCGACCGCATTGTGGCGCTGCCTTCGGGCCGGACGAGCCGGGTTGCGAGCATCGTCACCTTCGACGGCAATCTCGACTCGGCCTCTGCGCCTGTTTCCATTACGATCACGCTCAACGACGAACTGGACATCAGCCGAGGCGACCTGATCGCAGCTATCGACTCGCCGCCCGCCGTCGCGAACCACTTTGAGGCGTCCGTGGTCTGGCTTCATGCGCAGCCGCTCGCGCTCAACCGCCGCTATCTGCTGAAGCACGCCAGCCACATCGTTCCGGCGCGCGTTCGCTCCGTACAGCACCGGATCGATATGGAGACGCTTGACCCCATGCCCGCGACGACCCTTGATCTGAACGGCATCGGCATCATCGAAGTCGAGACCGACCGACCCATTCTCGCCGATCTGTACGAGCAGAGCCGCGCGACGGGCAGCTTCATCCTGATTGATCCGGCCAGCAATGCCACGGTGGGCGCGGGCATGATTCGGCAGGTGCTGGCGAAGGCCGTTTCGCATGACCAGATGCCGCGCATTGTCCTTGCAGGTCTCGAACTGGCCGCGCAACTGGAGCAGCGGTTGCTTGACCTCGAGTATCCGGTCGTTCGCACGCGAGTCCAGGACCATGGCGTGTGGCGTGCGCTGCATGAGGCCGGAGTCGTGACACTGGTCGAGGTCGAAGGACCCGCGCAGGTCGTCTCCAGAGAGCTCGTTCCCGAGCCTGCGACCGATGCCTCGGTTGATGCGCTGCTGGCCGCGCTCGGCATTGACCAGCCAAAGGAGCGCGCATGACCACTTCCCCCGTTGTTCCGTCCACGCTCGACGAAAAGATCGCCGCAGCCGCCGCGCTGGTTCGCGAGGAGTTGCGTAGCGACGTGCGCGACGCCTGCCTCACGAACAGCTTTCAGGCTGAGGACATGGTGGTGCTGCATCTGGCCCGCGAAGTGGCGCCTGACATTCCGGTGCTCTTCCTTGACACCGGCTACCACTTCGCAGCGACCTACGAATACCGCGACCGCATGGCCGCCGAGTGGCGGATGAACCTGAAGAACGTCCTGCCCGAGCACACAGTCACCGAGCAGGAGGCGGAATTCGGCACCTTATATAAGACCGATCCCAACCGGTGCTGCGCGTTGCGGAAAGTCGGTCCGCTGTTTGCCGCGCTGGAGCCTTACGGCGTGTGGTTCACCGGGCTGCGGCGCCAGCAGGCGAAGACGCGGGCCAACCTTCAGGCCGTCGAGAGCTTCACGCTGCCGAGCGGCAAGCAGCTTCGCAAGCTGAGCCCGCTGGCCGACTGGCACACGCGCGATGTGTGGCAGTACGCCGAGCGGCACGGGATTCCGCTGCTGCCGCTGTATGACCTCGGCTACTCCAGCATCGGCTGCGAGCCTTGCACCAGCCTGCCGACGGGCGACGATCCGCGCTCGGGCCGCTGGGGCGGAGCCAAGGTCGAGTGCGGCATCCACATCCAGCCAGTCGCGGGCCAGGAAGGCCACGGGGCCTGACCATGGAAGTTGCGCTAGGGTTCCTGATTGCGTTCGTCATCGCCATCACCGGCGTTGGCGCCGGCACCATCACGGCGCCGCTGCTGATCCTGGTGCTGCACGTTCCGGTGGCCATCAGCGTTGGGACCGCGCTGGCCTACTCGACCATTGTGAAGGCGGTGGTGGTCCCGGTGCAGATCATTCGCAAGCAGGTGGACTGGCGGGTGCTGGGCATCATGCTGCTGGGCGGGCTGCCGGGAGTGGTTGCCGGGTGCCTGCTCTTTCGCCGCTACGCCGCTGTCGGTAGCCACGCCGCGTTTTACGCGGTGCTGGGACTCATCATCGTCTTCTCCGCCGCGTGGCACCTGTACCGTCACTTCCGTCCTCACTCTTTTTCCGGCGAGCGCAAGACGCGCCGCTGGGCCATTGCCGGGCTGATGTTTCCCATCGCCGCCGAGGTGGGCTTCGCCTCCTCCGGAGCGGGCGCCATGGGGACGCTGGTTCTGATGGGCCTGTCCTCGCTGGACGCGGCCAAGGTGGTGGGCACCGATCTGGCCTTTGCTTTCTGCATGACGCTGACCGGCAGCGGTCTGCACCTGGCGAGCGGTTCTTTCGATTCGGCGCTGCTGGTCAAGCTGATCGTGGGCGGAGTGCTGGGTGCTGTGGCCGGGTCGTGGGTCGCGCCGCGCGTGCCCAGCCGCCAGCTTCGGCTGGCGCTGTCTGTCGGCCTGGTGCTGCTGGGAATGGGCTTCTGCTACCGCGCTGTGACGATGCATGCGGCGGGACACGCTGCAAGGCCGGACCAGTTCGCCGTCAGGGTTTCCGCCGGGCAGTGAATCAAATTTCTCCCACTCTCCTTTATTTTGTATTGTTTAGCGGACAGTAAAGCCTGTAAGTCAGCCCTTTTCAATGAGTTGTGCCTAAGTCAGCCTTTTGCAACTACTTAGCGGAACCTCCCCCCTTGGTGAATTCCAAAAAAAGACAACTGGATTTTGTAAACAAAAGACTTAACCGAATTGGTTAGTTATCCCCTTGACACATGTATGCCGTACTATGGACCATGGCTTCCCTCGACAGTGTCATGCAAAAGCTCTATCGAGCGAAGCACCACTACGAGGAGCTTCACCAAGAGCTCCTCGCGTACTACTCTGCAAAAGACACGATTCAGATGCGCCTAGTGGCGGGCGGTTTTCAGGCTGGAAGTCTGAACCCGGTTCCCGCCCGGTTCGGACTGATCGCAGGAGATATGCTGCAGTGCTTGCGGTGATCACTTGACTACCTCGTATGGAACTCGTTTTAGCAAATCACCAAATGCCTACCCAGCAGAACGCCTTTCCGATCTCGCTAACGACTGCCGACTACAAGAACGAGCTGGCGAAACGGCATCGACTGCAGGGCGTAAGCCCATCTGCATGTGCCGTCATAGACGAACTTCAACCCCTCAATTTGCCCGAAGCCGAACGAGAGCAGTCCCCTCTGGCGCTCCTGGATAAGCTGACCAACATCAACAAACACCGAAGAGTACTACTGACGAATCTCAAACGGGAGGTGTTGGAGGACCAGCCCCTACCGTTCCCGCACATCCTCACCGACATGAAGGGCATCCTGCCCAGCGGCATCAGGCACAATCTTGTAACTTTCGCATTCTATGTTGCCATTGAGGAGAGGATCGTATCCGGCAAAGAAATTGGGACTGTTCTGGATGTCTTTGGCAACTTCATTTTGAAGGAGCTGCTGCCCCTGTTTCAGAAGTTTTTTGAAATACCGTAAGCGCACGCTTCGCCTCAGAATGACGAGCTTGGAATGGTCTGTGGCCTGATACAAGAACTGGAGTTCTGGGACTGCCTTCCTAAAAGAGAAGAGGGCTGGCGGATGCGCCAGCCCTCTTTAACCTTCTATATCTATTTTACCAACTGGGAATAATTCAAATGCCATGTTCGGAAAATTTTCCGACTGACGATCAGCGATGCGGTCCCATTCGGGAGGGGGCAGCTTTCAGGCTGCTCCCCAGCCCGGACTATTAGCGATGGCCGTTGCCGTGACCATTGCCGTGACCGTTATCGTGGTCATTGCCGTGACCGTGGTCAAAATGGCCCCGTCCGTTATCGTGATCTTTGTAATGGCCGCGCCCCCTGTCGTAATGGCCGTGTTCACGTTCGCCGTAGTGATGCCCATTATCGTGACGGACGTAGTATCCGTATTCGCGGCCGTGGTCCCAGCGATGGTCAGGGCGCGGATGCGGACGACGAACCCAGTAACCGCGATAGTAGTTTCCTCCGTAGGCCCTGACGAAGCGGTGGGATCCCCAGCCGTGCCCGTAGCCCCAATTGGCCCAGGGGCCGACGCCGAGGAAGATTCCGTTATAGAAGTAGCCCGGTCCGTAGAAGTTGGGAGGGGCGCAGGAGTATGGAGCGAACTCGTAATAGCCGTAGGGGCAGACGGGCGGAGCGCCGATCTGGACACTGAGGGAAACCTGGGCATCGGCCTTGGGCGCGAAAGCAATAAACGGAAGCGCCAGGGCCGCGCAAACGAGCGCAAGGGTTCCGCGCCGGAGGAGGGATTTTCGTTCAGGAATCATATTCTTAAGGACACCTTATGACCGCAATAGTTGTGGGCCGATAGCTGATATTGGCACAGGCTGGGATGCTGGGAAAGACGATTCTTCCGCCCGGAACTTCTCTAGACACCGCCCCTTGCGCCGGGCGAGGTCTCGTCGAGCGGGGCGGTTTCCGCTTCGGGCTGTATGCCTTGCTGGCGCACCCAGCCGGGAAGGTCCTCGCTGCCGTAGATGAGGCGCGCGCCGCGGGTGAAGGTGAAGTAGTTCCAGACCCAATCGATGAGAACGGCGATGCGGTTTCTGAATCCAATAAGAAAAAAGATGTGGATCGTCAGCCATGTGACCCAGGCGAGGAATCCGCTTAGGTTGGCCTTGACCGGCCACTTGAGATGGGCGACGGCGGCCATGCG
>JAICYR010000091.1 GCA_025934135.1 Acidobacteriaceae bacterium | reverse complement strand
TCGGTCGAAAGCCCTTCCACGTCACGCAGCACAAACACCACCCGGAACCCCTGCGGAAGCCCCTGAATCACCTTCTTCAGAATCTCGCCCATCTCCGACTGCCCATACAGCGACTCCGGATCAGGCGACCAGTCCGCCAGGTCCCGCGGCATCGATCCCTCGTCCGTCTGCACGTCCTCGTCAATCGACACCATCTTTCCTGTGCGCCGCTTCCGCAGCCGCATCAGGCTTTCATTCACGGCAATCCGCACCAGCCAGGTGTAAAACTTCGAGTTGCCCTGGAACTGGTCCAGCTTCTGGTACGCCTTCAAAAAGGCGTCCTGGACCACGTCCTCGGCGTCCTCGCGGTTCTGCGTAATGTGGTTGGCAATCCGAAAAACCTGCCGGTCGTACTGCCGCACCAGCTTCTCGAACGCCTTCACGTCGCCGCCCTTGGCCTGCTCTACCAGCAGAACGTCGGGATGCACCTGCTCGGTACTGCCTGATGTTTGGATCGTAGACATAAGAGAAAGTTTCAGAGAATTCAGCGGAATCCGCCCGCGCTGGCCCCAACCTCAGCCAGCCTCGGACCAATCCCCACTCCACCCATCCTAAACGGCTGTGAGAGTTGAGGCAAAAAAAGAGGAGAAAGGCGATAATGAGGAAATTCAAAGCATAGAAGAAAAATGTCAAACGAAAAGTTGGATGTTTTAGACCGGGGAAAGTCTAAATTTGCGAGCGAACTCGTCCTGTGGCTGCTAGCCGCGGCGATGGCGATCGTTCTCGTTCTTGTGGAGAAGACACCGGGTTGGACAGCCATACTTTTGATAGCACTTGCGGCATTCATTTCCTATCCGATAATGCAGCTTCCCGGTGTCAGGAAATCTCGAACAAGGCAGATTGCAACTCTGCCTGTCACGGTTTGTGCAACTATGATTTTTGGCTTTTTGGTGTGGCCAAAGAAAGGCAGCAGCGAATCGAGGGGTTTTATGGGCTTCCCAGGCGCGCTCCGTTATTTGGAGTGGCTTCTCGATAATGCATGGATTCAACGCGCCCTATTGATAGCGCTCGGGATGATACTCCTCGCCCTTTTTCAGCGCACCGCCGTCAAAGTGTCAGCCAAAAGAAAACGTGCCGCCACTCCGCCAAACGTTGAAAAGGGATTTCTTGACCACAAGATGCAGGCTGAAGATTCGATGCAAAAGCTGCTGCCAATATTGGCGAGGGTAACGAAAATTATTGCTGATGTTGGTAAAGCGATGGATAAGCAAGCCGGGCGAATTATAGCCAGCACAACAGGTAAAACACGGACGCAAATCGAAGTAGCACGAGCAACAGCAAACATGCTTAATAAATATTCGAAGAAGCTTGATCATGAATGCGTCGAATTAGAACAGGTTGGGTCTTCAATCGCGGAGGGAACCTACGGATGGCTTAGATGGGTTAGCATCCAGGAATCTAGCAGAGCAGCGGCACAGGTTATTAGGTCCAATGCAGGGAGTGATTGAAAATTTAGGTGGGTCCATTGATATGGTAGACCGATACCTTGCGACGGTCGAATCCATACGCGGTGTATCGAAGGATATGAACATGGCCGTCGACTCGCATCTGCAATCGGTCAGAAGGCTTCAGGATGTGAATAAGAAAATTAAGAAGTCATATTCAGATTGTCTGGCACTGTTTGAGACCGCTAGAAGCAGCGAATCCCCGCCACGAACTTGTCCGACATAAATCCCCATGTTTCGATTTTGAAACATGGGCGCGGTGGCGCTACGACCCTCTAATCGTCTTCAAAGCCGCCTCTTTCATCTTCGGCAACTCTTCCGTGACCGTGTCCCACACAATCTCGTCGTCAACGTTGTGATAGATGTGGCGCAGCACATCGCCCATGCGACAAAAGCCCTTCCAGTCCTGATCGGGACATAACACGTAGGCATCATCGCCCAGCCTCTTCGCCGCTTCCGTGATGATTTGTAATTGCCGTTCCACGGCGGATTTCCTCAGCGGATCGGCCCGATACGCATCGAGGGTCATGTCCCCAACGAACGTTTCGATCAGTTCGATCCCTTCCACGATGTCGCGAAGGTGAGTCAGATTATCCCTAAAAGGCAATGACGGCCTCTCGCATCGCTCTGGAACGAACCGGCTCCCGCATCCAGTCCGCCGACGAAAGCTCGACTTCCGCGCCAAGCCATTCGCTCAGGCGCTGCTGAAGGCTCCCGATCTTGACCAGCGTAAGGCGCTTGGACCTGTCGAAATCGGCCATCAGGTCCACATCCGACTTCTCCGAAGCCTCCCCGCGCGCAACCGATCCGAAGATGGACAAATGCACCACCCCGGCATCCCGAAGCTCATCCCGATGCACCCGCAGCGTCTCGATCACGCGCCCCTTATCCATGCCCACATTCTCGCCCAAACTCGTTTGATTCTCAACAACATTCCCTGATCGGGTGGCGCCCCGGCTTTGCCCGCCCCCTTCCCCCCTGAACGCCAACCGCTCTTCCTGCATCTCAAACAGGTTGCGTTCCTCCCCAGCACGTTAAAATCTGCAGTCCGGTCCCGAAAAGGAGAGGTAGGCCCCATGAAGACCTTCCCTTCTGTACTCGCTCTCCTCGCGTTGTTTGCGGTTCCAGCGTTCGCCACCGTCACCGTCACCAGCCCCAGCCCTGGATCGACCGTGACCTCGCCCGTGCATTACGTGGCCACCGCGACCACCAGCACCTGCTCCAGCGGAGTTGCGGCCATGGGCATTTACGTCAACAACAAACTCGTCTACACGGTGCACCAGGCGTCGCTCGATACCAGCCTTACGCTGGCGAATGGATATCAGCACACCGTGGTCGAAGAGTGGGACTACTGCGGCGGAGCAACCTATACCACCGTGAACCTCACGGTCGGCTCCAGCACCAATCCGCCCGGAGTAACAGTATCCACGCCGACGCCGGGTTCCACCGTGACCTCGCCCGTGCATTATGTGGCCTCCGCGGGAACCAACACCTGTTCCCAGGGAGTTGCGGCCATGGGCATTTACGTGAACAACAAGCTCGTCTACACGGTGCACCAGGCATCGCTCGACACCAGCATCTCTATGGCTGCCGGACCAGAGCACACCGTTGTTGAGGAATGGGACTACTGCGGCGGGGCCGCCTACACCACCGTCAATCTCACCGTCGCCTCGAGCGCCACGCCCGTTCTCTCCATCACGGCAAAGTCCAGCACCATCACCTCGGGATCATCCGACACCCTCACCGTGACCGCCTCCAACGCCACCAGCAGCATAACCGTAACCGGCACCGACGGCAGCAGCAACACATTGCCGTCCTCCGGCGGAACCATCACTGTTTCGCCTACTTCCACCACCACCTACACGGCCGAGGCCTCCAACTCCGCCGGAAGCTCGTCGGCTCAAACCACCATCACCGTCCAATCCGCCGGTGATCTCAGTTCGGTCCAGCACGTTATCTTCATGCTGCAGGAAAACCATAGCTTCGACAGCTACTTCGGAATGCTGAACCCCTACCGCATCACGAATGGCTGGAACGTTGGAGATGACGGCAAGACCTACACCGTGGACGGCATCGACGACAAACTCAGCACCATCACCAACTCCGACGACCAAGGCGATAAGTACTACCTCTACAAGTCGCGCACCACCTGCATCGACGATATGTCCTCGTCCTGGCTCGAGAGTTACGGGGACGTCAGTCGCTGGGACTTCTCCACCACCCGCCCCATCAATATGGACGGATTCGTCCACATCGCCGAGGGCTACACCAAAAACTGCGTCGCTACAAACTCGTGCTCGGGCCAATTCACTGACACCACCGGCGAGCGCGCCATGGGCTACTACGATCAGGATTTCCTGAACTACTACTACTACATGGCCTCGCAGTTCGCGCTCTCCGACCGCTGGTTCTCGCCCGTCTCCTCCAAGAGCGCCCCCAACCGCATCGCCACCTTCTCCGGAGGCACCACTCAGGGCCTCGTCTTCGATCCCGGCCCGGACGACCACCTGCCGCAGCTCAACCTCAATAACATCTTCCAGGAGCTGCAAAACGCCGGCGTCTCATGGAAGATCTACTACACCTCGACTCAGGGTTACTGCTTCGCCGGTCAATCATGCGGCAGCGGACGCGCCAATATGCCCGCCACCACGTTCCTCACCTTCGCTTACTCCCATAACTTCCTCTACGCCAATCCCACCGGAGCAGCCTGCACCGGAAACACCAAACCATCGTCCGTCGTAGGCGATACTTCAAACTACTTCTGTATCGATACCAATCACGTCGCGCCGCTCAGCGCCTATTACACCGACGTGGCAAACAATACGCTACCCAGCTTCGCCTACATTGAGTCCGGCTCCGGCCTCAATGACGAGCATCCCGGCTCAGCCCAGTCCATCCTCAACGGCCAGAGCGAAGTCGCCAAGATCGTCAACGCCCTCATGACCAGCCCCTCCTGGAGCAGCTCCGTATTCTTCTTCAGCTACGACGAAGCCGGCGGCCCCTACGATCACGTTCCGCCCGTCCCCGGCCAGTCCAACAAATTCACCGACTCATCACTCGGCGCCATTCCGGACATCTCTTCCATCGCCGTCAATCCCGACAGCTACAATCCCTGCTTGCCCAGCGGAGGAACGCCGACTCTTCACTGCGACCTGATGGGAAGCGATCCCGGCGTAAAGAGCACGGACGCTGCGGCAAAATATGGATTCGCCGCCCAGCTTGGCTTCCGCGTGCCCAACATGGTCATCTCTCCGTTCACGCGCAAGCACTTCGTCTCGCACATTCCCATGGACCACACCGCGGTCATCAAGTTCGTTGAGAACCGCTTCATCGGATCCTCCGCGCACCTCACCGCCCGCGACGCGGCCCAGCCCAGCCTGCTCGACTTCTTCGACTTCGCCAACCCGCCGTGGGCCACGCCGCCAACTCCGCCCGCACCAGTAACTCCGTCGTCGCTCGGATATAACCCCTGCCTGCCCCAGGACGTCGGCCCATAACCAATCGACCCACCCGCTCATCAACAAAGAGGCCGTCCAGTTTGGACGGCCTCGTTTTGTGCTAACCAACTTCCGATGCCGCTTATTTGTGACGCTGGCCCACTCCCGATCAGCAGCCGATTCAAGCTGAATCCTCACTAACCCATCTCCTAAGCGCTGAATATTGAGGCAAAAGGAACGAGTGAGAACTGAAACCCCAGGGTGAGGCGTATTATTATTCCGAAGAAATCCTACCATCCGGGCGAACACAAAGATGTTTCTAACGAAGCTGAAGGCGAAAAACTTTCTATCTGTAAAGGGCAATTGTGAACTTCCGGTTGATAATCGAGAGACCATTTTGCTCGGCGCCAATGATCACGGGAAATCAAATCTCCTGCGTGCTTTGCAACACCTCAATTTCGATTCGCCTATACGAGCGGAGGAGCAGAACTGGGATAGTAAAAGTACCCGCTTAGACTTCATCTTCAAAATTACAGAAGAAGAGGAAGCCCGTTTAGGAAAACTCATGGCCGCTTTTAAGCAGGCGTGCCAAACCGCGCTCCAAAAAGAGGAGGAAGAGTCTGCGCCGAGTTCCGATGAAGATGTCGAGACGGAGGACGATGAAGATTCGAGCGATCCTGCACCATCCAGGACCGCGCCCCTTCCAATAAACGTTCAGGCAGGAACTATGCTCGCACAGGTCCGCGCTACTGTCCTCACTAGCAGACCAACCGGGCGAGCGGTGGCAAATAATGAGGAAGAGGATGTGGAGGCCGAAGAAGAAGGAGGTCAGCGCCGTAAATCTGCCACAGAGATGATCGAGGAACTGAACCTCTTAGAAAAACTCCTACATTCATCGACATTGACTCTAACTCGGGACGGAGTGGGAGCTGATTTGACGCTTAACGGGTACCCCCTCAAGGAATTTTCTGAAGTCATCTACGAAGCTTTCTCACAACTCATCCCAAGGGTCGAATTATTTGAGGCATTTTCGGGTGAGTTGCAGGACTCTGTAACGGCCGCCGAGATTCGCGAACCAGAAGCAGAATTTTTACAAGGTATATTTTTCTATGCGGGACTCGATCCTCTAAATTGCAACGAATTGTTCCATCAGGATGATGAGACGGGTAAAACCCTTGAATTAGCATCCGTCGAACTAGATAGAGAATTGCGAAGGCTGTGGGCACAGGGCGTCGATCTTGACCTCCATTTCCAGCTGAGGCATAAAGGCAACTCCATAGAGCTTCTCGCAAACGATCCTGCCGTCAAGACGCGCCACGCACGCATGTCAAAGCGAAGTGCCGGGGTTACGCAGTTCTTCCGGCTGTCCATGGTTCTTCACGCACGACGCAAGAAAAATCCTGCGAATTCTTACATTTACCTTTTTGACGAACCGGGCGTTTTTCTGCACCCGAAGGGGCAACGCGATCTGCTGGCTGTTTTCGAGCAACTTGCCGAGGACACCCAGATAGTCTATGCAACACATTCCCTGTTCATGCTTAATCAAAACTATCCGGAAAGACATCGATTAATCACCAAGGACAAGGACACATCGCTCGTAGACTCCAAGCCTTATCGCGCTAATTGGCGTTTCGCGGTAGATGCTTTAGGGGCTGGTTTGAATTCGAGCGTACTTTTCAGCCCAAATATCCTGCTAGTGGAGGGCGACTCCGACCCAATCTATATTTACGAATTCCTTCGAGTCCTCAATCACCTATCGATGGTGGACGCAGATGCTAATTTACTGGGTATTATGAGTTACAGTGATTTGCCGAATCTGCGATTCTTACTCCAAACGTTCAAAGCCGAAAATATCCGTGTTGACAATAAGGAGCGCCTGCTTTGCGTCCTGTTCGACGGAGATTCACAAGGCAAGGAATATCAAAAGTCGGTTTCAACCCTATGTAAGGCATTGGAGGCAAAAACCCTTTCCTTGGAAAGCGGCCTAGCCATAGAAGACTATTGCCTCCATCCCAATATTTTCCTAAGCGCCGTGGAAGAAACTCTGAAATCTTCCTACGAGGCGGTGTCAAAATCTGTTCCGCCGGACCTCTCAGAACAAATAGCAAAATCGTGGGAGAGCTTTTCGAGCCAAAGGACGGGTCCAGGCCAACTAAGGCAGAAAAAGGCCGAAAGCACAGCCGAAACCAAGACCGAGGCATCTGGACCCGCACAAATCGCAACGGGAAAAGCTGAACAGAATGCTGGCTCATGGTTCAAAACTCTTAGTAAAGAACTTATTGGAGAACCGTCGGGCGGGTCCTCTAAGGTGGCGCTGGCACGAAATTATGCGTTCTTATCGCGAGAAAACGAAGACATCAAAAATGGACTTGATTTAAAGAAGTTACAGCAGGCCAAAACTCTCATTGACTCAATTATTAGCGGCTTGGCCATTCCGAGCATGAGGGCAAAGAAAGTGATCGAAGAGTAACTTGCCAGTCGGCCCCTTCAACCCCAGTCTTGACTTGAATGGGAACACGCTGACCCCGACCGCCGGCCCGCTCATTTCCTGTCAAGCACTTTCGTACCATGCTCTCCCGCAAGTCACTTATTCCAGAGGCAATAAAGTTCCCGCCACAATGCATTTTATTTCCTAGGAATTGATAAAATAGAGGTAGATGGAAAACCCAAAAGGACCGCCTCAAGCGCGGTCCTTTTTCTCTTGCGCCCAACCGAAAGGAGAACCCACGGCCAGTCTGGAACTAGCCCTAAGTTATTGGCAGAGGCTGACATACGGCTAAGTTCTTTGTTTTGTCGGAACTACAGCTCATACCAGCTCCTAACTCCAACAAAATAAAGGAAAGGCGGAAAAAATTAGCACGCATTTCCCGGGAGATCGCCGAACGCTTGACGCCTTACTTCACTCCAACCACCATCGAATCCGGGCCCACCAAATGCTCAACCCGAGTCTCGCGGAAGCCGGCTTCCTTCATCCACCCCGTGCAGTCAGCCCCGGTATAATCGAAACCTTCCGCCGTCTCAATCAGCATATTGAGGCTCATCATCAGGCCAAAGGCGTTCTTCGACCGGTCATCGTCAATGATCGCGTCATACACTACCAGCGATCCCCCCGGATTCAGCGCCTTGTGCGCCTTGGCGATCAGCATCTTCTTGTCCTGCAGGCCCCAGTCGTGGAGAATGTGCCCCATCGTAATCACATCCACATGCGGAAGCTCTTCCTTAAAGAAGTCTCCCGGCTGGAAGCGCAGCCGGTCGCCCACCCCGTTGGCTTTGGCATACTCCTCAAACACTGGACCAACCTCCGCCAGGTCAAACCCAATGCCCGTCAGGTGCGGATTGGCCAGCGCAATCTGCACCGCCAAATCTCCCTGCGCCGTCCCCACATCGCAGTAGGTCTTCGCCGTAGCCCACGGAAACTTCTTCGCAATCGCCAGATTCCCGCCGTGGCTCACGCCCGACATCGCCGCCAGAAAGTTCTTCAGCCGCGCGGGGTCCGCATACAAGGCCTCAAACGGCGACGGCCCGGTTTCATCCCTGGCCTCATTCTGCGGGCGCCCCGTCCGCAGCGCCTCCGTCAAATGGTTCCAAAAACCATACAGGCGCGCATTGGCCATCTCCAGCATCCCGCCAATGTAGCTCGGCTTTCTGCGGTCCAGAAACAGGTCTGTCTCCGGCGTGTTGGAATACATCCCGTCTACGCGCTGCAACAGTCCCAGCGCCACCAGCGCATCCAGATAATCGCGCGCCGATCGCGGATGCAGCCCCAGCCGCCCGGACAGTTGGTCGAATCTCTGCGGACCATCCGCCAGTTCGGTGAACACACCCATTTCCACACCGCTCAGCAGCGCCTTCGATGCCCAGAAGCCAAGACCGGTCTGTAAAATATGCCCCGGCGTAATATCTGCCATAACTCGCGCTCTCCCGCCCAACCATTGAAAAATTGAATCGAATGCTACTCGTCATACCCACTCATGCACAAGCTGCCTCGAAGGTCTCAACTGAGATGGTGGTTTCCTCAAGCTCGGATTCTGGCTTAAATGGGGACGCTGATCGCTGATCGCTCGCTACAGCTCCACCACCCGCGCCTCGACCCTGCTGCCGTTTTCAATCTCCAGCAGGCCCACCGAGACGGGCAGCGAGAACCGCTTCGGCCCGGCGCTTCCGGGATTGAAGTACAGCACGCCTTTCTTCCGCTCGATCTCCGCCTTGTGCGAGTGCCCGCTCACCACCACCCCGACTCCCGCCATCATCGGATCAAGGTCCAGCGCGCCGAGGTCGTGCAGCATGTAGATGCCCATCCCGCCCAACTCCACCAGTTCGGTCTCCGGGAGCCGCCCGCACTCCCCGCCCACATCCACGTTGCCGCGAATCGCCGTCACTGGAGCGACCGTTCGCAGCGCCTCCAGAATCGCCGGGTCGCCCACATCGCCCGCGTGCAGCACGTGCTCGACCCCGTCCAGCGCCTCAACCGCCTCGGGCCTCAGCAGCCCGTGCGTGTCCGAGATGACCCCGACCAACACGGCTACAGCCCCACGCTCAGCCGCGTCCGCGGATCCAAATAGTCCCGCAGCCCGTCGCCGATGAAGTTGAAGCACAGCACGCACAGCATTACGGCAATCGCCGGAGGCACCACCACATGGGGCGCATCGAAAAGGTGGGCCCGGGCGTCGTTCAGCATCGCCCCCCAGCTTGCCGTAGGTGGAGGAACGCCCAGGCCCAGGAAGCTCAGCGTGGCCTCGGCCAGCACCGCACCCGCCATTCCGATGGCCGCCTGCACAATCAGCGGTTGGACGATGTTCGGCAGGATGTGCCGGAGGAAGATCCGCAGGTCGCTCGCGCCCAGCGCCCGCGCCGCTTCCACAAACTCGCGTTCGCGGACGGCCAGCACCTGCCCGCGCACTAGCCGCGCATAGCCGACCCATCCGCCAATCGAGAGCGCCAGGATCAGGTTCAGCAGCCCCGGCCCCAGGAAGGCCACGAAGGCGATGGCCAGCAGGATTCCCGGCAGCGCCATGAAGGCGTTCATGGCGAAGATGTTCAGCGCCGTGTCGATCGCGCCCCCGTAGAAGCCGGCGATGCCGCCCAGCACGATTCCCGTCCCCAGCGACAGCGCCACTACTGACACCGCCACCGTCAGCGACAGCCGCGCCCCGTAGATGATCCGCGACAGGATGTCCCGCCCCAACTGGTCTGTCCCCAACCAGTGCGCCGCGCTCGGCGCAGCCAGCCGGTGCGTCAAGTCAATCGCCGCCGGGTTGGCCGGAGCAAGCCACGGGGCCCCCAACGCCATTACCGCGAACAACACCGCCAACAGCAGTCCGATCGCTGCGAGCGGCTGCGACACTATGCGGCGGCTGAGGGAACTGACCATCTCCATCTGCTACTTTGCCAGATGTCCCAAAGCGGGGCAACTGGCGCGAATCCGCTTGACACGCCCACCCGCCCCATTACACTTTAGTAACAGATTCCAGGCTGTTCAATTGTGGGGTGTTGGTTGGAACTTAAGGGTCAAACTGCCGTCGTCTGCGGTGCGGGCGGGTTCATCGGCGGACATCTGGTCAAGGACCTGCTTGCCAACGGAGTCAAAGTGGTGCGCGCCGTCGACCTGAAGCCGCTCGACGACTGGTATCAAGTGACCGAGGGCGTGGAGAACCTATCCCTTGACCTGAAGGACAAGGCCAACTGCATGACTGCCGCCGAAGGTGTTTCGCTGGTCTTCCAGCTCGCCGCGGACATGGGCGGCATGGGCTTCATTGAGAACAACAAGGCGCTCTGCATGTTGAGCGTCCTCACCACCACCCACATGCTCATGGCCGCACGCGAGCATGGCGTGCAGCGGTTCTTCTACTCTTCCTCGGCCTGCGTCTACAACGGCGATAAGCAGAAGAACCCCGACGTGGTTCCGCTCAAGGAGTCCGACGCCTACCCCGCGCTTCCCGAAGACGGCTACGGCTGGGAGAAGCTCTTCAGCGAGCGCATGTGCCGCCACTTTGAAGAGGACTTCGGCCTCACTACCCGCGTTGCCCGCTACCACAACGTTTATGGGCCGGACGGCACCTGGACCGGTGGCCGCGAGAAGGCCCCGGCAGCCATTTGCCGCAAAGTCATCGAGGCCAAACGCTCCGGCAAACACGAGATCAACATCTGGGGCGACGGCAAGCAGACGCGCAGCTTCATGTACATCGACGACTGCGTCGAGGGCACCCAGCGCCTCATGGCCAGCGACGTCGATGTGCCCATCAATCTCGGCTCAAGCGAGTTGGTCACCATCAACGGCCTCGTGGATATGGTCGAGGACATCGCCGGAGTCAAGCTGAAGCGCACCTACGATCTCACCGCGCCGAAAGGCGTGAACGGGCGCAACAGCGACAACACCCTGATCCAAGAGCGGCTCGGGTGGGAGCCGTCCATCCGTCTGCGTGACGGCATGGAGAAGACCTACCGCTGGATCGAGGACCAGATCGCGAGCGGCGCAAGGAGCAAGTAAGCAAGTGGCAAGCGGCAAGAAGCGGGACAAAGTCAGGATCCTCGGCGTGGACTTCTTCCAGGGCGCGGCTCATCAAGCCGTCGACCGGATGAGCCAAGGCGGGCTGCTGGTCGTCCCCGCCGCTCCCGCGCTCAAGGAAATGGCCGCGAACGCGGCCTATCGCGAGGCGCTGCTCAACTCCGACCTGGCGATTACCGACTCGGCCTTCATGGTCATGGTCTGGAACTTCCTCCAGAAGGATTCCATCCAGCGGCTTTCCGGGCTGGAGTACCTGCGCGAGCTGCTGCGGCGGGATGATGTCCGCTGCCCCGGAGCCTGCGTCTGGATCATGGCCAACGCGGCCAGCTCGGAGCGCAACTTGGCGTGGCTCGCCGCTCAGGGAATCCAAGTCCCAACCGAATGCGCGCATGTCGCGCCGATGCTCGGGAAGGACATCGCAGACCCCGAGCTGCTGGAGCAGATCGAGCGGCTGCAGCCTCGGCACGTGATCGTCACGATTGGCGGCGGGGCGCAGGAGCGGCTCGGCCTATACCTCAAGCAGAACTTGAACTATCTGCCCGCAATTCATTGCATCGGCGCGGCCATTGCCTTCCTCAGCGGAGACCAGGTCTTCATTCCGGTCTGGGCAGACAAGTTCTACCTCGGCTGGCTCTTCCGCACCATGTCCCAGCCGCGCCGCTTCCTGCCCCGCTACTGGAACGCCCGCAAGCTCTACTCGCTCATCCACCGCTACCGCGACCAGTTGCCGGTCGAGGCGTAAACCTAAGTCAATCGCGCCAACCGAAAGTATCTCCGCGCCCGGGCCGCATCCTTCAAAATTTGCTCTTTCAGTGCCGCCGGGGAATCGAAGCGGCGCTCTTCGCGGAGGCGCTGGAGGAAGCACAACTCCAGCGGCGTGTCTTCGGTCAGGTCGATTTCGTGGAAGTTGAGCAGGTGCGATTCGACCACAAAGGCGTTCTCTCCGAAGGTGGGGCGGGTTCCGGCGTTGGTCACGGCATCGAATATCTCCCCGCCGATTTTCATGCGGGTGACGTAGACTCCGCCGGAGGGCAGCAGTTCTGAATAAGGAGCGAGGTTGATGGTGGGCACGGTGAGCCGCCTGCCGATGCCGCGTCCGGGGGCCGGAGTGGAGCGGATGGAGAAGACGCGGCCCAGCAGCGCGCGCGCTTTTGCCATTTCTCCCGCCGCGATGGCGCGCCGGGCGACCGAGCTTGAGACTTGAACGCCGCGCACGTACAACGCGGGCTGGGCCACGACTCCGAAGCCTAGCTCACGGCCCAGACGTGCCAGGTCAGCCGGGCCCGCACTGGCGTTGTGTCCGAAGCGGAAGTTGTCTCCCTCATGCACTTCGGCGGCACGGAGCGCGCCGAGCAGAATGTCACGCGCAAACTCCGTCGCGGAGAGATGCGAGAACTCCAGCGTGAAGGGAATGACGACAGTCGCGTCGATTCCGGTTGCGGCGAGCAGGTCGAGTTTTTGCGGGAGCGGCGTGATGAGCTTAGGGGCCTGGGCGGGACGCAGCACGCGCACCGGGTGCGGATCGAACGTGACGGCCACGGACTTCGAGCCAGTCTCCGCTGCACGCCGCCGGACGTTGGCCAGAATAGCCTGATGGCCGCGATGCACGCCGTCGAAGTTGCCGATGGCCACGACGGTGCGGCCAGGCCAGGCGGGAAGCGCGTCGAGCGAACGAGCGATCTCCATAGCTAGAATTCAAACTCCAGACGCTGGCCGTCATAGGCGAGACGCACGTGCGCGGGCAGCTTCGCTTCCGTCGCCGCATGGCCCAGCTCATGCGCGATGTGGGTGAAGAAGGCGCGGCGCGGCTGGATGCGCTCGATCCAACGCAGCGCCTGCTCCACGTTGTTGTGGCTGGGGTGGGGGTTCCAGCGCAGGGCGTCGAGAATAAGCACGTCAAGATTTTTGAGCAGCGACAGACTGTGTTCGGGGATCCCGTTCATGTCCGTTAAATAAGCGGCTGGGCCAAAGCGGAAGCCCGCGACCTCGATGTCTCCGTGCGAGACGGGCACGCGCTGGAAGCGGAGGCCGCTGACCTCGACCGACTCTTCTCCGTTCAGCCGATGTAGCTGGACGCGCGCGCGGGTGGGGTACTGCGCCTCCGGCGAAAAGGTGTAGGCGAAGACTCGCTCGAGCGCCGCCGCCGTCGCATCGTCGGCATAGAGAGGAATAGGCCCGTTGGGACGATGAAAGCTGAGCGGGCGCAGGTCGTCCATGCCGAGAATGTGGTCGGCGTGGGAATGCGTGTAGAGGACCGCGTCGATGTGGCGGATGTGCTCGCGGAGTGCCTGCGCGCGGAAGTCCTGGCCGGTGTCGATGAGTACGGTGTTCTCGTCCCACTCCACGGCAATGGATGGCCGGGTGCGCTGGTCGCGGGGATCAGTCGAGGTGCAGACCGCGCAGTCGCAGCCCAGCGTGGGCACGCCCATCGACGTGCCGCTGCCGAGGATGAGGATTTCTCCCTTCATGCGCGGCGGCTACTGCTTCCCCTGCGGAGGCCGCTGCGCCTGCTGCGCGATGGCGTTGGTGACTTCGAGGAAGAGCATCCGCACCTCGAAGAGCGCGTTCTGTAACAGCCGCTGTTCTTTTTCGGAGAGATTGCCCTTTGTCTTTTCCTCCAGCACGGCCAGCATGTCGATG
>JAICYR010000057.1 GCA_025934135.1 Acidobacteriaceae bacterium | reverse complement strand
GACCGCAATGGACTGCGGCCCTGCCGGTATTTTGTGACCGATGACCAGATGGTGGTGCTGGGGTCGGAGGCCGGACTGGTCGATCTTGATCCTGAAACGATTGTCCACAGCGGCAGGCTTGGGCCGGGGCAGATGATTGTGGCCGACCTGAAGAACCATGTTCTGCTGGAGGATGAGCAGATCCAGGCCGTGTTTGATGAGGCGGCCCCGCAGTACGAAAACCTGATCGAGAACCGCACGCTGGACGCTGAGTTGCCGATTCCGGCGATGGATGCGGCGGAGCTGGGCAGGCTGCACCACGGCTATGGATACACGCGCGAAGACGTGAACATGATCCTGAAGCCGATGGCCACCGACGGCAAAGACGCCGTGTGGTCGATGGGCGACGACACGCCGCTGGCGCCGCTGGCGCGCTCACCGCGTCCCGCCTATGCGTATTTCCGGCAGCGTTTTTCTCAGGTGACGAACCCTCCCATTGATTCGCTGCGCGAGACCTGCGTTATCCAGATGCACACGCGGTTGGGTCCGTGGCCGCACCTGCTGGACAAGCACGCGCCGCTGCCGGGGCTGTCGCTCGCGTCGCCGTTTCTCTCTCTGTCGCAGATGAAAGACCTGCGGGAGCGGCATCATCCGCTGGCGAGCACGCTGCCGATGGCGGTGCTGGACTGCGTTTTCAATCCGGCGTACAATCTGGCGACGGCGCTGGACGACATTTGCGCGAAGGCGATTGATCTGGTCCGCGCCGGAGCGGCGATTCTGCTGTTGAGCGACCGACCGGCAAGCGCGGAATCGCTTCCCGTGCCGATGGCCCTGGCTACAGGCGCAGTGCATCACGCCCTGATTCGCGCCGGGATTCGCACCCGTGTTGGGCTGGCCGTGGAAGCCGGGGACTGCCGCGACCTGCACCACTTCGCTGTGCTGCTGGGCATGGGCGCTGGAGCGGTTTGTCCGTGGCTGGCGCTGGAAACGGCCCGCAACCTGAATCCGGAAAAAGGCGAGGCCAACCTGCTGCACGCACTCGATCTGGGCCAGGCGAAGATCATGTCGAAGATGGGCATTTCGGTGGTGGACAGCTACCGCGGCGCGCATCTGTTCGACTCCATTGGACTCAGCCGTGATGTAGTGGACCGCTGCTTTGAAGGGATTCCCGCGCCGCTGGGCGGTGTTGGACTGAACGAACTGGACGCGCAACTGCGCCAGACCTGGACCCCTGCTGATGCGGGCGATGCGCCCGGCGGGGATGCGCCAGTGCCGGTCGCAACCACAGCGAAGGACCTTCCCGACTACGGATGGATCCGTTTCCGCAAAGCGGAGAAGGCCGAGCCGCACGCATGGCAGCCTCCAACCGTGCGCTCGCTCCAGACCGTTACGGGGACCGCGCATAATAAGCCGGCGGCTGTGGAACCGGCGGCCGCGTGGGCCGCGTTCGCAACCCAGGCTGTTGAAAAGGACCCGGTGGCGCTGCGCGACCTGATGGAGATTCGTCCGGTAGGCGCGCCGCTGGCCATGGAGCAGGTGGAGCCTCCGTCGAATATGTACAAGCGCTTTATTGCGAGCGCCATGTCGCTGGGTTCGCTCAGCCCGGAGGCGCACCAGACAATCACGGCGGCGATGAACCTGCTGGGTGCGCGTTCGAACACGGGCGAGGGCGGCGAGGACCCGGCGGTGTATCAGCCGGATGTCAACATTGATTTGGTGGGAAGGCCTACGCCGTCCTATCTGCTGAACAACAAAATCAAGCAGGTGGCTTCAGGCCGGTTCGGAGTGACGGCCGAGTACCTGATGCACGCCGAAGAGATCGAAATCAAAATCGCGCAGGGATCGAAGCCCGGCGAGGGCGGGCAGTTGCCGAGCCACAAGGTGACGGAGTTGATTGCGCGACTGCGCCACGCGCAGCCAGGCGTGCAGCTCATCAGTCCTCCACCGCACCACGATATTTACTCCATCGAGGACCTCGCGCAGCTTATTTATGACCTGAAGCGGGTGAATCCGAAGGCCGCGATTGGGGTCAAGCTGGTTTCCGAGTGCGGAGTGGGCACGGTTGCGGCGGGCGTTGCCAAGGCCTATGCCGACTACATCGTGATTGCCGGAAACAACGGCGGAACGGGGGCGTCGCCGCTGTCGAGCATCAAGTATGCCGGGAACCCCTGGGAGCTTGGATTGTCCGAGGCGCAGCAGGTACTGCTGGCCAATGGGCTTCGCGGCAGGGTGCGTTTGCGCTGCGACGGCGGTTTGCGCACGGCCCGCGACATTCTGGTTGCGGCGCTGCTGGGTGCCGACGAGTACGCGATGGGAACCGCTGTTCTTGTTGCCATTGGCTGCGACATGGCGCGGCAGTGCCACCTGAATACCTGCCCCACGGGCATTGCAACGCAGAGGCCGGAGTTGCGGGCGAAGTTCCGCGGGCGGCCTGAGCATCTGGTGCGCTTTTACGAAGAGCTGGCGCGCGACTTGCAGGCGTTGCTGGCGCAGTATGGGTTTGCTTCTTTGGAAGCGGCGATTGGCCGCACCGATCTGCTTGAGCAGGTGCGCCACGATGGGAATCTGGACCTGGCTCCGCTGCTGGCCGCTCCCTCCGAGGGCGAGATCCGCTGGCAGGGCAAGCGGAACCAGCGGCCTTCGTCGCGCGCTCCCATTGACGATGCCTGGGTGGAACCCGCGATTGCGGCGTACCGCGCGGGCGAGCACTTCAGCATGGACGCGCACATTTCGAACGAGGACCGTACGCTGGGCGCGCGGCTGGCCGGCGACCTGGCGTTGCTCATCACGAATGGAACGCGAACCGACTCGCAGCTCACGTTCAAGATGGCGGGAGTCGCGGGGCAGTCGTTCGGTGCGTTCGCCGCTCCCGGAATGCAGCTCATTCTGAAGGGCCTTGCGAATGATTTTGTGGGCAAGGGACTTTCGGGCGGGGAGATTATTCTTCGCGGCGAAGGCCGGGCGGCGCTCCAGTCGGAGCTTCACGTGATTCTGGGTAACGTCGCGCTTTACGGAGCGACGAGCGGGGCGCTGTTCGCGGCGGGCCGCGCGGGCGAGCGGTTCGCCGTCCGCAACTCCGGCGCGCTGGCCATTGTGGAAGGCGTGGGCGACCACGGCTGCGAATACATGACCGGCGGGCTGGCGGTGATTCTGGGCTCGACCGGCTTCAATTTTGGAGCGGGCATGACCGGCGGCCTGGCGTGGGTCTTCGATGAGGACGGCAGTTTTGTGGAGAAGCAGCTTTATCATCCGGACTTCCTGACGCCGGAGCCTTACGACACGCTGGACGCCGAGGCGAAGGAAGCGATCCAGGGGCTGGTGCAACTCCACGCCGAGAAGACGGCCAGCACGCGCGCGTATTGGCTGCTTTCCAGGTGGGAGGAGTTGGCTCCGAAGTTCGTGCGGCTTACGCCGAAGCCGCAGTAGGGAGTCCAGTAATCATTCGGATCGGCGGATCGCTTTTCAGCGATCCGATGAAACGTGGGGTTTAGATGGCCCTCAGGAAAGTAGCGGCTATAGTTTGGCTGCTGGCCGCAGTAAATTGCTACGCGCAGTTTCAACCAAATAATGCGTCGCGGGCGACTGCTCAGAAGCCAGGCTTCTCAATAGTTATCAATGTTCCTATCTCTCCGATTACACTCTCTGGGCCCATCGATGTCGTTATCACTGTGACTAACAACACGAACCACGACATCTATTGGGTCTCAGATCGCGGCCCAGACGGGCAGTACACAGCTTTTACCTACGATCTTGAGCGAAATGGGCATGAGGTTCCGACGACCTTCTTTCACCGTAAGATCACTGGCAAACAACGGCCTAGCGATCCGAATGAGGTGTACGCTAGCAGCTCAATTTTGCTTCCACATCCCCCTGGCACGATGTTTAAAGTAACGATCAATCTCAAGCGCCTCTACCACATCTCTGAGCCGGGTAAGTACACGCTTCAAGTGAGCCGTTATGATCAAGCGACAAAGACAACGGTTCGCGCCAACACCTTATCGTTGAACGTCGAGCCATAGACAAGTTTTGAATCTTAGGCTCTCCTCTCTTTTCTGGTTGCGATTGGGGCGGCGAATAAACTACTGTTAAGTCCCGTGCCCGAATTGACCACGCTGAACGACGTATTTTTTCTGGTCGCCGCCTCGGACTGCGACCATGCGGTGCTTACGCAGAACGCGCAAGGCGGCTGGCAGGCGATTTCCGGTAATCAGATTTATCAGCGGGTGCGGGCGCTGGCGGGAGTTCTGCGCGAGTGGGGCATTGGCAAGGGCGACCGCATCGCGATCCTCTCGGAAAACCGCTGGGAGTGGGCAGTGACCGACTTTGCCGCGCTGGCGATTGGGGCGGTCGATGTTCCGATTTATCCCACGCTGACGGCGGAGCAGACCTGCGATCTGCTGGCCGACTCCGGCGCGCGCGTGGCCGTGGTTTCAACGCGCGAGCAATATGAGAAAGTGGTCCGGGGCCGAGAGCATACATCGCTCGAACGACTCATCATTATGGATGATGAAGGTACTCCGGACGCCGAGAAATTTTCTTTCCTGATCGGCGAAGCCGACAAGGCGACCGGGCGCGATGCCGGGTTCGACCGTGAGGCCTATGATGTTCGTCCGGATGACCTGGCGACACTGATTTATACGTCTGGAACGACGGGCGAGCCGAAAGGCGTAAGGCTCACGCACGGCAATATCGCCTCCAATATCAATGAGTCGCTGAGCGGGTTTGAGATTGGCGCGACGGACTCCTGCATTTCGTTCCTGCCGCTGTCGCACATCACGGCGCGGCATCTGGATTACGCAATGTACACGCGAGGCGCGACCGTCGCGTATTGCGGGAGTTTCGACAAGCTTCCCGCTACGCTGACAGCAGTGAAGCCGACGATTGTGGTGGGCGTGCCGCGCGTTTTTGAGAAATTTCGGCAGGAAGTGGAGCGGCGGGCGTCGTCGGGCATGAAGCGGCGGATGATGAAGTGGGCGCTCAGGGTGGGGGCGAAGCACCGGGAGACAATCGCGAACGGCGAGAGGCCGGCCGCAATGGCATGGAAGCTGGCCAATAATCTTGTTTATAAAAAAATGAGCGCGGGGTTCGGCGGGCGGGTGCGGTACTTCATCGCCGGGGGCGCGCCGCTGGGACTGGAGACGGCCCGCTGGTTTGCTTCCGCGGGGATTCGGATTCTGGAGGGCTACGGGCTGACGGAAACGTCGCCGGTGCTGGCCATCAATACTCCGGCGGCGAACCGGATGGGCTCGGTAGGCAAGCCGCTGCCGCAGGTCGAGCACAAAATTGCCGAGGACGGCGAGTTGCTGGTGAAGGGACCGAATGTATTTTCCGGCTACTGGAACCGCACGTCGCATGAGCCAGAAAGTTTTGACTCCGCAGGGTGGTTTAAGACCGGGGACATTGGGCGGCTGGATGAGGATGGGTTCCTGCACATCACCGACCGCAAGAAGGAATTGCTGAAGACCTCAGGCGGAAAAACAATCGCTCCGCAGCCGATTGAGAACAAGCTGAAGCTGAGCGTGTTTGTGGGTCAGGCGGCGATGGTGGGCGATCGGCACAAGTTTGCGTCGGCGCTGATCTCGCCGAACTTTGCGGCGCTGGAGGCGTTGGCCAAAGAGAAGGGAATTGCGGCGGGCAACCGGCGTGATCTGGCCGATGATGCGCGCGTGGTTTCGCTCTATCAATCCATCGTGGATGAGGTGAACGCCACGCTGGCGAACTTCGAGACCATCAAGCGCTTTCGTCTGGTTGCGGAGGAGTGGTCGGCGGAATCGGGCGAGCTTACGCCCACGTTGAAGCTGCGGCGGAGGGTGATTCAGGACAAGTACGCGGACGAGATTGCCGAATTCTATGCCGATGAATCCGCCGCCTCTCCGGCGGAAGCCGCTCCTCAGATAGAACGGTGAGGATACCGCCTCCTGAATGGGCCTTGAATGATGTACATTAATCCAAGTACATCGGTTTAGTTCGGAGATTTGCCTGTGTTTCTTGGTCTCGATATCGGCACCGGCGGCACGCGCGCCGTCCTCGTCAACGCGCAGGGCAAGCTTGTCGCTTCGGCCTCCGCCGATCACGCTCCGTTTCGCAGCCCCCATCCTGGTTGGGCGGAACAGGACCCCGAAGACTGGTGGCGGGCCGCAAAACAGGCCATTCGCGAAGTTCTCGAAGCAAGCGGCGCGAAGATCGAAGCCGTCGGTCTTACCGGCCAGATGCACGGGGCCGTGATGCTCGATGTGTCCGGCGAAGTGCTGCGGCCATCGCTGATTTGGTGCGACCAGCGCACCGAAGCCGAGTGCGAATGGCTGCACAACGCAATTGGCCGCGAGCGGCTCATCGAGCTTACCGCTAATCCTGCGCTGCCCAACTTCACGCTTACCAAGTTGCTGTGGGTGCGGAATCACGAGCCGGAAATTTTCGGCAGGATCGCGCATGTCCTTTGCCCGAAGGATTATGTTCGCTACAGGCTGACCGGGGCGTACGCCATGGATGTGCAGGAGGCATCGGGCACGCTGCTGCTGGACGTGGCGCATCGGCGCTGGTCGGGTGAGGTGGCGCGCGCGGCGGGGATTCCTGAAGCATGGCTGCCCCAGCTATTTGAGTCGCAGGAGGTGTGCGCGAAGATTTCTGCGGAGGCTGCGGAACTCACCGGATTGTTTGCGGGAACGCCGGTTGTCGCTGGCGCGGGGGACCAAGGTGCGGGAGCCGTGGGCATGGGGATTCTGGAACCCGGTTCGGTTTCGGCGACGATCGGAACTTCGGGAGTGGTCTTCGCCGCAACCGCCGCTCCTACCCGTGATCCGCTGGGGCGACTGCATACCTTCTGCCATGCCGTTCCCGGGCGCTGGCACGTGATGGGCGTAACGCAGGCGGCGGGGCTTTCGCTGCGATGGCTCCGTGACACGATTGCGCCGGGCTCGGATTATGACGCGCTCACCGCCGAGGCAGCCGGGGTTCCGGCGGGCAGCGACGGGCTGCTGTGGACGCCTTATCTGCTGGGCGAGCGCACGCCGCATTTGGACTCGCAGGCGCGCGCGGCGTTTGTCGGCTTGACCGCCGGACATACGCGGGGGCACTTGGTACGCGCGGTGCTAGAAGGCGTGGCCTATTCGCTTAAGGACACGTTCACGCTGTTCGCCGAACTGGGCATTCCTGTGAAAGGCGTGCGGCTGGGGGGAGGCGGCGCGCGCGGTCCGCTGTGGCGCAGAATTCAGGCGGCAATTTACGGATACCGCGCTGATGTTCTGGTCGCGGAAGAGGGGGCGGCGTTTGGGGCGGCGCTGCTGGCCGGAGTGGGCGCGAAGGGCTGGCCGAATCTGGAAGCGGCGTGCGCCGCGTCCATTGAAGTGGCGCAGCAGATTGAGCCGGAAGCCGCCGCGGTCGGGCGTTACGCCGAAGGATACAAGGCGTACCGTAGGATTTATCCCGCGCTGAAAGGCATTCACGGCTAACTTAGACGAATGAAGCTCTACGTTGCGACGAGCAACCCCGGCAAGCTGCGCGACTTTGCCATGGCCGCCCAAGATACGAGCGTGGACATTGAACCGCTGCCGAAGTTGAGCGAAATTCCCGCGCCCCCTGAGAACGAAACCACATTTGCGGGCAACGCCCTCGCGAAGGCCGCTTACTACAGCGGATTCGCGCCCGGAGAGTTGGTGGTCGCCGACGACTCCGGCCTGGAAGTGGACGCGCTCGGCGGCGAGCCGGGAGTGCGCTCGGCGCGTTATGCGGCGGACGCGGGGTTCGCAGGCGACGAGCGACACAGCATCGATCAAAGGAACAATGCCTATCTGCTGCGGGAGCTGCAAGCTGTTCCCCCCGGCCAGCGCTCAGCTCGCTACCGTTGCGCGTTGGTCGCGGCCCGCGACGGCGTGTGTCTCTACACAGGCGAAGGATCGGTTGAAGGCAAAATTCTCACCGAGCCTCGCGGAGAAGGAGGCTTCGGCTACGATCCCCTGTTTTATCTGTCGGAGTTTGGAAAGACCATGGCCGAAATTGACCTTGCCACCAAGCATGGGATCAGCCATCGCGGGAGAGCGTTGCGCGATCTACTAAACAAAATGAAACGAGGAAGCAATGACCAACACCAATGCGATTGAGTTTGCCAGGGAATGGGAAGCGGCGTGGAACCATCGAGATGTGGAAGCGGTATTGAAGCACTTCCACGAGGATGTGGTGTTTACATCGCCGGTCGCGAAACAGATTGGCTTTTCGGAAGATGGAGTGGTGAAGGGGAAGGACGCGCTGCGCCGTTACTGGACTTTGGGATTGGAGAAAAATCCCGGCCTGCGCTTTCAGGTCACGACGGTGTACGAGGGCGTGACCACACTGGTCATCGCGTTCAAAAATCAGCGGGAAAGTGACCATGCGGAAGTCCTCACCTTTCGGGATGGGCTTGTCATAGCGGGACATGGAATGTCTCTCGCAAGTTGAAACGCAACCGACTTCAGTTTCAATTTAAGAACTCGTTCGCGCAATGGCGCCCGCGTTTCTTGACGCTCTCCCCTTGACGAACCAATAATAGATAAAGACGCTTCCACGCAGCAGCAGGCGCATCTTTTCGGCTGCGTCCACATCAATCAATACCGAAGGATATGAGCGTACATGCTTCAACTTAGTAGGGCCTGGAAACCATGAGCGCATCCGCCATCGACCTGCAACAACGCGCGCCGAACTTCTGGCAATCGACCAACGGGAAGAAGATCGTGATGGCCGTCACGGGCTTCATTCTCTTTTTGTTCCTGATCGGACACCTGCTGGGCAATCTGCTGGTGTACGCGGGCCCGGAGCGATTCAACTCCTACGCCGAGTTCCTGCACTTTGACGGCACGCTGCTTTGGATCGCGCGCAGCATTCTGATCATCGCCGTGGTCCTGCACATCATCGCGACGGTGCAACTGGCCGTGCGGAATAAGAAGGCGCGCCCCGTGGGCTACTCGCGTAAAAAGGCCATCAACTCGTCTTATGCTTCGCGAACGATGTACTGGTCGGGCCCAATCGTGCTGGCGTTCGTCATCTTCCACCTGCTGGAGTTTACGGCGGGAACCATCCATCCCGGTACGGTGTTTATTCCCGGCGATGTTTATCACAATGTCGTCACCGGCTTTCAAGTCTGGTGGGTTTCCGCGTGGTATATCATCGCGCTGATCTTGCTGGGGTTTCACCTTCGCCATGGCCTCTGGAGCATGTTCCAATCGTTCGGCGTGCCGCACTCCCTGCCCAGAGAGCGGGCGAACAAGCGGTGGGCGCTGGTGGTCGCCGTCATCCTCATTGCTGGATATATTTCCATTCCCATCAGCGTACTTACGGGGCTACTCAAGTAAATGACACTCGACGCAAGAACTCCTTCAGGCCCGATTGATAAGGCGTGGGAAAAGACCCTCTTCGACATGAAGCTGGTGAACCCCGCCAACAAGCGCAAGCACACCATTCTGGTGATTGGCTCGGGGCTCGCTGGGGCCTCCGCCGCGGCCTCGCTTGGCGAGCTTGGCTACAACGTGCGCTGCTTCTGTTTTCAAGATTCGCCGCGCCGCGCGCACTCCATTGCCGCGCAGGGCGGCATCAACGCCGCAAAGAACTATCAGAACGACGGCGACAGCGTGTACCGCCTCTTCTATGACACGGTGAAGGGAGGCGACTTCCGTTCGCGTGAAGCCAACGTCTATCGGCTGGCCGAAAACAGCGTCAAGATTATTGACCAGTGCGTGGCCCAGGGCGTGCCCTTCGCGCGCGAATACGGCGGCTCGCTTGCGAACCGCTCCTTTGGCGGGGCGCTGGTTTCACGCACTTTCTATGCGCGCGGCCAGACGGGGCAGCAGCTCCTGCTGGGAGCGTATCAGGCCCTCGAACGCCAGATTCACGCGGGCAAAATCAAGATGTTTCCGCGCACTGAAATACTGGACATTATCGTAATCGACGGGCAGGCGCGCGGCCTGGTCACGCGCAACCTGATCACGGGCGACCTCAGCGTCCACATGGGCGACGCCGTTGTGATGGCCACTGGCGGATACGGCAACGTCTACTATCTTTCCACCAACGCAAAGGGATCGAACGCCACCGCCATCTGGCGCGCGTACAAGCGCGGCGCGCTGTTCGCCAATCCCTGCTATACGCAGATCCACCCCACCTGCATTCCGGTGTCGGGCGACTATCAGTCGAAGCTAACGTTGATGTCTGAGTCGCTGCGTAACGACGGGCGCATCTGGGTGCCGAAAGCAAAGGGTGATAAGCGGCCTCCGAACCAGATTCCGCCTGAAGACCGCGACTACTATCTTGAGCGCCGCTACCCGGCCTTCGGCAATCTTGTGCCTCGTGACGTGGCTTCGCGCAACGCCAAGAACGTCTGCGATGAGGGGCGCGGCGTCGGCGAAACAGGCCTCGGCGTTTACCTCGACTTCAAGGACGCCATTTCGCGCCTCGGCGAGCAGACCATTCGCGAGCGTTACGGCAACCTCTTCGACATGTACCAGCGCATTACGGACGAGGACCCCTACAAGGTTCCGATGCGCATTTATCCCGCCATTCACTACACCATGGGCGGGCTTTGGGTGGACTATTACCTGCAAAGCACCATTCCCGGGCTCTTCGTCGCGGGTGAGGCGAACTTCTCTGACCACGGAGCCAACCGCCTTGGCGCGAGCGCGCTTATGCAGGGCCTGTCGGACGGCTACTTCATCATCCCCTACACGGTGGGCGATTATCTTGCCAAGGCCAAGCCGGCCAAGGTGGACGAATCGCATCCCGCGGTGCGCGAGGCGGTGGTCGGGGTGCAGCAGAACATCGCTCGCCTGCTTTCCATTAAGGGCAAGCGCACGGTCGATTCCTTTCACCGCGAACTGGGCAAAATTGTGTGGGAGTACTGCGGGATGTCGCGCACAGCGCAGGGTCTCGAAAAGGCCATTGTCGAAATTCGCGCGCTGCGAGAAGAGTTCTGGCAGAACGTGACGGTGCCGGGCAGCGGGAACGACATCAATCAGAGCTTGGAGAAAGCCGGCCGCGTCGCCGACTTCTTTGAACTGGCCGAACTCATGTGCATCGATGCGCGCCAACGGAACGAAAGCTGTGGTGGGCACTTCCGTGAAGAGTATCAGACGGCCGAAGGCGAGGCGCAGCGCGATGACGAGCATTATTCTTACGTCGCTGCATGGGGCTACACAGGCCCGGACAGCGCGCCCGCTCTCAACAAGGAGCCGCTGGAGTTCGAGTACGTCCACCCCAGCCAGAGGAGCTATAAGTAGTTCGGGAGAAACGAACTTGAATTCATCAAAAGGTCCGAGCAATAACGTTTGGAATCACATTGCGCAGCCCCTCTTTTCAGTAGGGGAGATGTGGCAATGATGTTTCTCGTGATGCTCTTTGTGCTTCTTTGCATCGGGGCTGTAGTGATTCAGAGAACACTTAAGCAACTTGGAATGAGAGTGTCTAATGGACGCCCGCGACCGACAATCAGTGAAATCGTCGTCGCAATTGTTTCGTCATTGGTTGTAGCCTCTTTGGCCGCTGTAGGTGGATTCCTCGGAGCGGCCTTTCTCTGTGCGAAACTACTTAGCGGGGAATCGGGCGAGGCGGCCCTTGTGTTAGCTCCCGCCTTGGCCTTCGCACTCTCCATAGCGGCATTTTCAATATGCTTTCGGAAGATCATCACTTACGGTGAGAGTTCTTAAAGGCAAAAATTTAGCCTCCACAATAGAACGGACAAGTTATGAAATTGAAACTGAAAATCTGGCGTCAGAGAAACAGCAGCGACAAGGGTAAGTTCGCGAGCTACGCCGTGGAAAACGTGAATCCGGAAATGTCCATGCTCGAGTGTCTCGACGTTCTGAACGAGACGCTGATCGAGCGCGGCGAGGAGCCGGTTGCTTTTGAGCACGACTGCCGCGAAGGCATCTGCGGTTCCTGCGGATTCATGATAAACGGCGTGGCGCATGGGCCGGAGCGCGCCACCACCGTCTGCCAGCTCACCATGCGGCACTTCAAAGACGGCCAGGAACTGGTCCTCGAGCCGTGGCGGGCCAGGGCCTTTCCCCCGCTCAAAGACCTTGTCGTGGATCGCCGCTCCTTCGACCGCATCATTGAGGCCGGAGGCTACGTGTCCGTCTCCACCGGCAACGCGCCCGACGGCAACACCATTCCAATCGGAAAAGATACGGCCGATCACGCCATGGACGCCGCCGCCTGCATTGGCTGCGGAGCCTGCGTCGCCGCCTGCCCTAACGCCTCGTCCGCGCTCTTCACTGGCGCCAAAATCTCGCACCTCGGCCTGCTGCCTCAAGGGCAGATCGAGCAGGACCAGCGCGCGCTCAACATGGTCGCGCAAATGAACATCGAGGGATTTGGGAACTGCACCAACATCGGGGAATGCACCGGCGCCTGCCCCAAGGAGATTCCGCTTGAAGTCATCGCCACCATGAACCGCGATTATCGTCGCGCCAGCTCGAAATCACATAAGAACCACGTACGCTCCGTGCGTCCCATGACCGAGTGGAGCAACGGCTCAAAGCTCGACATCGACCCGCACGCAACAAGCTGACCGTAAGCTCCGCGCCGCATTTCTCATCCCGGCGCGGAGTCATCCCGCTCACCTATAATCAACCTCATGGGTAGTTCCCGCCGTTGCGCGTTCCTCCACTGGCTTCCGGCAGCTTTGGCTGTCCTAGTGATCGCGCTTGAGTCTACCGTATTCATGTCGTCCTCCAATACCAGCCGCTGGCTTCGGCCTGTCTGGGAATGGCTGTTCGGCCCCATTTCTTTGCATCGGTGGAACATCGTCCACGAGTGCATTCGCAAGTCCGGCCACTTTATCGGTTATGGATTGGTCAGCGTCTGTTTCTTCCACGGATTCAGGAACACGCTTCGCATCCACAGCACCCTGCGCGCATTGTGGATGCGTTCCTCTGTGCTTGCCATCGGCTGCACTATCCTCATCGCCTCGGCTGACGAATTTCACCAGGCATTTCTGCCTGGCCGCGGCAGCTCCCCGTGGGACGTGGGGCTGGATACCTGCGGAGCCATAATCGCACAACTTATCGTTCTCTTTCTGATGCCACGTATCTCTCAACGGCCCTCGTCCCCATTGTCCGAATCCTACGCAAAGTAGCAGCACCGGCCCGCGTCGGGTTACTCTGAATTCTGGAAACAAAACGCATGAAATTGATCCGCCGCTCTCTCCTGCTCTCCACGGCCGCTTTGATCGCGCTTGGCGCATTCGCCCAGCAGTCCACTCCAGCCGATGCGGCGTCCCAATCGCTGCCCGACTCGCCTGATTCCCAGGCCCACGTGAGTCCGCAGCCCACCGGCCCCACGGCGGTTTTCGACACCAGCATGGGACGCATGACCTGCAAGCTCTTCTCAGAGGAAGCTCCCAAGACAGTCGCCAACTTCATCGGTCTTGCTGAAGGCACGAAGGACTGGACCAATCCAGCGATGCCGCACCAGAAGATGCACGGCAAGCCGTTCTACAACGGCACCATTTTTCATCGCGTGATTCCGGGATTCATGATCCAGGGCGGCGATCCGCTCGGCACCGGCAAGGGCGACCCTGGCTATACGGTGCCGGATGAATTCGTCCCGAATCTGAATTTCGATTTGGCGGGACGCCTCGCCATGGCCAATTCCGGCCCCAACACGGACGGCTCGCAATTCTTCATCACCGAAGTACCGGAGCCGCATCTGAACCAGCACTACACGATTTTTGGCCAGTGCGATCCGCACAGTGTTCTGGTGGCGCAGTCGATCGCGGAAGTCGAACGCGACGAAAATAATAAGCCGCTCCAGCCGGTCGTCCTGAAGAAGGTGACGATTGTCCAGAACGGCCAGCCGATGCCGCCTCCGCCGTCTGATTCCGCCGCTGCTCCGGCAGCACCGGCGGCCCAAGCTCAGCAGTAAATTCTCAAAGGAGTAAACCCATGTCTCGCCAGCCAGGAACTTACGCCGTCTTCAATACCAGTGAAGGCCAGATCGTCGTCCGCCTCTTCGAGAAGGACGCTCCCAAAACCGTGGCCAACTTTGTCGAATTGGCGGAAGGAAAGCGCGAGTGGACGCATCCGGTGACCCACAAAAAGAGCAGCGATAAGCTCTATGATGGAACCATTTTCCACCGCGTTATTCCCGATTTCATGATCCAGGGGGGAGACCCGGCAGGCACCGGCTTCGGAGGCCCCGGCTACAAGTTTGCGGATGAGACCAAGGATTCGCCGCACCGGTTCAATGCTCCGGGCAAACTGGCCATGGCCAACGCCGGTCCCAACACCAACGGCTCGCAATTTTTCATCACCGTAGGCAACACTGAGTGGCTTACCGGCAAGCACACCATCTTTGGCGAAGTGGTCGAGGGTCAGGATGTGGTGGAGAAGATTTCGCGCGTGCCCCGCAACGCACAGGACAAGCCGCACAAGCCCGTCACAATTGAATCGCTCGTGATCGAGCGGGAGTAAATCAAGTGGATTGAAAAAGGCCCGGAGAGGATTTCCGGGCCTTTGGTATTTTGAAGTGACTACGGAAGCCGCAGCACCAGCCCGGTACTCCACGTTCGCGGCGAAATGCTCGCGTTCAGGCTTGAGAAGCCCCCGGCGGAGAACTCAACGACACGCCAGTCAAGACGCGGGAAAATGGTCCAATCAATTCCGGCCACTCCCTCATACGCGAGCGCGGTTTTACTCACTACGCTTCCAGCTCCGCCCACCTGCACATTGCCGGCGCCCACTAGGCCTTCGACGTAGGGCATGAGCGGAATGAGGCGGGGACGAAGCTGAAGACGCGGCCCAACAAGGCCCATATAGGCCTTGGTCCCTCCTGATCCCAGCAGCGTGGCGCGCAGGTCGAAGCCGATGCCTAGAAACGGAGGCCGCCAGACGTTGTGATAAAGGCCAAACGTCGGTCCATACTGCCTGCCTGCTCCGGACGCATTGAAGTTGGAGGTGCTGAACTCGGCGTAGATGCCGGTCTGCGCGCTGGCGGCCAGCGAGCAGAACACGAGGCAGCCGGCAAGAAGGGCCAGCCGGAGAGGAAATTGGGGGAAGCGGCGCATGGGTTATTCCTTTCAAACCTGAGCGTTTGCGCAATTCCTGAGTTAATGTGGCCTCGTGGCTTTGTGCAGGGTCGGCGCTCCCTGTTGGTCGCGTCGAGTTGAGTGCAATGGCTTCGAGATACAGCGACTCAGGACTTGCGTGCGCGCAAACAGGCGCACCCGGTAAGATGCGCCTGTTTGAATTTCAGAATACCTTGTCCGGCCTTTATGCCAGCTTCGACATGATCTCCGCCAGCACTTCTTTCGAGGGACGTGTTCGCTCCTGCGGCAGCGTGGCCAGCGGCTCATCGGCCAGGTTCAGCAGGTCGGTGAAATTGGGCTTCTCCGTATCGATGTAGAAGACGCCGGTCAGGACCTCATTGCGGTCGTGGGCCTCCATCAGCGCCTTTACGGCGGCCACGCGGTCGGTCGGGTTGTAGCTGTCATGCAGCTTGCGAAGGTGCAGATGCGAGCCGTCGTGCATGGTCACGTCGTAGGTGGTTCCCGCGTCGTAATCGATGGCGATGTCCTCGAAGAAGGGCACGAAGCCAGCTTCGGAGATGGCCTCCTCGTGCTCCTGCATGTACTTGTAGCTCTTGGTGGAGCCTTCGTGATCATTGAAGGTCACGCAGGGCGAGATCACGTCGAGCATCACGGTCCCTTTATGTGCGACGGCGGCTTTCAGCATGGCTGTAAGCTGCTTCTTGTCACCCGAGAACGAGCGGCCAACAAACGTTGCGCCAAGCTGAATGGCGAGGGCGCAGGTGTCGATCGGGGGCAGGTCGTTGATGACTCCGGTCTTCAGCTTCGAGCCGAGATCGGCGGTTGCTGAGAACTGGCCCTTGGTAAGCCCGTAGACGCCATTGTCCTCAATGATGTAGATGAGCGGCAGGTTGCGGCGCATGAGGTGCGCGAACTGACCCATGCCGATGGAAGCTGTGTCTCCGTCGCCGGAGACGCCGATGGCCTGCACGGTCTTGTTGGCCAGCAGAGCACCTGTGGCGACTGAGGGCATGCGTCCGTGGACGCTGTTGAAGCCGTGCGAGCGCGAGAGGAAGTAGGCCGGGCTTTTGGACGAGCAGCCAATGCCGGAGAGCTTGATGACGCGCTCGGACTTGACGCCCATCTCGTAAAAGGCGTCGATGATGCGCTCGGAGATGGCGTTGTGACCGCATCCGGCGCAGAGCGTGGTCTTGCTGCCGCGATAATCAATGGCCGGCAGGCCGAGGCGGTTGACTTTGGGAGTGGGGGCGGTGGTGGTAGCCATTACAGATTCTCCTCGATGACCAGCGCGTTGGTGACGGAGCGCGCGTCAATGGGCAGGCCGTTGAAATGACGAATGCTGCGCAGCTTCACGGCTTCAGCGGCGGGCAGGTCGAGCTTGAGCAGGCTCAGCATTTGCGCATCGCGGTTCTGCTCAATGACGTAAACGCGCTCGTGCGACGCCACAAATTCGTGGACCTCGCGCGTGAACGGGAAGGCGCGGATGCGAAGGTAGTCGGTCTCGACGCCGTACTCCTTCTTCATCTGGTCGCGGCTTTCTGTCACGGCGAAGTCGGAGGTCCCGTAGGCGATAAGCCCGATCTTCGACTTGCCAGTTTGCACGACAACCGGCGCTGGAACCAGCGTGCGCGCTGTCTCGAACTTCCGGTTCAGCCGCTCCATCAGGTTCTGGTAATCGTCTGGCTTCTCCGTGTATACGGCGCGCTCGTTGTGTCCGCTGCCACGCACGAAATAGGCCGCGAGTGGATGGTCGGTCCCGGGCAGTGTGCGGTAGGGGATTCCGTCGCCGTCCACGTCCTTATAGCGGGCAAACCCGCCCAGCCGCTTCAAATCTTCGGCGGTCAGCACCTTGCCGCGGTCCAGCGGCTTTTCAGGATACTCGAACGGTTCCGACATCCAGTTATTCATGCCGAGGTCGAGGTCTGAGAGAACGAAGATTGGTGTTTGCAGCCGCTCGGTCAAATCGAATGCCGCTCCGGCAAACTCGAAGCACTCTTTCACGCTGGCCGGAAGCAGCATCACGTGCTTGGTGTCTCCGTGGGAGAGCGTCGCGACGGAGAGGATGTCGCCCTGCGAAGTGCGCGTGGGCAGCCCCGTCGAAGGACCGACACGCTGAATATCGAAAATGACTCCGGGCAGTTCGGTGAAGTAGCCGAGGCCAACGAATTCGGCCATCAGCGAAATGCCGGGGCCGGAAGTCGCGGTCATGGACCGCGCGCCCGCCCAGCCCGCACCCAGCACCATGCCCACGGCGGCCAACTCGTCCTCGGCCTGCACCACGGCGAAGCTGGCTTTGCCATCAGGCTCAACGCGATATTTCTTCAAGTACCCGATGAGCTGTTCGACGACTGAGGACGAAGGCGTAATCGGATACCAGGTCACGACCGTGACTCCGGCAAACAGCGCGCCCAGCGCGGCGGCGGCGTTGCCGTCGATGATGATTTTGCCGTCGGTGGCGTGCATCCGCTCCAGCGCGAACGGGTCCTGCTTGGTGATGGACTGCGTGGCGTAGTCATATCCGGCCTGGATGGCGGCCCAGTTCAGGTCAGCCGCTTTTTGCTTCTTTGCGAACTGGCGGCGGACGGCGGCTTCGACCACATTCAGGTCAAGCGAGATGAGCTTGGCCACCACGCCCACGTAGATCATGTTCTTGACGAGCTTGCGCAGCTTGGCCTCAGGGCATGCGGCAGCGGTCAGCTTGTCAAACGGCACTGGATAGCAGATCACATCGTTGCGATATTGCTTCAGGTTCGCGGCTTCCTCATAAATCGCAACGGAGCCGGCGGGTAGCGCCAGAATGTCTTCCTTCGCCGTCTCGGCGTTCAAGGCCACTAGAACGTCGATCTCTTCCTTCCGCGCGACGTAGCCTTGCTTGCTGGCGCGAATGGTGTACCAGGTGGGAAGGCCCGCGATGTTCGAGGGGAACAGATTCTTTCCGCTGACCGGAATTCCCATTCCGAAAATGCTGCGCAGCAGAATGATGTTGGCCGACTGCGAGCCGGAGCCGTTGACGGTGGCTACCTGAATGCTGAAATCGTTGATAACGGGCCTGCGTGCGGCCTCATAAGGTTCTTCGGTTGAGTTTGAGACAGGCTCCCCGGCTTCAACGCCAGTGCTGTCAAGGGCAACGTGTCCTGTCGCCATGTGGCGGGATCCCCTTCAAAGAGAAAGTAGATTGAACTTTCGTTCTTTCTCTACCATTATATTCTTGCTGCGCCGCGATGTTATCGCGTCAGCCGTAACCGGGCAGATTCCGCAGTGGAACTGCGTGATTCGCAGCGCAAACTGCGTCAGTTACGTAGCTCCGCGATCACGCGCCCGGCTTCGGCCTGCTGCTCATTGTTGAGCGCAAGCAGCGGCAATCGTGGGCGTCCGCCGTAGTAGCCGTTGAGGTCACAGGAGTACTTGATGCCCGAAACTCCATACTTCGCCAGCACAACTTTGGAAGGTTCAACCACGCGCCGCTGCTTCTCAACCATTAAGGCCGCGTCATTGTCCTTCCACGCAATGTAGATTTCCTGGCAGCCCTGCGGGGCGAATGCGGCCACTGCGAGGATTCCTCCGGAGGCCCCCGCGTTGAGCGAATCGATAAGCTGGTTGGCTGCGCCGGTCAGTACCTGAAAGCCTACTTCCTTCTTCCGTGTCGCTTTCACCTGGACCTGTGGCGGGGCGGTGACGGCGATGGGACCGGAAATGGATTCGGCGGCGAGGAAGTTGCTCTGTAGCATGGACTGGTCGAACGCCATGCGGCTGGTGAAAGCGGTGAAGGTCGGGGTGACGGCCACCTCGCGGCGCGGCGCATTGCGCGCGGCCGCCACGAGAGCGGCGATCCGTTCCACGCTGCCGCTCGAGTCCTTAATGCCGATGATGTTTGGATGCTGCGCCAACTCGGCCACAACCTCCACCGGCATTTCGTAGTGCGTGTACTTGGGAATGCTGTAGATGATAACCGGCAGCGGCGAGTGGTCGGCGAGCGCGCGATAGTAGGTCAGCATTTCTAGCTTCCCGGTCTGGGGCGCATAGTAGCCGGGCGTGCGCGCCAGCACCGCGTCATACTGCTGCTCGGCGGCGAACTCGGCCAGACGCAGGGTTTCGGCCACGCTCTCGCGCGCAACTCCCGCCAGCAGGACCTTCTCCGGAGCGGCCGCTTGGCGGGCCGTGTGCAGCACCTGGCGAGACTCGTCGTCGCTGAGCATCACCGCCTCGCCGGTCGAGCCGAGGACGACGATGCCGGAGACCGGTGTCCGCGAGTAGCGCTGGACATTGTGTTCGAGCTTCTTCAGGTAGAGGCGTCCGTCGGGATAAAACGGGGTGGTGATGGCGGGGAAAATGCCTTCGAGCAGCATGGCTTGATTGTAGTTGAGGGGGCGATCTTGCAGCCTCCGCGCTGGTATAGTCGATAGAGATGGCCTCCACCAAAGTCCAAGTGTCCGCGAAGCCTCAGAGTTCCTCGCCGGGCTTTGCCTATTCGGCCCTGATCGTGGGCTGGCTGGTGCCGGGAGCGGGTCATTTGATGAGCGGTCGCTGGGTCCGCGCGCTGCTGCTGTTTCTTTCCATCAGCGCCATGTTCTGGCTGGGAATCGCCATGCAGGGCAATCTCTTCGCACCCAACACGGGAAACATTCTCGACATGCTCGGATTTGTCGGCGACCTCGGCAACGGGGTCTTTTACGCTATTGGACGGATCTTCGATCTGAGTGGCCCCCTGGTGCAGCTTGCCACCGCCGACTATGGCACCAAGTTCATTGTCGTTGCTGGGCTGCTGAACTTTGTCGCCGCCGTGGACGCCCACAATCTCCGCATCGGGAGGAAGCGCTGATGTTTGCTCCATCCCATTTCATCGCTGTACTGATCTTTGCCACCTGCGCTTCGGTAGTCTTCGGAATCACACAGCGCTCCGTGCCAAAAGCCATGCTTCGCTATGGGGCTTATTGCTGGGTCCTGTTCGTCGGCTCGGTGATTGCGGCAAGCTGGATCATGTACTTCATCCGGCATAGCTGAGCTTTCCAACCGTTCTCGCGTCCTGACCGGGACGGGTAAAATATCAAAGTACCTATTTCTAAAGGTGGGCCAACAATATGGCAACAGCAACTATTGAAAATAAGGCGGCGCAGTCGAAGGTCGCGGACATGTCCCTGGCAGAGTGGGGGCGGAAGGAAAT
>JAICYR010000089.1 GCA_025934135.1 Acidobacteriaceae bacterium | reverse complement strand
GCGGTGGAGGCGACGATGCCCTTCATGCCCATTCCGGCTTCGGTGAGGCCGAGGTGCAGCGGGTAATCGCAGCGCGCGGCGAGCATTTCGTAGACGTCGATGAGGTCGCGCACGCCGCTGACTTTGCCGCTGATGATGATCTGATCGTGTCGGAGTCCGTAGCGCTCGGCGGCGGCGGCGGAGTCGAGCGCGCTGCGGCACATCGCTTCCATCATTACGTCGCGGGCGTCGCGCGGCTCAGCCAGCTTTGAGTTTTCGTCCATCAGCCGCGTGAGCAGGGCCTGATCGAGCGATCCCCAATTGACGCCGATGCGCACCGGCTTCTGGTTCTTGACGGCGACCTCGATCATGGCGCGGAAGTTGTCGTCGTCTTTGCGGCCAATGGAGCAGTTGCCGGGATTGATGCGGTACTTGGCGAGGGCCTGCGCGCAGGCGGGATATTTAGTCAGCAGCAGGTGGCCGTTATAATGGAAGTCGCCGATGATGGGGACTGTGACGCCGCGTTGGGCGAGGCCTTCAACGATGTGCGGGACAGCTTTGGCCGCGTCGTCGTTGTTCACCGTAACGCGCACCAGCTCCGACCCGGCGGCGGCGAGCGCCGCAACCTGTTGGATGGTGCTGTTGACGTCGGCAGTATCGGTGTTGGTCATGGACTGCACGACGACCGGCGCGTCCGAGCCTACGCGGACCTCGCCAACCATGACCGTAACGGTTTTTCTGCGCTGAATTTCCGTCATAGCTTCCTCAGCACCAGTTTACAGGCAAATGCGTCTCCCGGATCGGAACGGGAGGCGCTACGCTTGCTGCTTCACTGCACGTGTACAAGCTTGCTCAATTGCGGGGCACGGCCTCAACAAGGGACACAGGGGAAGCTGTCGGCACTACTCGTGTCATTCGGAACCCGGCCTCATCAAGCAGCGCTTCATACTCGGACGGATTCCGCTCCTCTCCTCCCGCCACGGTCAGCATAACCATGTCGAGCATCTTGCCGGGGTGCGGGGCATTACCCTCCGGAAGCACCATTTCCGCGAGCAGCAGACGGCTGGTAGAACCCATTGCGCGCCGGCAGTTGCCGAGGATAGTTAAGCACTGCTCATGGTTCCAGTCATGGATAACGTGCGAAAGAATATAGGCGTCCGCGCCGGCAGGTACTCGTTCAAAAAAGCTGCCGGGTTCAATCCGGATGCGGTCCGCAAGCCCCCGCTGACGGAGAAGCGGAGGCGCATTCTCGACAACATGCGGCAGATCGAAAAGAATCCCTTGCGGCCCCGGATGCTGGGCAAGAATTGTAGTCAGCATGTTCCCCGTGGATCCACCCACATCGGCAATGGTCTGAAAGACAGAAAAATCGTAAGCCGCGGCAATCGCGGGAGGCTCCATTCCATGAAAGCCCACCATAGCCAGATTGAATAGCGACGCCTGCTCCGGGTGCGAGGAAAGCCAATCAAAAACCGGCATACCGAAAGACCGTTCAAAGCCGGTCTCCCCAGACTGGACGGAATACAGGAACTGGTCGAGACCGCGCATCGTGATCTCCCCGCCCAACACGAGTGCGGCCGCATAGCTGGGCGTTCCGGACTTAAGGGCCGCGCCGAGCGGAAGAAGCGAGAACCGATGTTCGGCGTCTTCCGCAAAAAATCCCAGGCTGGCAAGGCTCCGCATCACACGATAGAGTGCGGGCGCGTGGGCCTCCGTGAGCGCCGCGAGTTCTTCGGCGCTTCGGGGTCCCTCGGCAAGAAGATCTGCCAGCTTTAACACGGCGGCCAGATGGACAAGACGCGAGGTCAATTGCGACAGAAGAATTTCAGCAATCTGAGCCTCAGGGGGTGGGGCAGCTATATCGGCTTGCACATCTGCAACAGCGGACATCGTATTCTCCTCAGAGGAAATTTGCGCTGGGTGCGCTCTAGGCCAACAGTCTGGCAGGGGAGGGAATTATGCTGTTGGAGCAGATCGAATTCTAGCACTTTGGTTTCCGGTTGGCGGGTCCTTGGTTTGCGCGATGTAGAGAAGCGTGTCCAAGAGGTTTTCGTCGAAAGCTTCAAAAAAAAGCTGCTGCGGAGACGCCCGCCAATGATATGCTTCGGCGCAGCGGAATTCAGGTAAAACTCTAGAGGAGATATTTATCCATGCGCAGAACACTGCTTGTCTGCTTTGCCGTGGTATTCATGCTTCCATTGCTTCACGCAAAAGATCCAGTTTCCAAGCCTAAGATTTATATCGCTCCTTCGGAGGGCTTCGAGACATTTATCATCGCGGGGCTGGAGAAGAAGCATGACCCTGTCATAATCGTCACCGATGAAGCCGAAGCGGACTACACCTTGAAGGCTACGCCAGTCCATATTCACCAAGAATCGACCGGGAGCAAGATCGCGCGCTGCCTTTTTGCCTATTGTGCGGGTATAGAGGCGAGCGGAAATGTCGCCGTGCAACTTATCGATGATCACACCAAGAGCATTGTCTGGGGTTATACGGTCACAAAAGGAAATGGAACGCGCAATAAGCAGTCCATGGCCGAAGCCATTGCCAAGCACCTGAATAAAGACTTCCTTCGCAAATTAAATAAAACGTAGCCGTGCCCGAATCCCTTCATATCCTGAGACATCGGGCCGCCTGAATTCATATCTTTGAGCACCGTATGCACACGAAATGCTTGGACTGGGCGTCATAACTCATGCCCGCCTGCCGCATCGTGACGGGGTGGCTGCTCTAGTTGGATTTGGGCTAAAGAAGTCGCCGAGTGAGGGAAAATGGATGACAATGGGCCGATGATCTCTCAGTCCCTTCAAGATACTTTTACCGCCGTCGATGGTTACATTGACAGCCAGCTTGTGCCGTCGGACTTGGCTTTGGATTTTGCGCGGCACACGAGCGAGGCCGCCGGGCTGCCGCAAATTGCCGTCACACCGAGCCAGGGCAAGCTCCTGCATCTGCTGGCGCGGAGCGTGGGCGCGGTGAACATTCTGGAGATTGGCACGCTTGGGGCGTACAGCACCATCTGGCTGGCGCGGGCATTGCCCGAAGACGGGCGGCTGGTGACGCTGGAGGCCGACCCGAAGCACGCCGCAGTCGCGCGCGGCAACATTGCCAACGCGGAGCTTTCTGACAGGGTTGAGCTGCGCGAAGGGGCCGCGCTGGAGACACTGCCTGAGCTTGCCGCCGAGGGGCTTGCGGCGTTCGACTTTATTTTTATCGACGCGGACAAAGAAAATAACGCGAATTACTTTGAGTGGGCGTTGAAGTTGTCGCGTCCGGGCAGCATGATTTTTATCGATAACGTGATTCGCGAGGGAGCGGTTGTGGACGAAGTGAGCAAGGATCCGATGGTGCTGGGCGTTCGGCGGCTGAATGAAGTTTTGGCTAAGGAGTCGCGCGTGCTTGCCACAACCATCCAGACGGTCGGCGCGAAGGGCTACGACGGATTTACGCTCGCTTTGGTGCTTAAGGCCTGTTAATCCTCAGGACTGCGGCGCCGTCAATGGCGTCGCGGCGCACGGCGTCGAGCGCGTGGTTCGCGTCTTCGAGCCGAAAGACCGTAGTTCTGGGCTGGATCCCGATTTCGCGGGCAAGGGCCACGAATTCGCGCGCGTCCTGGCGGGTCATGTTGGTGACGCTGCGCAACTGGCGCTCGCCCCATAGCAGCGAGTCGTAGTCGAACTGCGGAATGCGGTCGAGGTGGATGGCGTTGATGGCGACGACCCCGCCTTTGCGCAGGGAGGCGAGAGCCGCGAGCACCACATCTCCGCTGGGAGCGAAGGTGACAGCGCGATCCAGCAACACCGGAGGCTGGTCAAGCGCGTCGCCAACCCAGACTGCGCCCATCTTGCGCGCAAGCGCGCGATGCGACCTGCCCCGGGTGGCGACGTAGGTTTCGCAGCCCCAGGCCCTCAGAACCTCAATCGCCAAATGCGCGGAAGCTCCGAAGCCGAAGATGCCCACGCGCTCGCCGCTCTCCACGCCCGCCACGCGCAGAGCGCGATAGCCGATGATTCCGGCGCAGAGCAGGGGAGCGAGTTCTTCCGCGGGGGCTTCTCCGGGTAGGGGAACCAGAAAATCCGCGCGAGCGGTCGCGTACTCGGCGTAACCGCCATTTACGGAATAGCCGGTAAATACCGGATGGTCGCAGAGGTTCTCCCTGCCCCTGCGGCAGAGCGGACAGGTGCCGTCGACGCCCCCTAGCCACGACACGCCGAAGCGCTGACCGAGTATCTTCTCCGCGACTCCCGCGCCCACGCGCTCCACGCGGCCAACGATCTGGTGGCCCGGAATGACGCGGTCACGCAGCGGCTTCAGTTCTCCCATAGTGATGTGGAGGTCGGTGCGGCAGACGCCGCAGGCTTCGACGCGCAGCAGAACTTCTCCCGCACCGGCCTTGGGCGCAGGCAGCCGTTCGAGCTTCAGCGGAGATTCGCTTCCGATAGCGGACGAATGCAGGACTGCGGCGCGCATGTTCCTCTATGATGCCTGCCCCATTTCAAGGCAACTGCGTGATTGACAGAATGTTCCCATCCGGATCTTTGAACCAGCCGATCAGCGCCCCGCTCGGAGCCTGCCACAATCCGTCGTCTCCTTGCGGTAGGCCGGGATATCGCTCAAACACAATCCCACCCGCGGTCATATTCTTCGCCATCGCCCGCGCGTCCTGAACCTGCCATCCGAGAACCGTAAATGGCTGCGGCGTGAACTCCGGAACCAGGGTCGCGCGCAGCATGACGCCCTCGACATCGAAGACCAGCGCGAATGAGTCTTCCGACACCAGCCGAAGTCCCAGCCTGTCCTGATAGAAGGCTCGCGCTTTTACGGCATTGGATACCGGAACAAACGTCATGAGACGATTTTCTTCAAGCATCGCGCTCATCTCTCGTATTCATGGAGGGGGAGATCATAATCCTTCTACTCCTTGGCCGGCACTCCGGTCTGGCGGTTCTGAGACTCGCGGACGAACGCTTCAGCATGTTCCACGCCGCATTCCATGCCGCGAAACCGCATCATCCGCTCGTGCAGCGGCCAGAAGGTGGTTGCCGGAAACTGGCTGGCATGAGCAAAGCAGGCGGCCTTCTTTACGGGGTACGTCTGTGCAACGTCCACGTAATCCGTTGGATGATAGTTCTGCGTCTGCTCGCCGAGATCGACCTCAAAGTAGTAAAGATCGAACTTGCGGCCGCTGTTGAGCCATGCATCGTAGGTGAGCAGGGAAGCGGCGCGGTGGTCGCGGTGCGCGTCGATTGGCCAGTGCGTAAAGACGATGTCGGGATTCCGGGCGGCGAGAAGTTTTCGGAAGTTGGCGTACCGCTCATTATCGAGTTTGGTATCGCCGTCGATTTGTCCCGCAAAGATGGGCTGCGCGCGCAGGATGGCGCAGGCCTTTTCCGACTCCGCCGTTCGGACCGTGGCCGCCTCGCGCGCGGATTGTCCAGCGATGCCTGCCTCTCCGCGTGTGAGATAAAGGATGGTTACATTGTGGCCTTGTTCTGAATAAAGAGCGATGGTCCCGCCGCAGCCGGACTCGGGGTCGTCGGGATGCGCTCCGACCACGATGATGTTCAGCTTGCGAGGCTTTTCGCCGGCGTTGAACTGCGCAGCTTGCAGAGAATGTGTCACGCCCAGGGAAGCCGTCAAAATTGACGAGGCCTCCAGCATTTCTCTGCGTGTGATTCTCGCCACCTTGTCCATCCTCCACGTGCGCCGTCATGGTTCGTCCCCGGCTGGACGGTACGATATCATCATAAGCGTGGTGGGCGATTCAGGATGCGATGATTTGCGATGCAGCATCCAGAAATGAACCGGAACGGTTCCAAGTGGCCCTGTAGCTCAGGTGGATAGAGCGACGGTTTCCTAAACCGCAGGTCGGAAGTTCGAGTCTTCCCAGGGTCACCACTTCTTGACAAGTGTATCTATACACGATACAGTAGGCCCTGTGATTAAGAGCTTCCAGCATAAGGGTCTGGAGAAGTTTTACACAACCGGCAGCAAGGCCGGAATTCAGCCTGAACATGCCGAGAAGTTGCGAGACTGGTTATTGGTTTTGGACAATGCCGTTGGCCCGGAGGATGTCGCGATGCCGGGGTGGAAGCTCCATCCACTGAAGGCCGATCTGGAAAATCACTGGTCCATCAAGGTGGACAGAATGTGGCGGTTGACGTTTGCTTTTGAAGGTACAGACGTAATACTGCTTGATTATCGGGACTATCACTGAAGGGGCCAGATATGACATCCATGCACAATCCTCCGCATCCAGGACGTATTCTCAGGGAGTGGCTTGAGGGGCGGTCCGTGACCGAGGTGGCCAACCATATTGGAGTTTCGCGCGTGGCCCTGTCGCGTGTGTTGAATGAGCAGGCCGGAATCTCGGCTGAGATGTCGCTGCGCTTGGCAGAGGCCCTCGGCACGTCGCCCGATCTTTGGTTCAAGATGCAAACCCAGCATGACTTCTGGCAGGCATCGCGAAAGAAGCGGAAGAAGATCGCTCCGCTGAAGCGAGTCGCTTGAAGTAGACTGGAATTTCGACCTGCCGCGAGCGCATCCTTGACCCGCGGCGCAACCCATAACCGTAACGCAGCAGGATGCTCGGGAAGGCGGTGAAAATCCGCCACTGCCCCGCAACTGTAAGCGCGCCGTGCCGCGTCTTTTTCATCAAGAGCGGACGGAATGGTCCGGAAAGTAAGCCCCACTGGAGCCGTGCTCCGGGAAGGGAATCCGCACCATCGCGCAAGTCAGGAGACCGGTCCTGTTGTGCTCCGGCATTTCCAGCAATGGAAGCGCCGCTACCGCGTTCCGAGGGGAACGGAGGATTCTATGGTCTATCTTCAGCGGCTTGCGCGCCGCACGCTACTCTTCGCCAGTACAGCTCTTTTCGCCGTCACGTCCCATGCCGTCACGGTCCACGGAACCGTAACCGACGCGGTGGGCCGCCCTGTCTCCGATGCCACTGTCGCGCTTGTGGAGAACGGAAAAGTTGTTTTAAGCAGGACGTCTCATGCGGACGGCACCTATCAGCTCAGCACCGGGTCGTCCGGCCAATTTTATGTGCTGGTCGCCGGCAAGTCGTTTCGCCAGGTGACGACCAAAGGTTTCTACGCGGGCGCGCTCGACTCGGTTGAGCAGAACGTTGTGCTGGAGCCCGAATGGGTGCGGCAGTCCATTGTCGTAACGGCGACAGGAACGCCCACCCCGCAGGCGCAGGTGAGCGCATCGGTTACGACGATTCCGGAGAACGATTTCCGCAACCGAGTGGATATGGTGGACGCGCTGCGTCAGGTCGCGGGATTCAACGTAGTGCAGAGCGGACAGCGCGGCGGTGTTTCGTCGGTGTTTATTCGCGGCGGCAGTTCTGACGCGAACAAGGTGCTGCTGGACGGCGTGCCGATTGAGGACATCGGCGGAGTTTTTGATCTTGCCGGCTTATCCACGACCGGGATTGCGAACGTTGAGGCGTATCGGGGGCCGAATAGCGTGTTGTATGGGTCGGACGCCTCCGCCGGAGTAATCGCCTTCACAACCCCGCGTGGCAGCACGCCATTTCCCTCGCTGTTGTATGAAGCCGACTCGGGAAACTTCAGGACTTATCGGAACCAGATCCAGCTTGGCGGCACGCATAGCAAGCTGGATTACTATGGCGGTTTCTCCGATTTTCAGACGCACAACTCCGTGCCCGGCGACAAGGCGCATTTGATTTCCGAAACCGCCAACCTGGGCTATGCATGGTCCAGCCGGACGCAGCTTCGCGTGACCGCGCATAACAACGACAACGCGAGCGGGCTGCCCGGAACTTACGCCTTTTGGGGAATGTCCAACGACGGCAAGGAGTCGGACCAGAACACGTATCTGGCGGCGAGCATTGACCATAACTTCAGCGACCGCTGGCGCGGGCTCGTGCGCTATGGTTTGGCCCGCAAAAGAGAAGAGACGGTGCAGTGGTATCCGGCGGGGAATTTTGTTGACGATCTATACGGCGGGGATTATTACGGCAACCCGACGACGATTAGGGGCGCGAACGGATATTCAGTGACGGGGCAGGCGGTGATGAACTATGCCGGGACCTATCCGTCGAAGGGCGACCTGGTCTCAAACCGCGATAATCTTTACGCGCAGACCGGATACGATTTCACGCCGCATTTTGGAGCGGTGGCCGGGTTCCGCTTTGAAGACGAGCGCGGGGCCGTGCATGAATGGCAGTACGGCATTGACGAGACGCTGGAGCGCGCCAATTACGACTACATGCTGGCGTTCAATGGGGACTTTCAGCAAAGGGTCTTCTTTTCGCTGGGCGGAGGCATCCAGAAAAACCAGCTTTACGGGACGCAGGGCACTCCGCGCATCGGCGTGTCGTATTATCCAGTGCGGCCCGGCGCGGGGATTTTTCACGGAACGAAGATCAACTTCAACTTTGCGAAGGGCGTGCAGGAGCCGAACATCAGCGACCAGTTCGGCTCTCTGTATGCTTTTCTGCTCGATCATGGCGGGCAGAGCACGGTCGCGCAATTTGGCATTCGCCCCATCGGAGCGGAGGAGTCGCGTACCTACGACGGCGGCGTGGAGCAGAGCCTCTTCAGCCAGAGGGTCAAGCTGCGCGCGACCTACTTCCACAATGAATTTGGAAATCAGATCGAGTATGTTCCGGCGAGTGTAGTGCCGACGCTGCTGCCGCAGCTTTCGCCCGAGCAGCAGCAGTCGCTACAGGCATTTTTGAGCAGTCAATTTGCCTACGCGCTCACGCTGAACTCGATGGCTTATCGCGCGCAGGGCCTTGAGGGGGAGGTGGAGTATGGGCTCGGTCGCAACATTTTCATGCGCGGTGGATACACCTACCTCGATGCCGTGGTGCAGCGGTCGTTTTCCTCCGACGCGCTGGGGCCGAGCTACAACCCGCAGTTTCCGGATATTCCTATCGGGGCCACGTCGCCATTGGGCGGAGCGCGGCCATTCCGGCGGCCCGCGCATACGGGGTTCACCACCATCAGTTATACCGGGAACCGGTACACGCTGATCGCCACGGGTGCATATGCCAGCCGCAGCGATGACTCAACCTATCTGTCGGGCGGCACGCCCGCGGGAGACGATTCGCTGCTGTTGCCCAACCGCAATCTGGACCACGGATACTCAAAGATTGATCTTGGCGGGAGCTACAACTTCAATTCGTGGAGTGGAGTTTACGCGCAGTTGAATAATCTGCTGAGCCAGCAGCACATCAGTCCCATCGGATATACGTCACTGCCATTCAATATGCGGGTGGGGGTGCGCTATACCCTGGGGCATTTGCCGCGACCGAAATGAATTATGAAAGGGCCGGGCGCGCCTAAACAAGTTGGCCGAGTGCAGGCCATAGCAGGCGCGCCGTGGCTCCGTGGCTTGAGGCCGGAACCAGAAACTCTCCCGCACCGATCAGAATGAGATAGGCGAGAATCATCATGATGACGAGCGCGATTCCTGAAAGGATGACGATCAGCAGGAAGTTGGGTCCCTTCGGATAAACACGATAGTTTGCTGGAGAAGGCAGATCACCCATGTGGGCTGTGATGCGAAAGCGGAGCAGAATGTTTTCTACGACTTTATGCGCGCTTCAGCTCGCGATCGGCGCCCATGCGCACGCTGACGACCTTCGACACGCCCGGCTCCTGCATAGTTACGCCGTAGATCATATCGCCGGCGGTCATCATCTTCTTGGAGTGCGTGACAATGATGCACTGTGTTGTGCTGGACATTTCGCGGAGCATCTCCGAGAGGCGGCCCACGTTGGTTTCATCGAGCGGAGCGTCCACTTCGTCGAGCACGCAGAACGGGCTAGGCTGGTAGCGGAAGATTCCGACGAGCAGCGAGAGCGCGGTGAGAGCTTTTTCTCCGCCGGAGAGCAGCAGCACGTTTTGCAGCTTCTTGCCCGGGGGCTGCGCCACAATGTCGATACCGCTGTCGGCGGCGTTCTCCTCGTCGGTAAGGCGCATCAGCGCCTGGCCTCCGCCGAAGAGCTGCGAGAACGTCGCCGCAAAGTGCTCGTTTATACGCGCGAAAGCTTCGTCGAATTTAGTGTGGGAAATCTGGTCGATTTCCTTGATGGTGGCCTGGGTGTTCTCGATGGAGTCGAGCAGATCCTTGCGCTGTGTTTCCAGAAACTCGTGCCGCTGCGCCGTCTCCTTGTATTCTTCGAGCGCCATCATGTTGACGGGGCCCATCGATTCGAGCTTCTGCTTGAGGCCGCGGCAGGCTTCGTCTTCGGTGGACAGCATTTCACCTTCGATGCGGACAATCTCGGCGTCTTCGCGCAGCGCAGTTGCTTCTGTCGCCAGATCGTTGATGCAAGTCTCTTCCAGATGCGCGAGTTCGGCGGCAAGAGTTGCGCCGCGGGTGCTGCGCTCGCTCCGCGCTTCGCGCAGGGCATCGGTTTCGGCGCGCAGGGTTTTAAGCTGCGCTTCCATCTCGGCAAGCTGAGAGCGCAACTGTGCGGCTTCTTCAGTGAGGCGCGCAGCTTCGGCGAGAGCGCTTTCCCGCACTGAGGCCAGACGCTCACGGTCCGTAGCCAACTGCTCGTTTTCACGCGCGCGCTGTTGCTGCTCCGCGCCGGCCGAGGCAAGCTGCTGCTCGACCTGCGCCACGCGCTGCGCCAACTCCGAATACATGCGGTCGATGCGCGCAAAGGACGACTCCGCCCCGCGCCGCCGCTCCTCAAGACCAGCGAGTTCAGCCGAGACCTGCGCCGCCTGCTGCTGCGCCTCTTCGCGGGCCTGGCGAAGGCCGTCGACCGAGCGCTGCAACTCGTCGAGCGCGGCTTCCGCCTGCTGGTGCTGCGACTCAAGTTGCTGCGCCTCTTCGCGCTTCTGCTCGATCAACGTCTGCTTGGCGGACCGAGCATCTCTGTTTCGTTCGTTCTGGAGTGTCCAGTCCTGCAAGCGCCGCTCAAGGCGCTGGACTTCGGAGTCCATTTGGCGCAGCGCGGCGGACTGGTTCGCGCTCTCGCGCTCGGCGTTGCGGAGTTCCTCGCTTCTGGCGTCGAGCAGACGGGTCAGTTCCGCAAGCTCTTTGGCGAGTGATGTCGCCGCGATTTCCGCCTGACCAAGCTCGCGGTCCACTGCATCGAGTTTCTGCTGTGTTTCGCGAAGCTCGCGCTTCAGCGCCAGGGGACCTTCCGCGCGCGGCTTGCCGCCGGTGACGGTGACGTTGTGGAAGCACTCACCCGTGGGGGCAAGGAAAAACGCCTCGGGATTTTCGAGCGCGAGCGAACGCGCCGTGCCGGAGTCTTCCGTCACGTATCCATCGCGCAGCTTGGGCAGAATCACTTCCAGCGAGCGGCCGAAGCCGTCGAGCACGCGGATGCAGTCTTTGAGACGGACCACGCCCTGCTGCTGTTCGTGGCCCGGCCCGATCTGGCTCGCCGCAAAGGAGAATTTGGCCTGCGAGTCCTCGGGATGGACAAGAAACGTCGCGCGACCATCGACGCCGGTCTTCAGCAGCCTCATGCCTTCGTCCGCCGCGTCCCAGCTTTTCACAACGATGTAGTTCAGTTCGTCGCGCAGGAATTCATCGACCACGCTCTCGTACTGGCCGTTGACCTCAAGAAAATCGGCCAGGGTGCCCACAGGCGCAAGGCCGCCACCTGTCGCGTTCGCCCGGAACAGATTGCGCACCGTATCGGTCGAGTAGCTGTGTTCACGAATCAGGGCGTCGAGCGAGTCACGGCGTCCGGTGAGGGTGGCGCGTTCGGCCCGCAGAGCGTCGCCACGCCGCTTGACTTCAGATTCCTCATTTCGTTTCGAGGCAATCTCCGCGCGCAGTGTAGCGATTTCGCTTTCCAGCCGCTTCAGCGTTTCGGTGACCGACTCGAACTTCATCGAGACCTGCCCGCGCTCCGACCCCAGCGCTTCCAAGTCGCCCTTGGCCGAGGCCATCTCCGTGGCAAGCCGGTCGGCATCACGCTCCAGCGCCGCCAACGATTCCTCCGCCTGCGCCGCATAATTGCGGACCTGCCCGAGTTGCGACAAAAGCTGCATGGCCTGACGACGGCCCGCCTCAGCGCGCTGCTCGGCTGACGTGACCGCCGCCGCCGCCTCGCGCGCTTGCGTTTGCCGGGCCTGCGCCTGCTCGCGGAAACTCGCCGCCTCTGATGCAGCGGTTTCCAAAAATGCTCGCTGTGACTCGCGTTCGGATGTGAGGTTTTCGAGGTTCTGCTTCGCCTGTTCGAGTTCCGCCGCGCCCGCCGCCGCGCGTGCCTCAAGCTCGGCAATGCGCTCCTGGTTGGAGGTTTGTCGCGTTGCGGCACGCTCCAACTCAACGGCGGACTGGTTCGCTCGCGTCTGCGCTTCCTTCGCGCCGTTTTCGAGTTCGTAGCCGCGCGAGCGGCCCGTGTTGTGCTCGGAGTCGAGAGCTTCGATGTGTGCGCTGTGCTCGTCGATCTGTGCCGTCTGCGCGGCGATTTCAGCGGCGACGGCGGCCTGCTCGGCGTCCATTTGCGCGATTTTGCTGGCGAGGACCACCTTGAGGCGGGCACGCATTTCGTCCCGCAGCGCGCCGTAGCGTTCGGCTTTGGCCGCCTGCCGCTTCAGCGAGTTCATCTGGCGCGCGACTTCCTCGAAAATGTCATTCACGCGAGAGAGGTTTTGCTTCGACTGCTCCAGCCGCAATTCCGCCAGCCGCTTCTTGGTTTTGAAGCGCGTGATTCCGGCCGCCTCTTCGATAATGGCGCGGCGGTCGTGCGGTTTGGAACTGAGCAGTTGCCCGATGCGCTCCTGGCCGATGATGGCGTAGGACTCCGGCCCGAGGCCCGTGCCCATGAAGATGTCCTGAATGTCGCGCAGGCGGCACAGCTTGCCGTTGAGAAGATACTCGCTGTCTCCGGTGCGGAACAGGCGTCGCGTGACAATGATTTCGCCCTGCTGCGGAGTCTTGTTGAACTTGCGGCGGCGGATCTTGAGAACCACGGCGTTTTCGGCGTTCCCGGCTTCGGCCTCTGGTGCCGGAGCGGCCTGCGCCTGGGCCGCGCCTTCTTCCTCGAAGGTCTGGCCCGGCTGAGCCTCGGCGATGATCTCCTCGGCTTCAGCGGCACGGTCGGCGCGCAGCTTGGCCTCGTCCCAGTCTGGCCCCTCGTCTTCAATGTCAATTTCCGGCTCAACCAGCAGGGGACCGGCGTAAGCTTCGGGGTCGATGAGTGTGATGGAAACCTCGGCCATTCCCAGCGGCTTGCGGTCGCGGGTCCCGGCAAAAATCACGTCTTCCATCTTGCCGCCGCGCAAAGTCTTGGCGCTCTGCTCGCCGAGAACCCAGCTTACCGCGTCCAGAATGTTGGACTTGCCGCAGCCGTTCGGCCCCACCACAATGGCGACTCCCTGGCCCGGCAGCGCGACCTCGGTACGGTCGCAGAACGACTTAAAGCCCAGAATCTGGATTTTCTTCAATTTCAGCATCGGGGGCACTCCTTTGGTATCAGCAGAGCGGAAGAAATTTGCCGTTCAGAGAAAACTCTAGCCGCCGCTGGGGGGCAGGTCAACACAATCACCCCAACATATTGTGGATAAGCCGTCCTTAATTCAACTTAAGGTACCGGACGACCAAATCCTGGCCATTTGCGGTCAAATGTCTTTGGGAGGAATACGGAGAAAACGCCAGCTTCAGGCTAGTCCTCCGGCACTCCTCAGGCAAGGTAAAACGCGGGGTACGGAACCCCGCAAGGCACCTATCGCCGGGCGGTTTCCTGGACGGAGGCGGGAGAATTCGCAGGATTCGCCGGAGTCGACACCGCCGGGTAAGTTGCCGCTGCGGCTCGCGCATTGGCCAGAATTCTGCCCGGAACGATGCCGAGAATCAGGGTCGCCGCGGCCGTTAGCAGGATGGCAAAGAGCAGCGGGACAGTCGGACGCGGCATAGACCGGAGCGGAGACGTCTCCGAGGGGCGGGTGTAGAGCGCGGCGACCACCCGCAAGTAATAGAAAGCTGCAAAGCCGCTGTTGATGAGTCCCAGAATCGCCAGCCAAATGAAGCCCGAATGGATGGCGGCGGTGAAGACGTAGAATTTGCCGAAGAAGCCGCCGGTGAAGGGAATCCCAATGAGCGAGATGAGGAAGAAGGCCATGGCCCCGCCGAGCAGCGGCGAGCGGTAGGCCAGCCCGCGATAGTCGTCGACGAGGGTGAGGCGGTCGTCGAGTTCTCCGGCGTGGCTCACAATGGCGAAGACTCCGACGTTC
>JAICYR010000230.1 GCA_025934135.1 Acidobacteriaceae bacterium | reverse complement strand
GTGGCCGGCGGGCACGGCGCTCACATTTATGCTGCGAACATTGTCCCGCAGAAGGGCCGGATCGTTGATCGACGCCGCGGACAGGCCCAAGGGTTTTTAACCGCCGAAGAAATTCGCAACATCGCGACCCGGTTGCCGGATGCGCACCGGCCGGCCTGGCTCGACCTGGTGCCCGCGCCCGCCACCATTCCTCGTCGCTCGCGAATTTCAGCGGCCAGGTTTGGGCTCCCGCCGGCCCTCGGTCCTCTTCATCTTGACTATCAAGAGGTCCCTCTTGTCGGGTGGCCGTGGTGCACCATTGGACGCGTGTTCGTCGGCGCAGGAGATGACTTCAGCAACTGGACCGAGTCCGGCACTGGCACTTTGGTGGGTCCGAACCTGATGCTGACTGCCAGCCATATTGCGCCCTGGGACGTCGATGGCTGGTGGATGCACTTCGTGCCAGCTTACCAAGACGGCTCGGGCCCCTTCGGTGACTCGTTTGTGCGCCAGTTCCGCGGGGTCAAATCTCCCGACGACGAGCACGACTACATCATCTGCGACCTCTTCACGCCCCTCGGAAATCGCGCCGGCTGGATGGGCTCGTATTCATCGTCAGATGATGACTTCTACGAAGACGGGACATGGCGCAGCGTTGGCTACCCCGGCTCCTACATGAATGCTGAGCGTGCGGTGCTGCAAGCTGCAATTTCTCCCGAGGACGCCGACATCGACGGAGACGGCGTAGTGCTCGATTTTGAGCCGCCGTTCGCAGATCACGGCTGGAGCGGTGGCCCGCTGTTTGGATGGGTCGACGATCAGCCCCGTATCGTGGGCATTGAGCGCGGCGAGGAAGAAGAAGACTTTTTGTTCGTCACGCTCGACGATGACACCGTTTTTTCCGGAGGTGAGCACATGGTGAACCTCGTCAAGTACGGGTACGCAAATTGGCCGTCAACGTGACGGAGCGGTGCGAACGATGCGTTCGGGCTGCCGCGTCACCAGAACGTAGGTCCGCTTCGGCTTCACATTCTCGCGGTGCTTCTGCTGACCAGAGTTTGTAACTGCAGGCGACACTACGTTCGAAAAAACCTGCCGATTCCTTATTTCGATTCCATGTTCTCCCGGCGCGCGTGCATTTCGGACGGCGACAGAGCGTGGTTGCGCTGCTGGGCTACAAGTTCCGGCGCGACGGGCTTCATCTGCGATGCCTTCGACCCGTTTCCCCACCCGTCGCGGATAAAGTTGATGACGGCGGCGATCTCGGTGTTCGACAGGTGATCGAAAGCGGGCATGCTGCCGTTGTACGACTTGCCTTCGACGGTAATCGGGCCGCTGATGCCGTTGAGCACCACCAGGACCGGAAAGAGGCTGTCCTTGAACAGGTCGGGATTGCCGGCCAGCGGCGGGAAATAGCCGGGCTGGCCCTGGCCGTCGGCGCCATGGCAGGTTGCGCAACTCTGCTGGAAGACGGTTTTGCCGTCGATGCTGGCGGCCTGCGCCTCGGGCTTCGCGGGCGGCGGATTCGGGCCTAAATACGTGGTGAGATAGTTCAGGATCGTGCTCTTCTCCTGATCGCTGATCTCCAGTCCGTAGTCATTCATGCTGGCGAGGACCGCCTTCCATTGTGCCGGGAGCAGACCCTTCGCGTCCGCCACGTATTGCAGGTCGTGGCAGGTCTGACATTTGGCGTAGACCAGGTTCGACCCCGGCCCTTCGGGAATCTGGATGCCGGCGCCGCGGGCGGAGCCGGCAAAGAACAGCAGAGCCGCCACAAACAGATGAAGGCTGGAGCGCCGCTCCATCATGCTGCCTTGAAGCCCACGCGGTCGACGCCATGCCAGGACCAGCCGCCAGGGTTCCAGGTGGTGAGCCCGTCCAGCGGCTGCGAGCGGCCCCAGGCGTCGGTGGCGCACACCCATACCTCGTGGTCGCCGGGATCGAGCTTCACGCTCTTTTGCCAGTGATACCAGGCGTAAGGACCGTCGGAATTGTCTACCTCCGCTTCCTGCCAGGACTTGCCCTGGTCCAGCGAAATCCGGACCTGGGTCAACGGCACCACGCCATCGTTCCAGGCCACCCCCTTCAACTCCACCTCGCCCGCCTTCACCGTCTGCCCGCGAAGCGGCGCGAAGACCACGCTCATGATGCGGAAGCCGTAGGTGGGGTCGCTGTTCTCGCGTGTCAGGTTCTGGGTCGTGAACTTGCCCGGCTCCACCTGCATGAGCGGCATCCGGTAGGTTTTCTGCATGATGGCGCTGGGGGTGGGCTCGTCCATCAGCATCAAGTCGGTGACCCATTTCACGCACATGTTGCCGTAGTAGCCGGGGATGATCAGGCGAACCGGGCCGCCGTGAATGGTGGGGATCGGCTTGCCGTTCATGCGCACGGCCAGAATGGCATCGTCGAGTTGCGGGAACGCCAAGTGAACGCTTTTTATCATGTCCGCGCCACCCTTGACCGGCGGGACGTCCTTGCCGTTGGTCGTGAGGAATTTCACGCTGTCGCTCGGGCTGAGATCGAGGCTTTTCAGCAACGGCTTCAGCAGTACGCCTTCCCAGGACAGGTTACCCATACCGCCATGCTCCCAGCCTGAGCCGGGCGTCTTGGCCTTGGCCCAATAATAGGAGCGCCCATTGCCGGCGCACTGCATGACCGAAATCCGCTTCACGAGATCCATCTGCTCCAGGTCGGCGACCTTGAGCGTTTTCGGCCGCTGCACCAACCCGGACACCAGGATGGTCCAGTTCTGGACCGTCTCGCGATCCGCCGGCGCGGTGGTTGCCACCCATTTGTTGACGCCATCGACCGGGAAATGGGTCCGGTTGTAAAGAATCTCCGCCGGCGTGAAACGGTGCTCGCGCAGCATGTTCAATGGCGTTCCCATGACCCCGAGCTTGGCGTTGTACACGATCATTTCCGGACTCTTGCCCTGAATGATCTCGGCGGCGTTCGGCTTTTCGGCCGCCTGCGCCAAGGCTCTTCCTCCGGGCGCGCTTGCCAGCCCGGCGGCGGCGCCGGCCGTGCCGGCCACTTGCAGGAATGTGCGGCGGTTGAGGTGTCCGTAGTCACGGCTGTCCATGTTCCTCTCCTCCATTCTGTTGACCACGCCGGAGCCAAGCGGAATCCCGGGTGACGAGGTGATCAGGCGGCGTGGTTTGCCAGCATTGAATGACCTCGATGCCATTGTTGAATCTGGCACCCGCGCTGACCATCGGCAACTGATTTGTCTTGAGCCCCGACGTGCCAAAACGGATGCCGATACCGCCCTGAAACGGCTCGCCAAGATTGTTGGCGCCCGTAGAAATTACCGTCATGGCCCCGCAGAGCCGAGTTGCTTCCGGCGCCACCAAGCTCATGGACGGATGCGCTTCCCGCGTCTGTGTCGATGATGTCGGCGCGTCCGATCAGGTTCGGATGCCTTGCCAGGAGAGAGCTCCGTCGAGGGCGGTATTGTGCGAGAAGCCCCGGCGGAGGTTTGCGCCGGGGCTTCCTTCTGGCCGCTGCGGTGAAAAATGCCGCTGGCAGTATGGCCAGTGGCCTGCCGGGCTGAAAATTCATACGAAAGGAAAGCGTCGCCCCTTCCCGGTCCTCCGCAGCTAACCGCAACCTGCGGGCCTTGTGGAGAGAGAACTTGCTGTTCCGAAACAGGAACACGGCCGACTGTTGCACGTTATCCACAGCCCCGGCCGAGCAGGGCAGCTTGCATGATGCGGCTGGGGCCACCGAAAATGTCACCGGGTGGCAGCGCCGCAACGACTTCAGGAGATCTGCATGATTGATGGAAGCTTCGATCCTCGAACGCTGGCCAACATGGAGGTGGCGCTCGACCGGGTATGCGCAAAGGCACCGCGTGGCGAAACGCATGAGATCAGGAAGCGCGTTGCAGAAGCCATTCTCCGATGCTCGCGGAGCGGAAGAACGACGCTTGGCGCTCTTACGCAAGCCGGTGAGCGTGTGCGGGCCCGCATTTCGGAATAGAACCTGACCCCATCGGCGGGGAATGCAGCCCGCAGGGCGGATTGGCGTAGACCGCAATCCGTCATTGCGAGCCAATGGGTCCGCGCGCACGCGCGGCCCGATGACAGGCTCCGCGAAGCAATCCATCTCCCCACTCGCTGAGGCATGGATTGCCTCGTCGCTTCGCTCCTAGGAAGAAACGATTGGTTAAGTTGGTGTCAAGTGGCCTCCGCGATTGGCTGGAGTTGGACAGTGAAGCCGAGCTTTTTGAGCCGTGCAACCAGGCGACTGGCGGTGACCGCGACCGGCCGGCGAT
>JAICYR010000289.1 GCA_025934135.1 Acidobacteriaceae bacterium | reverse complement strand
GTTGTTGTCGGCGTCGATCAGGTAGGCACCCTCGGCCCGGGAGACGAACGGCGGATGGCCGCCCACGGCGCGGAAGGCACGCACCGGCGAGTTCACCCCGCCGGGAAACAGCTCGAGCGCGCGGCGCTCCAGTGCGCGCGACTGCGCGAAGTTGGTTGCGGCGGAGTCTGCCATGCTTCAAGTATAGGAGCCACACGCTCGCGGCGTGCTACGCAGGATGCAGGTCGTACTTGGCGATGTACTGCCGCAGCAGGTCGCGGTGGGCAGCACGGTACTGCAGATAGTCCTGCGCAATACCCTGGTCCGGGTGGTCCAGCAGAATCCAGCACTCCAACAGGCCTTCGCTGTCCAGTTGCAGCAAAGTCTTCCAAGTGGCGTCCAGCGTGTCCGGGCTGACCTTTCTCTCCTTCAGTACGGAAAGCGCAGTGTGGATGGAGTCAACCTCTTCCGCCAGCGAATGGCGGTATTGCGTTTCATTTGGGTACGCCTGGTGAAACTTGTCTCCGTGCCAGATCGCTGAACCCATCGAGTAGGCCAGCACGGCAGATCCGGCAGGACTGCTCATGGCCGAAGGGTCGAGATTGATATTGATCTGCGGGTTGCCATTTTTATCTGTGCCTCCGGTTTGGGCGCGGGAGGGAAGGGTGATCGGCGGCGGCAGAAATCGCATGTGGTTCGCGTTGGCCCACTGCTGCAGACCGATGCGCGGAGTCCGTTGGTAGGGTTGCGCGAGAATGCTTTCGATAAACTTGTCGCGCGCGGCGGCGTTATCGCCCATCTTCATCAGCGAGTCACCCCAGTAGCGGTATGCGGTCTCACGCTCGGGATTGACGGCGACTGCTTTCGCATACCAGGCATTCGCCTCCGCGTAGTGGCCCAGCTTGAACTCCGAGTCGCCCGCATAGAGCGGCGCCTCGTACAGCGTGGGGTCTTCCGCAAATGCCTTCTCGTACAGCTTGAGCGCTGCGGGGAGGTTGCCGTTTGAGAACGCTTTTTCGGCGTTGGCAAAGTCCTCGGCTCCCGGGGATGTCGGAGCCGAGGGAACGCCGGGATTCGCACCCAGCTTTTCCAGCATGATCTGCAGCAGATTGCTGTTGTCACCGGCTGCCTGGGCTTCGAGCAGCAGCTTGCGCGCCCGGTCGCGTATCGCAGGCTGTTCCGCTGCGGGCCTGGTTGCGGCTGAGCCGATCAGTGCCATTGCCAAGCGCTCGCGATAGATCAGGCTGGCGGGTACCCGGTTATGAAGGTCTTCATACAAAGGTAATGCGCCCACAAAGTTCTGCTGGTCATACAGCGCCTGGGCCGCGGCAGCTTCCTGCTGGAGATCGGCGGCCGGGGCGCTCTGTCCGGCAGCCATGCTCAACGTGAGGGTAAATGGGAGAAGAATGAGTGCTGTCTGCGCGGCGAATCGCATGCGTAACTCCGTTTAGAAATCGCGAGCCATGCTCGCACAGACAGGACCGAGTGGCAATGCATTTCCACTGCCGGAACCCGCCAGGGCCGCCTTCGCTCAGAAGCTTTGAACGATTCGCCAGACCGTTATCCTCATCGTCCGCTGGTAGACTGATGCTTCGCCGACCTCCTCTGCGGCGTTCGGGCTAATTCTTAGCCGGAGCCCCGCAGCATCCGACAACCGCGCCAGCACTGTGCGTTCGTCCTGCACAGGAACCATGGAGAGAGTTTCGAGTGCCTGACGATTCGCTCGACACACCCGGCTTGCCCGACACCGCCGCAGAAAAGCCTGCCGCAGAGCCAGCCCCCGAGAAGAAGCGCAGCAAGCCCGCGGTCACCTATGCCGATGCCGGCGTCGACATCTCCTCCGGCGATCGCGCCAAGCAGCGCATCAAGATGCTGGCGCGCAAGACCTTCAACAAGCAGGTGCTTTCGGAGATTGGCGGCTTTGGCGGGCTGTTTGCTCTGGATCTCGAGAAGTTTCCGCAGCCGGTGCTGGTCTCCTCTGCGGACGGCGTGGGCACCAAGCTGAAGGTGGCGTTCGAACTGGGCGTGCACCACACCGTGGGCGCGGACCTGGTCAACCACTGCGTGAACGACATCGCCGTGCAGGGCGCCACGCCGCTGTTCTTCCTGGACTACTTGGCCACCGGCAAACTGCGCGAGCAGGACAGCCAGATGGTGGAAACCGTGGTCAGCGGGCTCTCCGAGGCCTGCCGGGCCAATGGCTGCGCGCTGATCGGTGGCGAGACCGCCCAGATGCCCGGCTTCTACGCCGATGGCGAGTACGACCTCGCGGGAACCATCATCGGCTGCGTGAACCGGCCTGACATCATCACCGGCGAGGGCATTCAGATTG
>JAICYR010000231.1 GCA_025934135.1 Acidobacteriaceae bacterium | reverse complement strand
TTGGCCGCGGTCTCCCACTGCGGATGGAAGCGTTCTCCACCGGACTGCAACTCATACTCATACGGCCCGTTTTCGATCCTTCCATACTCGGCGACGTTCGCCCATTCGAGCGTGGACGCCTGCCACGGATTCTCTTCCGCGACCCGGCCGCGGCGCGCGCTTGCGAACACGTTCCAGAGGAAGATCAGTTGCGCAGCCGCTAAAACAATCCCTGAATATGTGATGCCGCGTTCGAGGGGGATGAGCGTAGAGAAAGATGTGGCTGGCCCCGCCAAGCGGTCGTAATGGCGCGGTTCGCCGGCCAATCCCGCAAAGTACATGGGCAAAAATGTGCCGTAAACGCCAATCACCGAGATCCAGAAATGCAGCTTGCCCAGCGTTTCGCTCATCATGCGCCCGGTCATCAGCGGATACCAGTAATAGATCCCGGCGAAAACCGCGAAGACCCCGGCCATTCCCATCACCAGATGAAAATGCCCAACCACAAAAAACGTGTTGTGAAGATACGAGTCCAGCGCGGGCTGCGCGAGAATGGGCCCGGTGAGGCCACCGACAATGAAAAACGACAGAAACCCCAGCGCGAACAACATAGGGGTCTTCAGCCGCAGGCCACCGCCCCACAGCATCGCCAGCCAGCCAATGACCTCAATGGTGCTGGGAACGGCAATGGCCATCGTGGTCAGCGCAAAGGCCGTCCCGGCCCAGGGATTCATGCCGCTGACGAACATGTGGTGTCCCCACACAACCAGGCCGAGCCCGCCGATGGCGACCAGCCCACCGGCCATCACGCGATATCCGGGCACGCGCCTCCGGGTGAAGTTGGCGAAGAGTGAAGTGGCCAGGCCCATGCCGGGCAGCACGGCAAGATAAGTCCCGGGGTGGCCAAAAAACCAGAACAGATGCAGCCACAGCAGCGGCGAGCCGTCTCCATGCCCGACGATGCGGCCGTCGATCATGTCGCCCATGGGAATGAAAAAGCTTGAGCCAAAGTGGCGGTCGGAAAACAGCAGAACCGCCGCGGCGAGCAGCACGGCAAAAATCAGCAGCGAAAGAATCGACGTGACCAGCCAGCCCCACACCGTCATGGGCATCCGCGACCAGGTCATTCCGGCGCGGCGCTCGCCCAGAATCGTCGCCAGCATGTTCACCGCGCTCAGCCACGACGCGATGCAGAAAATCCCGATGCTGATGAGCCACAGGTCCATGCCCAGCCCCTGCCCAGGCCCGGCGGCGGGCAGCGCGCTCAGCGGAGGATAGCTGGACCATCCCGAAATGGCGGACCCGCCCTTGATGTGCGCGCCGGAAATAAGGACAAGGAAGCCAACGACTGAAATCCAGAAGGCCGCGGCGTTAATGCGCGGGAAGGCCATGCGGCGCGCGCCGATCTGCTCCGGCAGAACAAGGTTGGCGAATCCCGCTTGCGGCGCGATGAGGAGCACATAGAACACCATCAGCGTGCCGTGCATCGTGACCATAGCCAGATAGTCTTCCGGCTTCACGAGCCCGACAAATGGAACCATCATGTTCGGCCATACGCGATGGATGCGCATCATGAGCGACAGAATCGTCCCCACAATCACCGCCGCCAGCGCGAGATAGAGATAAAGGATTCCGAGCTGACGATGATCAGTCGTGAAGATGCGGGATAGAGCGCGGTTCCTCATTCGCCCTCCTGCTGCCGCCGCGCCCGCGCGCGTTTGTCGAGCCACACGGTGTAGTCCGCCGGAGAGAGGACCATGAGCCGCGCCTGCATGCGCGCATGACTCATGCCGCAAACCTGCGTGCAGAGGATAGGGTACGTTCCCGGCTTCTCGGGCGTGAAGTGCAAATGCAGCACCAGCCCCGGCACAGCGTTTTCCTTCAGCCTCATTCCCGGAATGAAGAACCCGTGAATCACATCCAGCGACCGCAGTTGCAGATCAACCTCGCGCCCGGCTGGCAGGACGAGCACACTCGAAACCACGTCGTCGTTTCCGCCGGAATCACGCGCGTCAAGGCCCAGCGGATTGCCCGCCGCAGCGCTGACCAGTTGCGGGCGCGTCGCGCCGAAGGTCGCATCCGGACCGGGATAGCGGAAGTACCACTGGAACTGCTCGCCCACAACCTCCACCTGCATGGCCGTCAGCGATGGCCCTGTGAAGCGGTTCGCTGCCCAAAGCCGCTGCGCCGTCAGCGCCATCCATGCATACATCACGCAGAAAACCCCAACCAGCCCCCAGCGAATGGGACTCGGAAATCTCCGCGCCGAGGAACGTCTGCGCAGCAACGCGAAAATCAGCCACAGGTGCGAGATGACCGCTGCCGCGATAATTGCGATCAGGTTCCAGAACATCAGCCGATCCACAATCGGCCCGCGCAATGAGCCATCGGGCGGCATCCACGCGACGTGTCGCGCGGTCAGCAGCAGGCTCAGAGCGGAATACATCTTCAACTACCTTCAGTTACGCCGCTTGCGGCGTGCGCACATGCGCTGTGCGCCCGTACCATATCGATAAAGCGGGCGTGAACGCGGCGGTCGGCGGACAGTTCAGGATGAAACGTCGCGGCGAGCACATTCCCCTGCTCGATCATGACAGGATACCCTTCGCGCTTAGCCAGCACCTCAACGCCGGGGCCAACCTTCACGATGCGAGGCGCGCGAATGTAGACCATCTCCAGCGGCCCGCCTCCAAGCTTTGTATCAGCCGTCTCAATCATGCTGTCAATCTGCCGCCCGTAGGCATTGCGCTCGACGGTCGCGTCCAGCACGCCGAGGCTCGCCTGCGAGGGGTTCCTCACTTCCTTGGCCAGCAGGATGCAGCCCGCGCACGTCCCGAACGTGGGCTTGCTGCGAACAAACTCCTGAAGCGCGCCGAGAAATCCATCCCGCTCCAGAAACTTGAGGAACGTCGTCGATTCCCCACCTGGAATCACCAGCCCGTCAATCTCGGCCAATTGCTCAGCCTTCCGAACCAGCACCGGCTCCGCGCCCGCCTCGCGCAGTGCATTAGCATGGGCCGCAAAGTCGCCCTGAAGGGCGAGTACACCAATACGCGGGGACTGGCCGGCCAGGCGATTAGTTTGCTTGACCACTCTGGCGGATTCTTCCATTAGCTTTCTATGACCTGTTCATGCCTCTTCCACGACCAGCGGAAGTGGCCGTAAAGATGCGCCGAAGGCGCAATCGGCTGGGCGGCCAGCCCTCACCAGCCCCGCGTCTGCAGCAGTTCCTTCTCTTCAATGGCGGCCACGGCAAGCCCCTTCATGGAGCCCGTAACCTGTTCGGCGGCTTCGGAGAGAATCTTCGGATCGTTGTAGTGCGTCGTCGCGATCACGATTGCCTTGGCGCGCGACTCGGCTTCGGCGCGTTCGTCAGGATCGTTGGGGTGGCCCTGCTTATCCACACTCACGTCCAGCGGAGTGGCGCGCTCCTTCATGAAAATCCCCGATCCCACAAAGACCGACTCCGCCCCAAGCTGCATCATCATGGCCGCGTCGGCGGGCGTGGCAATACCTCCAGCGGAGAAATTCGGCACCGGCAGCTTGCCTGCCTTCGCCACCATGCGCACCAACTCATACGGGGCCTGGTGCTGCTTGGCTGCGAGGTAAAGTTCCTGATCGCTCAACACAGTCAGCGCCTTCATCTCCCGCGTAATCTGCCTCATGTGCTTCACCGCGTGGACCACGTCTCCCGTCCCCGCCTCGCCTTTGGTACGGATCATGGCCGCGCCCTCGGCAATGCGCCGCAGGGCTTCGCCCAGGTCGCGCGCCCCGCAAACAAACGGAGTCTTGAACGCGTGCTTGTCGATATGGTGAGCCTCGTCGGCGGGCGTGAGCACTTCGCTCTCGTCGATAAAGTCCACGCCAAGCTGTTGCAAAATCTGCGCTTCCGCAAAGTGCCCGATGCGCGCCTTGGCCATCACCGGAACCGAAACGTTGGCGATGATCTCCTTAATCAGACTGGGCTTGGCCATGCGCGCCACACCGCCCTCGGCGCGAATCATCGCGGGAACGCGCTCCAGCGCCATCACCGCGACCGCCCCGGCCTGCTCGGCAATTTTGGCCTGCTCCACGTTCATCACGTCCATAATGACGCCGCCCTTCAGCATCTCGGCCAGGCCGGTCTTCAGCCGCAATCCGGACTGGTTCTGGGCGTAGCTGCCGTTGCTGGTCGCGTGGTCGGTCATGGTGTTTCTCCTGTTTTTCAGGCGCAGAGGATCGCCGAAAGGCTTCGGCAGCGCATTTCGCG
>JAICYR010000182.1 GCA_025934135.1 Acidobacteriaceae bacterium | reverse complement strand
CGGACACGACGAGCGAGAGCAGACGCTGAACCAGATGTTGGTCGAGATGGACGGCTTCGATCCGAACTCGGGCGTCATCATGATCGCGGCCACGAACCGCCCGGACGTCCTCGACCCGGCGCTGCTGCGCCCTGGACGCTTCGACCGCCGCGTGGTGGTTGGGCGCCCCGACGTGCGCGGACGTGAGGAAGTGCTGAAGGTCCATGCCCGAAAGATTCCTATGGCCGAGGACGTGGATCTGCGTGTGATGGCGCGGGGCACCCCTGGCTTCTCCGGCGCGGACCTGGCCAACATGGTGAATGAAGCGGCACTGAACGCGGCGCGCAAGAACCGCAAGGCTGTGGCCCAGATTGACTTTGAGACAGCCAAGGACAAAGTCCTGATGGGCGCCGAGCGCAAGTCGATGCTGCTGACCGACGAGGAAAAGAAAGTCACCGCCTACCATGAATCGGGACACGCGGTCGTGGCGGCGCTGCGCAGCCATGCCGATCCGCTGCATAAGGTCACGATTATTCCACGCGGCATGGCGCTGGGCGTCACCATGCAGTTGCCGGTGGACGACAAACACACCGTCACCAAGGATTATTTGGAGACGCAGCTTGCCATTCTGATGGGCGGACGCATCGCTGAGGAGATTTTCCTCAAGCAACTCACCACGGGTGCGGGCAACGACATTGAGCGGGCAACCGAGTTGGCCCGCAAGATGGTCTGCGAGTACGGCATGAGCCGCCTCGGTCCGCTGACCTTCGGCAAAAAGGAAGAGCAGATTTTCCTTGGCCGCGAGATCGCGCAGCACCGGGACTTCTCCGAGGAAACGGCGCGGCAGATCGATGCCGAGGTCCGCAATCTTGCGGATGAGGCGTATCGTTCAGCCTACGAAATTCTGGACACGCACCAGGACGTGATGCACCGCATGTCGGCGGCCCTGCTGGAACGCGAGACCATCGACGCCAACGAGATTCGCCTGCTGATCGAAGGCAAAGATTTGCCTCCGTTCAACAAGCCCTCGGGCGGCGCTACGACCGGTGACCAGGTACAGCAGGTGCTCAAGCCGGAGCCGGGACGCGGTCCGGGATTGCCGGAAGGCAGCCCGTCACCAGCCTGATGCTCAGTCGCTTTGAATCAAACAGCCCGCCGGGATGGAATGGTCCGGCGGGCTTTTTGCGCGCAAGCTGCATTTTGTCCGCAGCTTTCGGTGGAAACTTGGGTTTGAAGATGTGAAAGGGTACTAGCCAGAATGCGTCTTTCTATCTTTTCGTTTGCTCTTGCTCTGCTTCTCCCCGCTGGAATAGTCCAGGCCCAGACCTCAGTTCCCGCCGGAACTTCTCACTACACCATTACCCAGGACAGCAAGAACGTCGGCTCGGCGGAGTTCACCGCCACTCCTATCTCTGGCGGCTACACCATTACGTCGCACGGCAACCTGCATCTTTCCAAGCTCAACTACAACTTCACCAACACGCAGAACCTCGACCGCGCGCTGAACCTGGTGAGCGACCAGATCACCGGAACCGTGAACGGCAGCGAGGTTACGGTCTCAATCAAGGCCGATCCCACGGGGCGTCAGTTCAACATCAACGTGAGCGCCAAGGGCAAGAACACGCAGAACACTGTGGACCGGCACCAACACCTGGCTTTGCTGCCTGATCTTGACCCCGCCGGTTACATGCTGCTGACGCGCATCGGGCTGGAGAACCCGCAGGTTTCATGGGCGCTGATTCCCAAGGAAAATGGCCTGCTTGTCCCCACGATTTACCAGCGCCAGCCGGACGTGCGTGGTCGGCTGGGCGGCCACGACATTATGGTCCAGCACACAACCGCCACTGTCAGCGCGGAGAACGCCATCAATGTGGAACTGTTCCACACGCAGGACGGACGGCTGCTTGAAGCGGACCTGCCGCAGCAGAATTTCTATGTGTCGCTGGACGGCTTCACTCTGACCAACCGGCCCAAGTTCGCGCCTCCGCGCAGCCCCGAGCATCCCCCGCAGCAGCCGGGCGAACCGCAGGATTCCGAGCCTCAGGCGGACCAGTAGTAGCCGGTTTTCAACCCTGCGGCGGCAGCGCCGATGGCGGAGAGTATACATACGCCGGTTGCGGCGCGGGCACGACCTTCCATTCGGAAAACGCAAGCACGTACAGCATGATGAGGTTCACCAGCGGGATGAACATCAGCAGGCTGAACCAGGGTGTAAAGCCGGCCTTCTTCCAGATAAACCAGTAGGGAATGATCAGGACGGCGGCGAAGACGATCACGACAATTGGCATCAGGATCAGCACGATGCCTTGAAGGGCTTGAATCTGATGTTGGTCCATGGCGGGCCTCACTTAGGAATGAATGGGATAAGCCTAGCTGAGCCCGCCGCGCCTGCAAAGGAAAAAAGCTACAAATCCTTCAGAACACCTTCCTTTAATACGTTCTTATGCGCCGCCACATCGGCGAGGATGGCATTCAGGGTGCCCACTTTTAACGGGTGATGCGCCGGGATTGCGATTCGGTGGGCTATCGGGTGCTCAGTTTGCAGGATGATGTGACTGCCCACCTGATGGATCTTCGAGTATCCCCAGCGTTTGCAAAGATGTTTGGCCAGCTCTCTCCATGCAGGTTCCTCGGCAGTTTCATGCGATGGCCAGCACCTCATCGCGCACCAGATGCAGCCGGATGGAGCGCGGTGGGGTCGCGTCAAAGTAAAACGCCTGCACCGCCTCCTTTACATTGGCCTTCAGTTCGTCCCAAGTCTCCGCCTGAGTGAAGATGCTTTCGCCCAAGGCCTCGGCTGTGAACCCGCCCTCCGGGGCCTCCGTCACTTCGAAAATGATCTCGCTCATAGCGCTTCACCCTCTGTTTCAAGAGTAATTGAATCAAGTAATGTCGTCCGTGTCGAACGGAGGCCGGCTTACAGCGCGCGGCTCCACTCCATGCACCTGGCTTACCAGGTCCTGGACCACATCTTCCAACTGCTTCTGGCTTTCAATCACGTCCGATATGCTGCGAAGCTCGGGCATGTCTTTCTGCTTCTCCAGCAGCACGACGGCATGGGCCTGCGCCACATGGTCCACGTTCAGCCCTTCGGGGGTCTTGGCCTTGACGCTTACGTCGGATGGTTTCAGGTTCAGCAGATCGGCAACATGCTCGCGCATCTCTCCGGCAATGGGGCTGATTTTAGGAGCGGCCAGCACCAGCGTGGTGTCCACGTTCACAATGCGATAGCCCGCGTTCTGCACTTCCTCCAGCGCGAGGTTCAGAAAGATAGACGAGTCCGCGTTCTTCCAGCGCGGATCGCCCGGAGGAAAAAAGCTGCCGATATCTCCCGCCGAAACCGCGCCCAGCAGCGCGTCCGTAATCGCGTGCAGCAGCACGTCTCCATCGGAGTGCCCTGCCAGTCCCTCGGGATGCTCAATGGCCAGCCCGCCAATCTTCAGCGGAACTCCGGGTTTAAATGCGTGCGAATCCCAGCCGTATCCAATGCGTATGCTCATGTCGTTCGTGTCCGTCCGGCTGCCGAATCTTATTGCGCCGCCTGGTGCTCTAAGTAGAATTCCGCCAATTCCAGATCGCCCGGCTGCGTAATTTTAAAGTTCGCCGGAGACCCCTGCACCACCGCCACCTGCGTGCCTGCGCGCTCCACCAGACTGGCCTCGTCGGTGCCGATGAATCCGTCCGCTTCGGCTTCGGCAAAGGCGCGCCGCAGCAGCCCGCAGCGAAAGCCCTGCGGAGTCTGCGCCCTCACAATGTACTCGCGCGGGATAGTCGACGTGATGATGGCCCCATCGGCCGTGCGCTCCACCTGCTTGATGGTATCGACGGCGGGCAGGCCCACAATCGCCGCGTTGTGCTTCTCCACCGCGCGAATCGTGCGTTCAATGGTCGCCGTATCGATCAGCGGACGCACCGCGTCGTGCACCAGCACAACATCATCATCGTCGCACCGGATCGCCTTGAGCGCGTTGGCCACGCTCTGCTGGCGATGTTCGCCCCCCTCCACAAAGCGCACCTTTCCGGCGAAGCCGTACTCGCGCGCCTGCGCCGTCAGCCGCTCCATTTCGCTGGCGCGCACGGCCACACATATTTCCGTTATCTGAGGAACGGAGGCAAAGGCGCGCAGCGTGTGAATCAGAATGGGCACGCCGCGTAGCTCAAGAAACTGCTTGGGGGCAGGAGAAGGCGAGTGCCCGGGCGTCATGCGCGTGCCCAGTCCCGCCGCCGGAAGTATCACAAAGACCCGCATAAACAAAGGAGTATATCAGTTGCCGACGATCAGCGTTCAGCGTTCGCGTGCCTTTTGTCACCGCGCGGCGACGAGGAAAGGCGTCAAATAATCGAGTTATACTGAAAGGTCGGACCTAACGCGAGATTTTTATGAGTACAAAAGCCGAAATCCCTGTTGAGACAGACTTTTCATCCGAGATCCAGGAGTGGATCGAAGCCTTTGACGACGTGATCGTCGGTGAAGGCCCAGAGCAGGGCGCGGAGTTGCTCGACGCGCTCCGCAAGCGAGCGCGCCAGGCTGGAGTGAACCCTCCCAGCGAGCTGGTCACGCCGTACCAGAATACGATTCCCCAGCACGAGGAGGAGCCGTACCCGGGCGACCGCGCTCTGGAAAAGCGCATTGAGGCCCTCATCCGCTGGAACGCAATGGCCATGGTCCACGGCCAGAATAAAAAGGACGCGGGCATCGGCGGCCACATCTCGACTTACTCCTCGCTGGCCACGCTGCTGGAGGTCGGCTTCAACCACTTCTTCCACGCCACCTATGGAAACCAGCCCGGAGACTTCATCTACTTCCAGGGCCATGCCTCGCCCGGCGTCTACGCGCGCGCGTACCTTGAAGGCCGCTTGACCGACCAGCACCTGAAGAACTTCCGCCACGAACTGCGCGGCGAGCCGGCGCTTTCGTCGTATCCGCACCCCTGGCTTATGCCTGATTTCTGGCGCTTCCCAACCGTATCCATGGGAATTGGGCCGCTCAACTCGATTTATCAGGCGCGCTTCATGCGCTATCTCGAAAACCGTGGCCTCATCCAGAAGACCCCGCGCAAGGTGTGGGCCTTCATCGGCGACGGCGAGACCGATGAAGTGGAAACCCTCGGCGCTCTTGGCGTCGCCTCCCGCGAAAAGCTGGACAACCTGATCTTCGTGATCAACTGCAACCTCCAGCGGCTCGACGGGCCCGTGCGCGGCAACAAGCGCATTATCGACGAACTGGAAGGCATCTTCCGCGGTGCGGGATGGAACGTCATCAAGGTCATCTGGGGCAGCGACTGGGATGAGCTTTTTGCCCGCGACCACACCGGCCTGCTGCTCAAGCGCATGGAAGAGTGCGTGGACGGCGACTTTCAGGCTTATAAAGCGAAGGACGGCGCATACTTGCGGCGCGAATTCTTCGGCAAATATCCCGAGCTGCTGGAACTGGTGAAGGACTACACCGACGAGCAGTTGATTAAGCTGCATCGAGGCGGCCATGACCGGTGCAAGGTCTTCAACGCCTACCAGCGGGCCGTGCGGCACACCGGCGGCCCAACCGTCATCCTGGCCAAAACGGTCAAGGGATACGGGCTGGGCAGCGCGCAGGCCCGCAACGCCACCCACCAGGAAAAGAAGCTCTCCGAAGACGCCCTCTCGACCTTTGTCGAGCAGTTCAAAATTCCCATTCCCGAGGATCTGGCCAAGCAGGGCAAGCCGTGGAAGCCCGACGAGGATGCGCCGGAGATTCAGTACCTTAAGCAACGCCGCGCTGAACTCGGCGGTTATATGCCGCACCGCGAGGTTCCGACCATCGACTTCAAGGCGCCCGCGCTCGACTACTTCAAGGAGTGGACGGACGGCTCCCGTGGCCGCGCCGTTTCCACCACCATGGGATTCGTCAGCATGTTGCGGCACCTGATGAAGGACCCCGAGATTGGCAAGCTGATTGTGCCCATCGTGCCCGACGAGGGCCGCACCTTCGGCCTCGAATCGGCCATCCGCCAGGTTGGCATCTACGCTCCTGAAGGCCAGAAGTACAAGCCGCACGATGTGGACATGCTCCTTTATTACCGCGAGGAGAAGGACGGCCAGATTCTGGAGGAGGGAATTACCGAAGCCGGATCCATGGCTTCCTTCACCGCCGCCGGAAGCGCGTATTCCAACTACCGCGTGCCCATGATTCCGTTCTTCATGTACTACTCCATGTTCGGGTTCCAGCGCGTTGGAGACTTGATCTGGGCCTTCGCCGACTCGCGCGGCAAGGGCTTCCTCATGGCCGGGACCGCGGGCCGCACCACCATGCTCGGCGAGGGT
>JAICYR010000257.1 GCA_025934135.1 Acidobacteriaceae bacterium | reverse complement strand
TCACGAACTGCAGCACATCGCGCGGCATGAGCGCGAGCCCGTTCCGGCAGTGCGCAACCGTCTTCAAAAGGACGGCTCCCTCGGTCGCGTTGCCGACAACATCCGGTCGCAAAAAACGCTGGATTTCCTGTTTGAACAAGCGAAAAAGGAAGCGTAAAGGAGGCCCGGAAAGGCTCCGTCAGCTAGCCCTCGCCCGCAAAATTCAGACACCACGCGATGCGGGCATGCCGGTTTACCTGCAAGAAATGCGCAATCTGTAGCGGGGAGTGCCTCGCTGGTGTTCATTAGCGCCGTGACTGTTACAGCACCGCTGTCAGCTTCCGCCAGGGTTTTCCCTGTGACTCAGCTACACCCGCATACGTGATCGTTCCCTGGTAGGTGTTAACGCCTTCCGCAATCGCCTCATTTTCCTCGCAAGCCCGCTCCAGTCCTTTGTTGGCAAGAGCGAACAGGTAAGGAGCCGTCGCATTCGTCAGAGCGAAAGTTGAAGTGTACGGAACGGCCGCGGGCATGTTCGACACGCAGTAGTGCAGCACTCCGTCCACGTAGTAAATCGGGTCGGTGTGCGTCGTGGCATGCGAGGTCTCAAAACATCCGCCTTGATCGATGGCGACATCCACCACAACTGCGCCTTTACGCATCGACGCGATCATGTCCCGCCGCACCAACTTCGGCGCCGAAGCGCCGGGAATCAACACCGCCCCGATCACCAGGTCCGCCGTACGAACCGCCTCGCGAATCGTGTACGTGTTCGAAGCGAGCGTAAGGGCCGCGCTCGAATAGATGTCGTCGAGTTCGCGCAAGCGGTTGATATTGCGGTCGATTACCGTCACGTTCGCGCCCAGGCCGCACGCCATTTTGATGGCGTTGTGCCCGACAGTGCCGCCGCCAATCACCGCGACATTTGCCGGAGCCACGCCGGGCACGCCGCCGAGCAGAATACCGCGCCCGCCGTTCGGTTTCTCAAGATATTGCGCTCCGACCTGCACGGCCATCCGGCCCGCCACCTCGCTCATGGGAGTCAAGAGCGGCAGCGAATCGTCGTCCTCGCGAATTGTTTCGTACGCGACCGCGTTCACGCGCGCCCCGACCAGCGCATCAGTCAGGTCAGGCAAAGGCGCCAGGTGAAGGTAGGTGAACAGCGTCAACCCCGCGCGAAGAAACTTGTATTCAGAGGGCTGCGGCTCCTTTACCTTCACGACGAGGTCTGCCGTGGCCCATACATCCGCGGCTCCGCTGACAATGCGTGCGCCCGCCTCTTCATATTCATGGTCCGGAATGGAACTGCCGGTTCCAGCATCTGCTTCGACCAGTACTTCGTGGCCGTGCTCCCGAAGGGTGGTGACCATGCTCGGAACACAGCCGACGCGAGTCTCATGGTCCTTAATTTCTAGAGGAACCCCTATGGTCATCTGGTTGTCCTCTTTCTGCTGCGGTTACGGTTGAGTGAGGGTCGGCGAAGTCGAGACAGAAGGCGTGCCGGGGCTCGGTGATGTAGGAACCACGGGGGTCACCGGGGGTGTTGCCACAGGCTTAATCGGATCACGCTTAGGGCCGAGGCCAAGTTGGATCAGCGACAGCGAATTGACCTTTCCGTCATTCGGCAGCTTGTTGTCGGTTTGAAAACGCTGCAGCGCATCGCTTGAATCCGGCCCCCACTTCCCGGTGACATCGCCTTTGAAGTATCCCTTGTCGGCGAGCGCTTGCTGAATATCTTTGTACCGGTCGGCAGTGGGCTGCATTTGACGAGCCGGCCGGGCAGGGCGCCGCTTTCGCGCTGTGTGCCGGGTCTTCTTGCTGCTGTTCGTGCTGTGGCTGGCGGTTTTGGCTTTGCTCGAAGAGCTCCGAGAGGTGCTTTTGCTTTTCGTCGCCGTGGCCGCAAACAACAGCGGGCCGAGCAACAGGGCAGCGAATACCGATTTCATGGTCGCGAACCCCGATTCTAGCAGCAGAAGAAGACGCCAGCACCCGCAATCGGGCGCTGCAGGGAGTCCCGGCATCGCTCTGTCTTGTTTCCATTCGGCGCGTTATCCTTAGGTTTCACGGCTTGGCCACGCAAACTAAATCTCTGCTGGGCCTGGGGCGCCGCGCATCACCTGACACGCGCCGCATATCCGAACTGGCGGACCAGGCCCCGTTATTCCAGGCACAGCGGTGGTTTGCGCGCGAGCGTCAGTGGATCAACGAGCAACACCTCGCCATTTGCCGGATTCCGGCTCCCACATTTTTCGAGGAGAAGCGCGCAAACTGGTTTAGCGAACGAATGCGTTCGTTCGGGTGGGAATCAACGCTAGACCGCGCCGGAAACGCGCTTGCCACGTTTCCAGGATCCGCAGGCCGGCCGCTTCTGGCTGTAACGGCGCACCTGGATACGGTGCTTTCGCCCAACCGTCCGGAAGACATCATGGTTTCGCCGGATGGACGTTTTCATGGTCCTGGCGTATCCGACAATGGCTCCGGGCTGGCTTCGCTGCTGGCGCTGGCGCGGGTGCTGGCCGAAACGCCCGGCCTGGAGGAACTGGCCCGTTCAGTGCTCATTGTCGCCAATGTGGGCGAGGAAGGCGAAGGCAACCTGAGCGGTATGCGTTATCTGTGCCGGCAGAATGCGTGGTCGGAGCGAGTTCGCGCCTTTATCGTGCTGGATGGCCCTTCGCTCGAGCATATTACGGTGCAGGCCCTCTCCAGCCGGCGTTTTGAGGTGACGTTTCACGGGTCGGGCGGGCATAGCTGGAATGACCAGGGAAACGCCAATCCCGTCCATGCAGCCGGACACACCATCACCGCGTTCGCGCAAGGAGCCGAATTGCGAACGGAGGGCGCGGCAGCCCGGTTCGCCTATAATTTCGGCATCATCGAGGGTGGAGCGAGCATTAACTCCATTCCCGCTAGCTGCCTTACGAAATTGGACTTGCGGTCGGAAGATCCGGAAGTGCTTCAGGAGCTTGCCGGGCTTCTGACGACCTCCGTGGAAAAGGCGCTCGAATTTGAAAACCATCGGGCGCGCGCTTCGCGGATTAGCGCCAAAATCAAGGAACTCGGATGGCGTCCCGGCGGGAAGCTTGCCCCGGGCTCGCCGCTCTTGCGCACTATCCAGGCAGTGGACTCACATTTGCAGATCCGTACGCGAGTCAATTGTGCTTCTACCGATGCGAACCTGCCGCTCTCGCTGGGCTTGCCGGCTCTCTCCATCGGCACAGGTGGGCACGGCGCCGGCGCCCACACGGAGCAGGAGTGGTTTCACCCGGACGGGCGCGAACTCGGGCTCCGGCGAGTCTTGCTCCTGCTTGCGGCACTGGCTACCGACCTCGGCCGT
>JAICYR010000010.1 GCA_025934135.1 Acidobacteriaceae bacterium | reverse complement strand
GAAGAGCGGCTGAAGTATCTGACCGACCAGAAGGGCATCAAGGCCGTCACCGTCTTCTTCAGCGACCTTGAAGGCCGCTTGCACATGCTGGATTACGACAAGAAGTTCCTGATCAGCAGCTACGACAACCTCACCTTCGACGGCTCGTCGATCCGCGGCTTTACCGCGCAGCGCGAAAGCGACCTTCGCCTGGGCATCGACTGGAGCGCCTTCTACTACGCGCCCGCCGACATCTTCGGAGCGGGCAAGGTGCTGGTCTTCGGCGAAGTCATCGACAAGAACGGCGACGGCTACTCCGGCGACATGCGCGGAGTGCTCAAGACCTACGCCGACGGGCTGCATGAGAAGCACGGCTACACGCTGAATGCCGCCAATGAAATCGAAGGATTCCTCTTTAACGGGCTCAACGCCGAACGCCATTTTTCCGAGACCCATCGCTTTGAGTACGTCAACACCGGCGGCTATTACCACTCGCTGCCCGGCGACCCGCTGCGCACCTTCATCGACACCACGGCGGAAATCCAGCGCGCCATGGGCTTCCAGAACGAGAAGGACCACCCCGAGGTCGCGCCTTCGCAGTTCGAGATCAACTACAGCTATGGCGAAGTGATAACCGCCGCCGACCAGATCCAGCTTTACAAGCTCATCTGCCGCCAAGTGGCCACCAAAATGGGCATGACCGCCAGCTTTCTGCCCAAGCCCGTGGTGGGCGTAAACGGCAGCGGCATGCACACCAACGTCTCCATCAGCAAGAACGGCAAGAATATTTTCTGGGACGCGAAAGGCGAGGAAAAGCTTTCCAACTTCGCATGGGAATTTGTCGACCGTATTCTGACCCATGGCAATGACATTTGCCTGCTGCTCAACTCCAGCGTGAACGCCTATCGCCGCCTCGACCCTCACTTCGAGGCGCCGAACCAGATCAAGGCTTCCGCCGTGGATCGCGGCTCCATGGTCCGCATTCCCATCGGGAATGAGAAATCGGCGCGAGTCGAAGTGCGTTCCGTCGCACCGGACGCCAACCCCTATCTGGTTCTCTACTCGCTGTTCAAGTCGGGACTCGACGGCGAGACCGCGAAGGTCGCCAACCTGCGCCAGGCGGAGCGCTACCTACCGGACAACGTCTACACCGCGATGGAGCACTTCCGCAACTCGGCCTGGACCACCAAGCTGCTGGGCGAGGACGTAAAGGCGCGCTTCGCCGACCTCAAACAGGCTTCCGCCGACCGCTGCCCGCGACTGCTGGGGACCTACGTCAAGCCCTCGGAAGTCCAGTTCCACCACGAGGTCTACAACCAGTTCCTCTGGAACCAGTTTTAAATTCTGCCCTGGTTTGCTCGTTAACCAAGACGCCCCGCGCCGCCTCACATCGGTTCGGGGCGTTTTTCTTGAGCTGAGTCAGCTTTGCTTTCGCCGCGCTCTCTCCAGATATTCCGGGACCTTCGCGCACTTCGGATCAAGTCTCGGATCGGGAACCGGCGCTCCCGTCTTCATCGCTAGCGGAAGCACACCCGCCCACACGTCCAGCGCGTAGTCTTCCTCCTCGTCCACGGGAGGCCCGGTGCGAATCTTGGCCGAAGCTTCCGCAATCGGCAGCGCCAGCACCGCTGTGGCCTTCAGTTCCTGCACTGATGGCTTGCGGACTTGCTCCCACCTGCCGGGGACTATTTGTTCAGAAACGACGCGCAGCGCCTCGGTCTTCTCTGCATCGCCTTCCACCGGAGTCGCCCGCCCCAGCATCACGACCGAACGGTAGTTCATCGAGTGATTGAACGCCGAGCGCGCTAGCACAATGCCATCCAGCAGCGTTACGGTCACGCATATGTCCACACCACCGGCCAGCGTGCGCAACATGCGGCTCGCCGCCGAGCCATGCAGGTAGAGAGTGTCTCCCGCGCGTCCGTAGCCCGTCGGAATCACATACGGCTGACCCTCCACCACGAAGCCCACATGGCAGAGAAAGGCCGCATCGAGAATCCCGTAAATCGTCTCCCGCGAGTAGTCGCCGCGCTTGGGAAGCCGGTTGATACGGGTGCGGGATGTGGGTGCGTCAAATGCCATAAAAAGGCCTCAACAGAACAGACGATTCTACAGGCTAAACGGGGTACTGCCCATGTATAGGACAAGACGCGCAGCGGCAAGGTGGAAACCGTGTCAATTGCAGTTACGCACTGCCTACCAGCGTTGCCATCGGCAGACTTAAGCAGTGAAGCAACAATTTCATCCCAGCGCCCCGTCTTTCACTCCCCGGACCCATCGCGCCTGCACATCCTTGCTGTCGTGAAGAACAATGGCGGGCGTTCCGGCGGGCGTCTTCACATGAAAGAAGTCCACGACGTCCGCATCCTGGAGCACAAAGGCGGGACGCGCGTCTGGGGAGATCGCGGTGATTTCGATATCGCTCAACTCAATGTTTTTCACATGACGCAGGTAAAAGCCCTGCGACGGCATAGCGCCGAACATATCCGGCTCGGGGTACTTATGCTCATCTTCGGGAGGAACGATGGCGGCCTGCTCTTTTGTGCCCCCTCCCTGATGCTGGATATAGATGTGGTGCAGCTTTATGTCCTCAATCTCGTGTCCCGGCACGCCGCTGATAACGCAGCCCAGCCGGGAGGCTGAATTCGAGCAGACAACATTGCTGATGATGACGCGCCGCAGCGCTCCGGTTTTCGTGGATTCCGCAGGCCCGCGCAGGCGGCTGCCCAGGCGCATGAAGATGGGGGCGGAGGCAATATCGCGCATTGTGATGTTGGTGATGGTTACATCTTCCAGCAGCGCACCGTCCACGGTTTCCAGCGCGAGACCCTGGCAGCCCTCGAAGACGCAGTTTGAGATGGTGATGTTCTTGAAGCCGCCGTTGGATTCGGTGCCTAGCTTGATCCTGCCGATTCGCGAGACCCTCGCGTCAGCCGGAAACTTCTTCCAAGTTCCGTCGAGCATGGTGCCGAGTTGGTACGCTCCGGTAACGTAGCAGTTGGTGATCTCCAGGTTCTCGGTTGAGCGCGCGTAACCCAGCGCGTAGCTGCTCTTGGGAACGATGGCATCGTCCCATGGGGAATTCACGGCGCAATTAGAGATTCGCACATTGCGGCAGCAGTCAATATCCATGCCGTCGCGGTTGGTATCGATGGTAAGGCCATCGATGGTGAGGTTGTCGACGCCGGTAGCGAGGACCCCGAACCAGCCGCCTTTGAGGATCTGAAAGCCGCGCAGGGTTACGTTATGGCAATTTTTCAGACTGATGGATTTGTTGCCGACTCCATTGATGCGGCCGCCTTTTGGCTCACGGCTGGTGGGGCCATTGCTGCGAACGAGGCCGCGTCCCCAGATGCGGCCTGAGCCGAAGATGGAGATATCGTGCAGGCCTTCGCCCCAAATAAGGCTGTTGTGCCAATGGTTGTGGCCGAAGTCCTGATACGCTTCCCATGGCTGCTTCGGTTCCGGATCATCGTAGCCTCCGGGCTGATTTTCGGGCAGCGGATCGGCGGCGATGATCACCGCCCCCTGATCGAGATGCAGCGCCACGTTGCTCTTAAGCCGAATGGAGTAGCAGAGGTATTGTCCTGCCGCGAAGTGAACTGTGCCTCCGCCAGCGGCAGCCGCCGCCGCAATGGCGTGGTTAATCGCGGGCGTGTCAATGGTGTTGCCGTCGCCCTTGGCTCCGAAAGCCCTCGCCTCGAAAATTGCCGGGGTGTGCGTCGGTACTCCGCTGGAAGGGTTCTGTTCCGCCATTGCGGAAGGATGTTCCGCCATTGCCCTCATGCCGGACGGAGCGCCCATAGCTACGGCTCCCGCTACTCCTGCCCCCGCCATCTTGAGAAACTCTCTGCGCGCTTTCATCAATCTTTCGCCTCCGTTGCTTGCTCTGGACTCCCGCCCAAACAATATATATGTTGGCGCCGCTATTTTTTGCCGCATTGTCGAACGGCACGGACACCTATGATGGATGTGAGAGGCAATTTCCCGCGATCAATGCGAATTTCCCTGTTTATTACCTGCTATAACGACACACTGTTTCCGGAGACCGGCAAAAGCGTGGTCCGGCTGCTGGAGCGGCTGGGCCATCAGGTCGAGTTTCCGTTTGAGCAAACGTGCTGCGGCCAGATGCACTACAACACCGGCTACCAGCCGGAAGCCATGCCGCTCCTGCGCCGCTTCGTCGAAGTCTTCAAAAATGCGGAAGCCGTCTGCATTCCCTCTTCGTCGTGCGTCGCGATGATTCGCGACCACTACTCCAAAATGGCCGAGGCCGCTGGCGACGCTGCGCTCGTGAGAGACGTGGAAGACCTGTTGCCACGCGTCTTTGAGCTGACGGAGCTGCTGGTCAACAAGCTTGGTGTGGAAGACGTGGGCGCATACTACCCGCATCGGGTGACGTACCATGCGAGCTGCCATTCGTTGCGGAGCCTCCATCTGGGCGACCTGCCTATGCGCCTGCTGCGCAAAGTGCGCGGTATCAAGTTGGTGGATTTGGAAAGAATCGACCAGTGTTGCGGCTTCGGAGGCACGTTTGCCGTAAAGAACGGCGAGGTTTCCGCCGCCATGCTGGAAGACAAGCTGCGCTGCGTGGTGAACACGCGCGCCGAGGTATGCACGGCGGTCGATAATTCCTGTCTGATGCACATTTTTGGCGGCCTACATCGTCAGGGCGCGGGAACCAAGACTGTGCATCTGGCGGAGATTCTTGCGGCAACGGAAGAGGGCATGGCGTGAGCATTCGCGTAGGAGAAGCGGCCGAGGCCCCATCGTTTCAGAAAGCGGCGCACATGCTGCTGAAGGATGACCAGCTTCGCACAAATGTGCGCCACGCCACGGATGTCATCACTCAGAAGCGCTCGCATGTAGTCGCCGAGCAGCACGACTGGCAACAGTTGCGCGATGCGGGCAGCGCGATCAAGGCGCACACGCTGCGATTTCTGGACCATTATCTCGATCAATTTGAAGCGGCCTGCACCGCCGCTGGAGGCCATGTGCATTGGGCCGCCGACGCCGACGAGGCCAACCGCATTATTGTTGGTCTGATTCAGCGGCAGGGTGGCAGGGAGATCATCAAGGTCAAGACCATGACCTCCGACGAAATCGGCCTGAACCGCGCGCTTGAAGCGAACGGGATTCACCCGCATGAGACCGATCTGGCCGACATGATTATTCAACTCGGTCACGACCAGCCTTCGCACATTGTGGTTCCGGCGCTGCACAAGAACCGGCGCCAGGTGCGCGAAATCTTTATGCAAGCCATGGGGCTGAAGGAACTGGGAGACAGGCCGGAAGACCTCACCGACGCGGCGCGGCGCTATCTGCGCGAGAAGTTCCTGAAGGTGAAAATCGGCTTCAGCGGGGCCAACTTTCTTATTGCGGAAACGGGAGGCGTTTGCGTGGTGGAGTCGGAAGGCAACGGGCGTATGTGCCTCACGCTGCCGGATGTGCTCATCACAATTGCCGGCGTCGAAAAAGTCATCCCGACATTCCGCGACCTTGAAGTATTTCTGCAACTGCTGCCCCGCTCCGCTACCGGCGAGCGGATGAATCCCTACAATTCGCTTTGGACCGGCGTTCACCCAGACGAAGGGCCGCGTGAATTCCATGTTGTTCTGCTGGACAACGGGCGCACCCGCATTCTCGCCGACCACGAGTCGCGAGAGACGCTGCACTGCATCCGCTGCGGGGCCTGCCTGAACACGTGTCCGGTCTATCGGCAGACCGGCGGCCATGCGTACGGCTCGATTTACGCGGGGCCCATCGGAGCCATCCTGACGCCGCAGTTATTCGACATGGAACACTCGCAGTCGCTGCCCTATGCTTCCTCACTTTGCGGGGCCTGCTACGAGGTGTGCCCGGTCAAGATCAACATCCCGGAAGTTCTCATTCACCTGCGCGGGCGCGTAGTGCGGGAGCAGCAGAGCGGCGCGAGCCTGGAAGCCATCGGCATGAAAGCAATGGCCCGCGTTTTCGCCACCCGCCGCCGCTTTGAGGCCGCGCAGCGCCTGGGGCGGATCGCGCAATGGCCCTTCATTTCCCAAGGTTGGATCCACCATCTGCCCGGAATGTTGGGCAACTGGACCGCGGTGCGCGATCTGCGCCCCATGCCCAGCCAGACCTTCCGAAATTGGTGGCGGGGGCGCGAGAAAGGCAACAGCAATGACTGAGACAACCAGCGCCGCGCGCTCCGCAATTTTCGACCGCATTCAAAAGGCCAATTCGTCTGTACAGGCGAGGTCGCAGGTCGCGGATTATGCTGCAATTTCACGCGAATATCAGCAGTCCGCAAGTAAGCACCGCGCTGCAATCCTCGAGACTTTCGCAGAGCGTCTGCGCGAGTACGATGCACGTGTACACCAGGCATCGTCAATGACAGTTGCGGAGGCTATTCGCATCGCGCTCGCCGAACATGGCCAGCACTCGGCGTTGGTAGCAAATGCTTTTCCGAAGGAATGGCTGCCGGACGGTCTTAGTTGGCGAGCGGAAGCGGACGCGGAAGTTGACGCCATGGACAAGGCGGAAGGCGCGATTGTTACCTGTAAAGTCGCCATCGCACATACCGGAACAATCGTGCTAAAGGATGCGCGCAAGCTGACGCTTTTGCCGGACCGACTTCTGTGCGTTGTCCGCGAGGACCAAGTGGTCGAAACCGTGCCGGAAGCGTTTGCGCGTCTCCAGTCACTTGCAACGGATGCACTGACGTTTGTTTCCGGCCCGTCGGCAACGGCCGACATCGAGATGACGCGCATCCGGGGCGTCCACGGGCCACGGTTTCTGGATGTGGTATTGGTCTGATTTATTTGTAAGCCGGATTCCAGACCGGCCCGTCAGGATAGCTGTACTCCCGCAGGGTCTCGGGGTAGATCTCAGCACTGTAGCCGGGCTTTTCCGGCAGCAGATAGTGCGCGTTGCGAATCCTCACCGGATCGGCAAAGTGTTCGTGCAAGTGACCCACATACTCCGTGACCCGGTTTTCTAGGGTCGCCGAGACCCGCAGATAGTCGAACGCTGAAAGGTGCTGCACGTATTCGCAAAGCCCCACACCCCCTGCATGGGGGCACACGGGGATGTTGAATTTCGCCGCCATCAGCATGACCGCGAGGTTTTCATTTACTCCGGCGAGACGGCAACTGTCGATCTGGCACACGTCGATTGCGTTCGCCTGCATCAGTTGCTTGAACATCACGCGATTGTGGCAGTGCTCACCCGTGGCGATCCTCATCTTTGTTTCCCGCCGGATGCGCGCGTGACCCAGAATATCGTCTGGACTGGTTGGCTCCTCCATCCACCACGGATTCACTTCGGCCAACTCCGTCGTTCGCTCAATCGCTTCCTGAACGTCCCATTTCTGGTTGGCGTCCATCATCAATTTGTTGTCGGGCCCAATCCTTTCTCGCATCAGTCTCGCCCGCCGCAAATCATCTTCCGGTTTGCCGCCTACTTTCAGCTTGAAGTGGGTCCAGCCCTCACTCAGAGCCTCATCGCACAGATGCAGAATTTTTTCATCGCTGAAGCCGAACCATCCGGTAGAAGTGGTATAGGCGGGATAGCCTGATTTTTGAAGTTGGGCCAGGCGGTACTCCATACCGGCGCGGCGCTCGCGAAGAAGAGCCAGGGCCTCTTCCGGCGTAAGCACGTCAGTGATGTAGCGAAAATCAATGGCGCGAACAATCTCCTCCGCGTCCATTTCGGCCAGCAGCCTCCACAGCGGCTTACCCTCTACTCGCGCATACAGGTCCCACACCGCATTGATGAGCGCCCCCGTCGCCAGATGGATGACCCCCTTTTCCGGCCCCAGCCAGCGAAACTGCGTGTCCGACGTAAGCTGCCGGTAAAACGCACCGAGGTCATCCGTGATGGAAGACAAATTACGCCCCACAACAAACCGCGATAGATAGCGAAGGGCCTCGACGCATAGCTCGGTTCCGCGCCCCAGCGTGAACGTGAGGCCGTATCCTTTCGGCCCATTGTTCGTTTCCAGAATGCAGTAGGCTGCCGAATAATCCGGATCAGTGTTGACCGCGTCGGAGCCAATATTCTCGCGCGAGGTGGGAAAGCGTAGATCAATCACGCGCGCGTTTGTAATCTTCAGACCGCTCAATCGAACCTCTCTCTAAGTGTGAACTTACGGTAGCCCTTGCTTTATCGAAACGTGATTCGCTTAGCAGCGATGCGCCGCTGGGCGTCAAGCAGGATTTCAGCAGATGGCCGCTTGGTTGTGAGCGCAGTGGTGACGACGTCATTCACACACGCGGCGAATGCGGGCAGATTGCGGCTGCGCGGCAAAGTGCGCGCGCCGAGTGAAATCTCTTCGATTTTGCTATAGACGGGAGTGTTCTGCTGGGCTTCGGGATCGCGCCATGTGGAAAGACGCACGCCGACCGTCCCGTGGCGCACCATTTTTTTATCAAGCTCCGGCTGCGTCAGGAAGTGCAGGAAATCGTAAGCTTGCTCCTTGTGTTTCGATCCCGAGCCGATGCCAAGTGTCCAGAACACGGACAACGACACTGACGGATTTCCAGGGTTGGAGGGGATCGGCGCAATCGAGACTTTGCCGCGAAGGGGAGATCCGGGCCGGTCGCAACGCGCCGCGAAACCAAACCAGTTCACCATCATCGCGACGGCCCCGGAAAGGAACACATCACCCGACCGCGTGGAATCAAGCTTCTCCGCGTCGGGATAGCACAACTCCGTGTCGCGAATTGTGTCGCGGTAAAAATCCAGAGCGGCAATCGCTTCGGGCGCATCCAGCGGCGCATACAATTCTCCGCCCCGGCTCCAGAGTTGGAGAGCGAAATCATAGAGCGTGTTATGGCCATCGGGGAAGGCGGCGAACATGGTTCCGTAAAGGTTCTGACGTGGGCGCGTAAAGAAGCGGGCGACATCGGTGAATTGGTTCCAGGTGACAGGCGGCTTAAGCTCGTAACCGTAGCGATTGCGGAATGAGGCCTGCTCCGCGGGATCTTCAAACAGATCGCGCCTGTACATCAGGCACTCCGGGCCGTCGTGCCAAGGGAGGCAATAGAGCTTCTCGTCGAAATAAAGCGGTTCGACAATTGAGCGCGACCACCCCTGCGGCCAGTCGGGAACGGGGATGCGGTGAAGCCAGGGAGTGAGTTCCTCCAAAATTCCCTCGTCGACCGCTTCCGCCAGCCAGTCAGTGCTGATGTGGGCGACGTCCCAAGCGCCAGAGCGCAGGCCGCTCTTTTCAAACAATTCGGAGTGAAGCGCGTGCAGATCAAGGGGTACGGCTTCAAACTCAATCGCCGGGTGCAAATCGCGATAGAGAGCTATCTGCTCAGCGAGAGCATTTTCGAAGTCGGAGAATTCGCGTACGGCAATGCGCAATCGGGTGTCAGGCATGGTCAGATCCTTGGAGCAGATTTCAGATAAGGGCCCGGTCCAGGTGTACATAGCCGCCGTCGACAAAGAGATGTTGCCCCGTCGTGTGTCCGGATTTTTCCGAGAGCAGGAATACCGCCATGCTCGCAATCTCCGCAGCGTCAGTCATCCGCTTGCCTAATGGAATTTTACTGGTGATGTTGCGCAGCTTCTCCTCGGGATTCGGGAACGTGGCAATCCATTTCCCGTACTGCGGCGTCATCACCTCTGCCGGAACAATCGCGTTCACCCGGACCCCATAGGGCAGCAGTTCCACCGCCCACTCCCGGGTAAGCGCAAGTTGCGCGCCCTTGGACGCGGTATAACCCGACGTCCCTCCCTGTCCGGTTACTGCCGTCTTCGAGCTGATGTTCACAATCGATCCACGCGCCGCTTTCAGCGAGGGCAGCGCGTAATGGGTCATGGAGTAGTAATGCCACAGGTTTCGATGTATCGAGTCTATAAAAGCCTTTGGCGTCCCGTGCTCCAGACCGACCTTGTCGTTGGTCCCTGCGTTGTTCACGAGCGCGTCGATCCGCCCGCGGCGTCGGAGGGTCTCTTCAATTGCCTCCCTGCACGAATCCGGTTCCCGCAAGTCAATAGTCAGCAGTTCGCAGCGGCTTCCAGCGTCCCGCAGCCGTGCGGCGAAACTCTGGGCAGCTTCCGAGTCGTGGTTCACCATCACCGGAATTGCGCCTTCACCCGCGCAGGCCTCGGAAATGGCGGCCCCAATGCCCATAGCGCCGCCCGTAATCACCACAACTTTGTCTTTCAGCCCCAGGTCCAAGCCCGTCCCCTCCAGACACTTATCGCAGGTTAAAAAAGCCGCCATCCAACGGAATGTCCGCGCCAGTAAGGAAGGACGCCTCTTCCGAGCAGAGAAATAGCGCCAGGGATGCGACCTCGTCCGGCGTACCCATTCGCCCTATCGGCTGCACCCGCGAGAGTTGGGTGAACATCTCCTCTTCGCGACCCGCGTAATGCTGCTTCAGATACGCATCGACAAAGGGTGTGTGAATGCGGGCCGGGGAAATGCAATTGCAGCGAATCTTGTCCTCCAGATAGTCTTTCGCTACGGAAAGCGTCATCGAAAGGACCGCGCCCTTGGTCATTGAATATGCAAAACGATCGTTCAGCCCAGTGGTTGCGGCGACCGAGGCCAGATTGAGAATGACGCCTCCTCCGCTACGCTTCATGGGTTCAATCGCGGCTTTCATGCACAGGTAGACGCCTTTTACATTGACTCGAAACAGCCGCTCGAAGTCTTCTTCCGAAGTGTTTTCAAGACGGCCGATATTGGAAACGCCCGCGCTGTTCACCAGAATATCGATGCCGCGCTCCGCGGCAATCTCGCTGAAGAGCTGCTTGCATGCGGCGCCGTCCGTAACATTACACATTCGCGCGAACGCCTGTGCGTTGCAGTCCTCGTGAATCAGGCGAACGGTTTCTTCCACGTGCTCTTGATGGATATCGATGCAATATGGGGTTGCGCCGGCGCGGGCGAAGCGTTGGGCGATCGCCCGCCCAATCCCGCTGCCGGCCCCAGTCACAATGGCGGTCTTGCCGTCCAATCGAAATTCTGACATTTGAAGAATGACCTTCCTTCCAGCGAGAACTTTGTGTTCACGCCGCTACGGTGCGGTTGATGAGTTTGCCGAGGCGCTCGATGCTTATGGTGATGGTTTCGCCCGGCTTGAGCCAGCGCTTCGGCGTCCGCCCCAGTCCCACGCCCGCCGGGGTTCCCGTACTGATAATGTCTCCAGGCTCCAGAGAAATTACGGAAGACAGGTGCGCGATCAGGTCCGGCAGTTTAAAAATCAGGTGCCGGGTGTTCGAGCGCTGTAGCACCTCGCCATTGATCGATAATTCAATGTCCAGTGTGTGCGGGTCTTCGATCTCGTCCGTGGTGACAATCGCGGGGCCCAGCGGCGCGAAAGTATCGAAGCTCTTGCCCAGAGTCCACTGCGAGGTGGCAAGCTGCACGTCGCGCGCGCTCACATCATTCAAAATCGTGTAGCCCAGAACGTGTTGCTTCCAGTCCTCGCGTCTGACGTTTTTGCCGCCGCGCCCGATCACTGCCGCCAGTTCCGCCTCATAGTCGGGTTGGGTCGAGTTTTGCGGCAGTATGATTTCCGTATCCGGCCCGGTCACGGCGTTCGGCAGCTTCAGAAAAATCGTCGGCACCTCGGGTATCGTCATGTTGGACTCAATCGCATGGTCACGATAGTTCAATCCAACGCACAGAATTTTTCCGGGCCGCAGGACCGGAGCCATAAGCTGCACATCTTCCAACCGGACCTGTTCCGCATCTGCCTGCGCCGTCAACGCCCGCGCCGCTTCCAGCGCCTTCGCGCCGCCGGCGAAAAATTCTGCGTCGCTGCCATATCCCGCACTCGCCAGCGAGCGAACAAACCCGTCCCGCTCCACTCCAAATTCAATCCGGTTTCCTCTCCGGAAGTTCACCAGCCGCATTCCCGAAGTCCTCTCCTCCGTTTTAGGGTATTTCTCAGCTCAATGTATGATTTGCAAATAGTTGAACCCGGACTTTACTTTATGCAGCAGCGGATGAATTAGCAAGAATATGCCGCGCCTGGACGGGCCCTGAAAAGGTGGGAGAGAGACGAATGTCCGCATCTAAGGCCGGCTCCGCGGCGGGCCGTAAGCCCACTCCATCGTCAGCAAAATCCTTCCTGCCAACTGGTCAACTATTTCCCTTCTTCCTCGTCACGGGACTCTTCTTCCTCTGGGCCGTGCCCAACAACCTGAACGACGTTCTCATTCGCCAGTTCATGACGTCCTTCGCTCTCTCGCGGCTTCAGGCGGGACTGGTGCAGTTCGCCTTTTATCTTGGCTATTTCGTTTTCGCCATCCCTGCCGCGATGCTCATGCGCCGTTCGGGTTATAAGACCGGATTTCTGACCGGGCTGGCGCTTTTCGGGACCGGGGCCATTCTCTTCTGGCCCGCGGCCATTGTCGACCGGTATTCCTTCTTCCTCATCGCGCTCTTCATCGTAGCTGCGGGCCTTTCATTTCTTGAAACCGCCGCCAATCCCTTCATCGCGCAATTCGGGCCGCCGGAAACCTCTGAGCGCCGCCTGAACTTTTCCCAGGCCTTTAACCCGCTCGGCTCCATCGCGGGGGTCCTTCTCGGCACTGTGTTCATCTTTTCCGGAATCGAATTGACTGCGCCCCAGATCGCGCATTTCAAGGCCCTCGGCGAATACAGTGCCTATCTTCACTCGGAAACCATGCGCGTGGTCCATCCCTACGTCGTCCTGGGAATCATCGTGTGGGCCTGGGCAATCGTCATCGCTTTCACCCGATTTCCCGTCTTGGCGGGCGAAGGCGAGCAAGACAACCCTCAGGGCCACGCGCTTCCCTCGCCCGCGCTGCTCCGCCATCCCAATCTGCTCTTCGCCGTCATCGCCCAGTTCCTCTACGTGGGAGCGCAAGTCGGCACCTGGAGCTACTTCATCCCCTACGTCCAGCAGTACGCGCACCAGCCGGAAAAAACCGCCGGCTACCTGCTTACCGGAACCCTCGCCGCTTTCGCCATTGGACGGTTCGTCTCCGCATGGCTTATGCGCTTCATTCCGCCCGGCCGGCTGATGGGCGTCTACAGCCTATGCAACGTCGCGCTTGTGGCCATCGGCGTTCTCGCTCCCGGCTGGATCGGACTCTGGGCCATTTTCCTCACCAGCTTTTTCATGTCGGTCATGTACCCCACCATCTTCGTGTTCGGCATCAAGGACCTCGGTTCCAACGCCAAGCTGGGGGCCTCACTCATTGTCATGGCTATTGTCGGCGGGGCGGTCCTCACGCCGCTCATGGGCTGGATCGGCGAGACCACCGGCAGCGGAGCAGTCGCCTATCTAGTTCCACTAGCCGCTTACGTTTTTGTGGCCTGGTTCAGCTTCCGGCAACCAGCCGGACTGCTTCCGGTGTCTGCTCGTTGACTGACGCCGATCGGCGATCGGTTTTGGATAGAACTCTGAATTCCCAAGGCTCACTCAATGGGCTCTCCTATAAAAGTGGTTAGGCGCATCGGGTGTGCCGACGCTTGGCGTTCCCGACGGGATTTGAACCCGTACATCCGTGCTGCGAGTCGCTGTTACTGGGTGCGGGCCATAGTGAACGCCACAAAGCTATGCGGTTGCACCTTGATTTGGAAGCTGGTCCGCTGCTCCGTGCCTGGAATTCCGCGATATTCCCCCGGATGTGCGGCCGTTTGGGGAGAGCTCGCCTGCACCATTTCGCCGGTGACCAGATTTCGTATTTCGTTCGCTGTGCCCTTTACCCAGACCGTCACCACGATGGGCTTGTCCCGGAACGACTGCACCACGAACGTTTTGTTGTCGTACTCCATCAGGCTCACCTGGCTGGGTGCATCCATTGTCTCTGGCAGTTCCCCGCCGATGTAGCCCCGCAGCGCAGTCAGCACACCCCGAGGCAGCCGATACAGATCGTTGAAGTTATCAGGGATGGTCAGCGCGTACAGGACTCCCTTTCCGTAGCGATCCATGAGCAGCAGGGGAGCACCGTGTCCATTGGCCGTTCCGCGCACCAAAGGCCACGCGTCATTGGTGAAGTAGTCCACCTCCGGCACCATTAGCGGATCGGACGTCCCCAGGTTGGCGCCATTGCCGGCGCCATACGCGCCCCAGTACTCCGTCGGCAGAAGCTGATTTCCCGGCACACGCAGCTCACATATTTGCGCGATCTGTTCCGACATTTTCTTCAGCAGCCCGGTGGTGATCACGACATTGCCGCCCGCCATCAGGTGTGCCTTGATCTCCGCGAGAATGTTCGGATCATGCGCGGCGGCGGCGGTCAGCAAAACGGTCTTGGCCTGCGTGGGAAAATGCGGAACCATTTCCACGGGAATACCAATCTCGCCCAGATAGTTCGCCAGATAGTCCTCGCCCGTCGAATTCAACGGGCGGTAGACGGCAACTCCAACTGGATTGCCAAGCTTTCCGATAACCTGATCAACCTCATTGAGGGCCTTGCCCGCAACCGCGGCGAAGTCGGGAGTGGAATGCGGCCACCAGGCTTGGTAGTCGAAGCTGGTATGCATATCTGTCCACGCGCCGCGATCTCCTGGCTGCGCCGGCAGCAGTAGATTCGAGTACTCGAACAGCATGATCTGCGGCGCCTTGGCGAGCATTGTGTCCCATAACTGCTCGGCATAGCGATCCACGTAACGGATACTGAACGTGTCCACCCAGCCGCCGCCGTTACGACCAGGCGCGACATTGTCGAAGTAACGGACGATCTCGTAGCTCTCGTATTGCTGGAGCTGCTGATCGGTAATCACAGGGTCGCGCGTCTCCGTGCCGGTGTAGATGCCGCTGAAGATCGTGGGCTCTACGGCCAGGTCATAGCCATTCCCCTGGAAGGACGGATACCAATTGGGGAACTTGATGATGATCTTTACCTTGGGATTCACTTTTCGCGCTGCGTCCGCAATCAGGTCGCGCGAGACCTCGTCCATCAGCTTCAGCCGAAACTCGGACCAGCTTTGATTGCCCTTGGCCGCGATGTCTGAAGGGTCCTTGGTGTTGTTGAAGAAAAAGTCGTCGAGGATGATTTCGTTGAAGTGCTTCGCGGTGAACTCCGCAACCTGTTTCACATACGCGCGGTCCGCGGGGTTGGTGAAGACGAAAGAGCGGAACTGGCCCGCATCGCGGTCGCTGTATGCGATGCCGCCTGCCACCTGAACTCCGTGGTTCTCGAAGAATTTCTTCACGCTCTCAATGAGCGGCCCATCGGCCATCTCCCGGCTGCGGTAGGTCTCGATGTAGACCTTGTCCACCTTCACGCCAGCGGAGATCTGCTTCCAGGTGGAGTCCAGATACTGCGGATCGCGCATCCGCTCCACAATGCTCACGGGAATGTAAACCGCAACTTTGAAGTTTTTGTTCGCCGCCGGGGCCGGGGCGACATCCTGCCCCGAAGTTATCGCGCTCGAACCCAAGCTGAACGCGCACGCAAGCAGTAGTCCGCACATACTACCTGACCACAAAAGTCGCCCCATCTTTTAGAAATCCTTTAACGTACTCGTAATACTCCAAAAGTGAAGGGCGGCTCTATGGCCGCCCTCGTGATGGTTGAAGTCTCGCGCGGGAACGCCGCGACGAGGACGCCGGGTTGAGGTCTACCAGCTAAATTTGACCTCCCCTTGCATGATTCGGTGGCCCACTTTGTAGTCGGCGTACCCGAAATTCACTCCCGGAGCGGGCTGTTTGAGGTTGCCATTCTGATCAAATTGGAGGCTTAGACCCGGATCGCTGCTGGTATTGAAAGTACGCAGCGGGTGGTTCAGGAAGTTATAGCCCGAGAACCGGAACTGCACCTTCTTACTTTCGGAATTTCCGAAGACGAAGTTCTTGGTTACCGAGAGATCGCTGTTGAAGAACCCTGGTCCAGCCATGGCTGGGAAGATATAGGTCCCCTGCTGGCCTGGCGTCGCAAAGTTGGCAAAGCAACTACCGTTTACGTATTGGTGAGCGTGGAGCCCGTGACGGGGGTCACAGATTAACTTCGGCATCACCGTAAGATCGGGACTGCCCAGCACATTTTGCGCGCTCGCCTGGACAGGTTTATCAATTGTCTTGCCCATGAAGGTTGTGCCGGCAGGAATGTAGGCTGTGTAACCGAAATTAGAAGTGATAGCCGCCTGCAAATCCGCGCCGGTTTGGTACTGCGTAATTCCCGATATTTGCCAGCCGTTCACTACTTGTCTCGTAAAAGGGTTGGAGAAAGCAGTGAGGTTAGGGAGTTGATACACGTACGCTACGTTGAAGATATTCGTACGGTTGCTGGGAAGCGTTCCGTAGTTGTTCCTAAGGTCGGTGGGGTTGCCAACTGCTGATCCGTTCTCGCCTCGGATTCCGAGTGCCTTGGAGAAGGTGTAATTCGTCAGAAAGGTGAGGGGGCCTTGCTGCTTATTCCAGGTCACCTGCAAGCTGTTGTAGTTCGAATACATCTTATGATCAATCAGCTTTAAACCGCCGTAAGCGGCGAGCGGACGAGCATTCTGAGTATCGGTCGAGTTGTAGCCGGTATCCGCACCGCTGGCAGCGCAGGCGCCGCCGTCGGTCGCGGCACCCGACGGATAGCAGTCAGGCAGCCAGCCGTATTTCTGGAACAATGCGCTCTGATCTATATCGTTGATCTGATCGAAGTTGTTGTTGTAATTGCTCAAATAGTCAGACTTGTTCCCGACATACGCCACCTCAACGAGGCTGTTCCAGGGCGCCCTTTCCGCCACAGTAACGCTCCAATCCTGCGTTTGCGGCTCATGATTATCGCCCGGCACCAGTGCGGTAACGGCGCTTGGAATCGCGAGTCCTCCGGACTGTGGGGCAAGTTGGCTGAAAGCCGGGCTCCACAGCGTCGGAGACGAGAACGATCCGCGCACGATTCCGTATGCTGGGTTCTGCACGTTCTGCTCGTCATGAAAGTGGTAGATACCGTATCCGCCGCGCAACACGGTATGACCGGAACCAGTGACATCCCATGCGAACCCCAGGCGCGGGTTGAAGAAGAGAAGCCTGCTCGAAGAGCCGGAGAGCGGAGTGGATTGGTTGACCTTGTGCCACATGATGCCAGGGAACGTGCCTCCGCCAACCGAACCACCAACACCCTTGGCGTAGAGGTCCGGATACCACGCGGCGAAGCCGTAGCCGGTGGTGTCAACCCAGGGTCCAAGGTGCGACAGACGAATGCCCAAATCCAACGTGAGCCTCCTGGAAACCTTCCACGAATCCTGACCATAGAACTCAGTCGAGATGTAGCGGAAGGCGGGAACGACGTTGAAGTTCTGCTCCGAATACTGCGTGGTTTGACCGAGCAGCATATCAGCATAGGCGTTTCCGCTGGTATTCGAACCCCAGTTGCTGAACACGGCTACGCCATTCACAGGAGAGTTGCCGGGCTGCGAGTTCCAGGTGCGTTCCCAGTAGAAGCCAAACTTCAGGCTATGGGTTTTCCAGACCTTTGTTACGTTATCTGCAACGGAAGGCAGCGTCTTCTTGGCATAAACCGTTCCGTTCAGTTCGAACCCAGAATTGAGCTGGTTGGAGATACCATCGCCCCAGCCGGTCAGCTCAGGATAGATTAGCTTGGCTTCGTCAGGATGACTAAAGAGCATGTTGTAATTGATGCCCAGGCTTCCGCGCTCCACTTTCGACGGGTCCTTGAAGCTGTTCGGCAGGTTCAGGTAGACCCAGTTGAAGACGACCTCGTTCGTGAGGGTTGGCGTAAACACCTTGGTCATGTTTGCTGTTATGACTTCCGAGTCGGAAGTCTCGACAATCGGCGTCGGGTAGGGAGTAGTGGGATCATCCCAGCTTTGGGCATTTCCCGTCCAGAGCGTGTCGAGGCTTTCTTCCGCGCTATCGTTCTGGTGGTTGTATTCCACGTAGATCTTAGTTGAGTTGTTGATGCTGTAATCGACCTTGCCGCGGTACTGAATCATGTTGGAGTAACGCGTCTGGGAGTTGATGTAGTTGTAGCCTCCGTTGGCCGCGGGGTTCGTATTGGGCAGCGGGTAAATGTTCATCAGCGCCTGCCCGCTTGGATCGATCTGGCCGGGATTAATCATTCCATTGCTGTACCCGCTCCCATTAGGACCGCCGTTGTTCGGCACGTTATTGATCGCAGACCCCAGAAGGTCCTTCATGTATGCGGCGTCAGTAAAGTCACCCGCGCGCATGGCCTGCGTCGGAACCACCGCATGGTAGATGCCGTTGTTTACGTTCTGCTTGTAATACTCGGTGCCGAAGAAGAAGAAGAGCTTATCGCGATTGTGATTAAAGTTAGTCTTGGGGATAATGACCGGTCCGCTAATCTGGAACCCCGGGAAGAAGTATTTGGTCTGGGGCCGAGGCGCGATTGGCTGACCCTGCGAATTTACACCGGCGTTGTTGCCCAGCCAGTCATTCGCATCCAGCACGTAATAGCGCGAGTACAAGTACGCCTCGCCATGGAACTGCTGGGTGCCGGATTTGCTGACCGTGTTGATAACCACAGGGCCTTTTGCGGAATCCGCACCGAAGTTCGAGGTCATCACCGTTACTTCCGAGGTCATCTCGGTGTTGGTATTTTCAGCCTGGCCGCAATTGCAACCCGGGTCAATAATGTGCGCGCCGTCCGACGTAATGTCGAGGGCCCCGGTGCGCTGGCCATTGGCTGAAAAGTTTCCCACCGGGCCATTTCCTGTGCGCTCGTCCTGCGCCGCAAACGAGGCCGTGTTCACCGCGCCGCCTGTCATGGCCATGCCGGGCATGATCTTGATGAATTCCGCCGCGTTCTGACCCACAATGGCCACGTTTTGCAGAATTTTCTGATCAATTGTGAACGACTTGTCGCCCGAGTCCGTCGGAGTGATCTGAGTGGTGGTGCCGCTGACGTACACGGTCTGGTCTGCCTCGCCAACCTTCAGCGCGATTCCTCTCACATTGCGGTTATCGCCGGACGACAGGACGATGCCGCCTGCCTGCCAGGCGGCGAAGCCCTGCCTTGTGACTCTGACCGTGTAAGTGCCGGGAGGGACTGCGGCGAAGTTGAAGAAGCCGTCGCCGTTGCTGACTGCGTCACGTTTGTCGCCGGTCGCCTGGTTTTTCAGAGTGACGGTTGCGCCTGGAACGATCGCCCCCGTGACGTCGAGAACCGTCCCGCTGAGGGTTGCGCTACTTGACTGTGCCCGCGCGGTTGGGGCAGTGGAAATCATGGCTATAGCGACGAGGAGCGTCAGCCCGGCCGCCGCCCAGAATCTAAACGCAGAGATGGGACTCCGAAAGAAACTCATACAAAACCTCCTAAGAAATACAGCTGCCAATCGTTCTTGCTTTAAGCCGCGAAACCAGCGTGATCGTTGTTTTCAACGATTCATAAGAGCGGTTGAAAAGTCGATTCGGAAAAAACCCCGAGACTAACGCCTGCAAACCTACATGGTAGTAAATCGAATTAGTCTTACTGGGCGGAACTTATACCCGGAGACAAATAAGAATGTCAAGAGAAATCTGTAAAACGTTTTTGCAGGGGTTTCGGAGTGCCGGAGAATTTTCGCGCGAAAGCACTTTGCCTGGTGCGCAAATCAGGGCCAGTTCGGCTGTTCAGCCTTCAGGCGACGGTACTCGGACTGTTCCCGGCGCATATCTTCCGGCCGCCCGAGAGCGCGGTATTCATTTGCGAGATAAAGCCGAATTTTGGGGCTCACCGGATCGAGCCGCTCCGCAGCCTGATACGCGGTCAGGGCATCCTGATCGCGGCCGGCCCCCCGCAGCGCCTGCCCGAGCGCCAATTGCGCTCCCACGGAGTCGGGGCTTAGCGCGACCGCCTGTTTCGCATACTTCAGGGCCTCTGCCGTCTTTCCTTCGAGGATGTAGTGAAGCGCAAGCTGGACCCGGGCTGGTACGCTGCTCGGATTGACCCGGAGTTCAGCCAGAAACTCAGGAGCGCACTGCTTGGGGCTGTGCGCCGCCAGAAATGTTCCGTAGAAGTAGTGGACATTAGGGAAGTCCGGATAGGCGGCGACAAGTGCTTTGAAGTCGGATTCTGCCTGTCCTGTGTGCTCCAGCGCGACGTCCCAGAAGACTTTTCCGGCCATGGCCACCACGTCTCGCTGATCCGACGGAACGGCAGACGGCAAAATGGGCATGCGCAGCGAGGTGACGCCGGAGGCAAAGACCATGTCGGGGTTGTTGCGGACTCTGAGGGCGACCTCCACTAGCATCTGCTGCGCCAACTCGAAAGCGCCCTGACGGGTAAGCAGCAGCGCCAGATGGTAATTCGCCATTGCCAGAAGTTGTCCGCCGGATTCCTTGACAGGAACCAGCATGTGGGCTTTTTTCAGGTGCTGGAATGACAGGTCATATTGACCGGTACGAAATTCGCACAGACCAAGAAGGGCCCAACCGGGCGCCGCCGACTTGTCCAGGCCGACCATGCGGGTGAGCGCGTCCCGGCACTGAGGATAGTGGTCCTCCTCGTAGTTGATCATTCCGATGGCCCACCAGCCCTCGGCCCATTCCGGCCGCAGCTTGACGGCTTGCGCGTAGAGCCGCAATGCCTCTTCATTGCGGTTGGCCGCATACGCCTGCTGGGCGCTCTGGGAAAGATGCTCAAATGATCGGGGGCTTGGCTGGCCCGCCGCTAGCGTTGCGATGCACAGGAGGAACACACTGCACAGCTTCATTTTGTCATGCTCCGCCCACGCGCTTCGTTTCGTTGTCGAATGGCGGCGTCCATTCCGTCTGCAGTTTTCTTCTCGCGGCGGCCCTCGGCCGGCTGCCCCAGACGAAAATAGATGGTGGCGAGAGTGCGATGCGCCTCGGTGTACTCAGGATGATCCTTGATGAGCGCCTGCAGCAATTCCGCGGCGCGCTCGTTATTCCCCTCGTCGGAGCACAGTCGCGCAAACTGAAAACGGGCCCGAATCTCCGCGGGTTGCAATTGCAGAGCGCGCGTCAAATACTTTTCGGCCTCAGGCAGTCGGCCCTCCTGGCGAAGCAATGTTCCGAGCCACAACAGGGCGTCGAAATTGTTCGGGTCCTGAGCAAGGGCTTTGTGAAATGAGGCCTCGGAGCCTTTCGGGTTCGCCTCAAGAAACTCCAGCCTTCCGCGAAGACTGTATGCCTCCGGCAGGTTTGGGTTCAGTGCAATCGCGCGGTTCACCTCGACGAGCGCCTTGCCCTTGTCGTGGGCCTTGTATTGCGTATATGCCATGAGCATATGGGCCTCGGCGGTGTTTCCGTTTTTGAGCAGTTGCTGAATCAGGAGCGCTCCGCGCATTGTTTGGCCCTGGTGCAGCAGGGCGGTGCCGAGCAGGTAATCTATAGCATAATTGTTCGGCTCCGATGCCTGAATCGGGTCCAGCAGCGACACCACGCGGTCATTTTTCCCCTGGCGCAGGTAACACTCCGCCAGTAGTAGCGCGAGGCGTTGATGATTGGGATCGTTGGCCGACTGCACCCCGTACACTACTTCAAACTCGCTCACCGCCTTTGCGATATTGCCCATCTTGTACCAGGCCAGCCCCAGGTTCAGGCGGATGCCGTCATTCGACGGATCAGCCTTCAGCGCGAGGGTATACTCCGTAACGGCATCAGCGTAGTGGCCTTCATCGGCCAGGGCCGCCCCCAGATTCGAGCGGACCGGGGCGGCCTCCGGATGGGCCTTCAGGAAGGTCCGATAGTCTGTGATGGCTTCCGTGAGCTTGCCCGCTTTTTGAAGCTCAACCGCCTGCCGCAGCAATTGCGTCGAGGGATCATCCTGTGCCGCCGCGACTCCCACGGCCAGCAGGACCACAAATGTTAACCACCGCACCACTCTTACTCCCATTATCTACGGAGATCCCTCACTCTCCCTAGTCCACGTTGAAGTCTACTTTTTCTTCCGCCGTGGAGGTGCCCTGCGTTACGCCGAGGCGAATTTCATACGAGCCTGGAGTGAATTTGTCGGCAGGAAGATCCGCAATGTAAGGAATCCGCCCATCTTTCCCCACCGGTGGCAATGGAGCTTCGGCTGAGCCGAGATACTGCCCCTGTTTGTAAAACGCCATCGTCAGTTTTGGAGAATCCTTGATCGCAGGATCAGGATACACAGCGAAGTAGAAGGGCAGGAAGTTACCTGGGCCCCCTTTGAGAGTGGTATTCAGGGTTGGTGAAATCTTTCCTCCCGGATAATAAAACGGATTCACGATCTTGTTGTCCTTCAGCTTATCGGCCCGGTCGACAATCACTACGTCGCTGATCGCAAGCTTGTCAGTGGGCTGGGGAACTGTGAATGTGCTCTTTTTCACCCCGATCTTGTTGGCTCCCCCGTCCATGATGACCGCTTCCAACGTATAGGTTCCCGGCGCAAGCTCGGTCGGGAATGATTGGATCAAGTATCCCTTCTTGAAGCGGTCCACGGCTGATAGTGGTTCCTGCACCGCAAACGGCTTACTGAATTTTTCTACGATGTCGCCTGAGGAGTTTCGAACCACCGCGAGCAGCGGCGCGTCCAGCAGAGCGCTCTTGCCGTCCTTCTGCGGCGCGAAGGTCAGCTCCTTCAGCGGAACCTGCAGCGTGACCATGTATTGAATATTCGGCCCTCGTTCGCTGAATCTTTCCGCTGCAGCGTGGAACGATACTCCATCGAGGGGAGTTGTCGAGCTCAGCGCTTTCAGCAGAGGCACTTCGTAGGCCAAAAGCTGCTGCCCGCCCACCAGCCGGGGCAGGGCGAAGTATCCGCTCCGGGAGTGGACCATGATCCCGGGCCTGTCTATGCGAACGGAAATGCGGCGAAACTTCCCATCCAACACCTTGATGTGCGGATCATAGGAAGCTTCGTAATAGCTCTTCACTTCGTTCATCACCGTTCTGAGCGGAGCATTGAGGTCATTGGTGTTGGCAATGGTTGCCCCCCCCGTCTGCTCCGCTAAATCCTTCAACCAGAGGAGCGGGTTCGACCGTATCCCGTTTTCCGCGGTCTCATCCACCTGTGCCTCGGCTTGCGTCACCGCGCCAACGCCGCCGGAAAGCTGTTCGTTGCGCGACTCTCCCGATGCCCCGCTCAACTGGGACCGCCCCGCATTTTCCTGGCTCCAGGTCACCAGTCCCTTGGGATCCACCGTGTAAAAGGTGATGTTGGCGCGATTTGCCGCGCTGATCATGTAGTTGTATTGCTCTTTTGCGATTTCCGGAATGAACAGGGATGGATTGAAATACAGGATGACTTTGCGCCCCGGCAATTGCGATTCCGCCCGAACAAGCGACAGCAGGGCATCAATGGTTCCGCGGGCGCCCGCCTCGCGTTGGGAGGCATCCGCCTGCTGGAGCATATCGTACTGCATCTTTGCCATTTTCCAGTTAACAACGTTGTTGATTTGGCCCTGACTCGGCCCTGAGGTTGCGGATCCGCTCAAAGTGGGAGGCGTAGTCTCGTCGCCCGTCGCATTGCTCTCAGAGGTGGGTTCCCCGTTCGTGAGCGTTTGATGAAGTTGCGACTCTATCTCAGCCGAATTCCTATCGTATTGGGTGAAAGACCACATCATGGACTTGTCAACGCTTTTCAGCAGCGCCTGGCGGTCATTCGTGAAGGGCAGAATCATGTTCAGCTTCTGATCGACCACAACAACTGAGAAATAGAGGTTCTGCTCTGGCGCCATTTTCACAATGTCTTCCAGCGCCTGACGGAAAAACCTTTTGCCTTGCAGATCCAGATTCTCGAAGACCAGAGTCACCAGCCGAATGTTCCGCATCGGGTCAAGCGGTATCGAGCCAGCCGATGGCGCCGTCGCCGCCGCATCAGTGACCGCCGCATTAGTCCCTGACACAAACCTGAAGGAATTGAGATGCTCCTCAACCCCGTTCTCGTAAACATGCACTTCGTCCGGACGGATATCGTCGACTGCCTTGCCCTTCTTATCGCGAAAAACCATGTCCAGCGCCACCTCTTCGCCGCTGACGCGGACGACCGGAGGATGCGTCGAATTCTCAGGCGCGTGTTGTGTGGCGGGAGTTTGGGCAACAAGGCCGCATGTGCAGAAAAACGCGGCTGCCAGAGCGAATGCCGAACGGCTCATAATTCAGGCTCCTTGCAAGAGGGTCGAGCGATGCTATTATAATCACGCTCCAAACTGCAAGCATATTCGCATCCACTCAGGTGCCCGCCGGAACGCAAGCACTCCGCCTCAAAGACCAATGGATTTACGACGGGCCCTCCCCTATGCGACGGCGTAATATGGAGTACCAGTTCATGTTCAACGAAGCATCGAAACTTCAGCGAAAGAGGACCGGACGAGCGATCCGGCTGCTAGTTGTTCTGCTGGCCGCGCTGGCGCTGCATGGCCCGATGGCTGGGGCCGCGGAGACACAATCTTTCGATCAATTGGCATCGCGCGCGCAGCAGGCCATGGATGCCAACCAGGTCCCGCAAGCAATCCTGCTCTTTCAGAGAGCCACGGCGCTCCGGCCCTCCTGGTCGGAAGGATGGTGGTATCTGGGCACGATGTTTTTTGATTCCAACCAATTGGTCAATGCGCGTGAGGCATTCCAGCACTTTGTGGCCGTCGAGCACACACAGCCCGGTCCGGGTTACGGAATGCTGGGCCTGATCGAATTCAAGCTGGAGCATTACCACGATGCACTTACCGCATTTGAGCAAGGAATAAGCCTCGGGCTCGGCACCAACACAGCATTCGTCCAAAGGGCACTCTACGACGACGGAACCCTTCAGAACCGTTTCGGACAGCCTGAGATTGCTTTGGTCCGCTTGACACTGCTTGCGAACCAGATTGCAGCCGCGCACCCCAACATGCCAGAAGACTCGGTGCTGACCGATACCGACCTTCTGGACGCGTTTGGGCTCGCGGCGCTGCGCATTCCGAAACTGCCAAGCGCGATTCCTCAAGATCAGGCTTCCCTGATTCGGCGGGTCGGCCACGCCCAGGCTCTGGTCGCGCTGCAGGAGAGGGCCGCGGCCGGAAAGGAACTGAAGCAACTGGTTGCCGAGTACCCCTCCGAGCCCAATATGCATTACGCGTACGGGGTGTATCTGCTCAAGGAAGATCCCCCGGACGCCGTGAAGGAGTTCCAGCAGGAAATTGCTGTGACCCCGAAGAAAGCCACAGCCCGTATCCAACTCGCCTTTGAATTTCTTCGCGTAGGCGATTACAAGCAGGGCTTAAAGTATGCTCGGGAAGCCGTTGTTCTGGCCCCGGACAATTTCGCAGCCCACGTTGTATGCGGCAAACTTTGGCTTGGCGCTGGAGACAACACTCGCGCTTTGCATGAGTTGCAAACAGCGGTCCGATTATCTCCGGGCAGCCCGGATGCGCATTTCGCGCTTTCGCTGGCGCTCTCCGCCGCGGGACGAAGCCGCGAAGCCGCACAGCAGCGCGCGGAATTCCAGCGGCTGAGGTCACGCTCGAACTTGGCGGACCGCTAAATGAGTCTTCGGCCCTGCGCCTTGACAATCGCGAAAACATGTTTGAGGATGCACGCTAGAGCCTCGCGCTGAGAGGTTCAACACAGTTCACTTGTTGGCGAGGAACGGATGTTCTCTCGTTAGATTCTCTTGCGAGTGCGCCGCCGCACTCAGAATCCTGATCGTATAGGGGTCATGTTTTTTAACAGGCGAGATTTTTTGCGTTCTTGCGGCTGGCTGGGATCGGGATTGCTCCTGCCCGCCCACGCACGGGGCCTTGCTGCTGGAATCGTGGCTCCAAGAATGGATTGGACGCCGGCACGCGGCAGCAGCACCATCCGTTTTGAGGACATTACCAGCCAGTCCGGCGTGCATTTCATCACCAACAATTGTCCAACCCCCAACAAGAACCAGCCGGAAACCATGGTCGGAGGCGTGGGCCTGATCGACTATGACAATGACGGCTGGCTCGATATTTTCTTTGTAAACGGAGCCGCGCTCCCGTCGCTCAAAAAAGATTCGCCCAAATACTACAATCGGCTGTTCCGCAACAATCGCGACGGAACATTCACCGACGTCACCGAGAAGTCCGGCCTCGCGGGAGACGGCTACGACATGGGCGTGGCGGTCGGCGATTTTGACAATGATGGATGGCCGGACATCTTTGTCGCGAGCGTTACAAAGAACCACCTCTATCGCAACAACCGGGACGGCACGTTTACTGACGTGACCGACAAGGCCGGAGTAGGCATGCCTACCTACAAAGGCGAAAAGATGTGGAGCGCGGCTGCCGGATGGGTCGACTATGACAACGATGGAAAGCTCGACTTATTCGTGTCAAATTACTGCCGCTGGCACGTCGATGGAGATCCTGTTTGCCTCGGTGGAGGACGGGAGCGCTCCTACTGCCACCCAAAGTTTTACGAGCCCCTGCATTGCACCTTGTATCACAACAATGGCGATGGCACTTTCACCGATGTTTCAGAAGAAACCGGGATATCCAAAGTGCTTTGCAAGGGAATGGGAATCGGGTTCAACGACTACGACGGTGACGGCTTCGTCGACATCTTCGTTGCCAATGACAATATGCCCAACTCTCTCTTCCATAACATCGGAGGCAAAACATTCGAAGAAGTTGCGCTCGACGTGGGCGTGGCCTTCTCCGAGACAGGTCAGGCAGTCTCGGGAATGGGAGCGCAGTTCCGCGACCTGGACAACGATGGCTTGCCCGATATCTGGATCACGGCCACAGAGCTGGAGACTTTTCCGCTATTCCGGAACATTGGAAAGGGCATGTTTGACGATTTCACAGGCCGGAGCGGATTGGCGCAGTACACGATGGAGATGTCTGGCTGGTCGAACGCGGTTGGAGACTTCGACAATGATGGCCTGAAGGACTTGTCCGTAGCTCGCGGCAACGTGCTTGACAACATCGCGGATTTCTCCAATCGAACCTTCGGCGAGCCGCTCTCGATCTTTCGCAATCTGGGACACATGAAATTTGAGAACGTCTCAAAACAGAGTGGGACCGCACTGCAAGTCGCGCTGCCGTATCGCGGCTGCGTTGTCGGAGATCTGTTTAACACCGGGCACTTGGACCTGGTGACAACGGCCCTGAGCAACAAGGCCCGGATTTTGCGCAACGTCACATCCAATTCCAACAATTGGATCAAGTTTCAGTTGACCGGGACCAAAAGCAATCGCATGGGTATTGGCGCACAACTGAAAGTTACAACCGAGGATGGAAGCTCTCAATACGAAATGTTGTCGACGAGTTCCGGTTATCAGGCATCCCGCGATCCGCGTCCGCACTTCGGTGTAGGCCCGTTCAAGTCAGTCAAACTGCTTGAAATACGCTGGCCGAGCGGCGTCCGGCAAACTTTGAAGGACTTGCCGGCCAATAAGATCCATCACATCGAGGAATCGTAGTCGCCTCGCTGGACACGCGCAGCCACGGCCCTGCGGCGCGCCTCAAGGCTCAGTTTTTTTCTGCTCTGCGCGGAGTTTTTCCAGCACCGCATTGGTCTGAGCATCGTCCGGCTTGAGGCGATGCGCGTGCTCTAGCACCGGCAGCGCCGCGGCATCGTCCCTTAGCATATAAAGCGTTGCGCCCAGCAGCACCACCGGACCGTAGGACTCCGGACGCAACCGGACAGCCTTCTCCAGCGGCGCGCGCGCTTCCCCATATCGCTTCAGTCGGAAATACGTGAGTCCCAGGTCGTGCCACGCCTCGAATGAGTTCGGGTCGAGTTGCACAGCGCGCCGCAACGGATCCAGCGCGTCCTCGTAAGCCTCCGCATCGCCATACATTTGCCCGAGCAATACTAGCTTCTCCGGATCATTGGGATCGAACATTCGCTGGCAGATTTCATGCGCTGCGCTCAATGGCTTTGTACGCAACGCCTCGGAGCAGGCGCGGACGTCCGTCTCGGTATTTTTATGTTCGTTCAGATAAAGCGTGTAGAGCTTGTACTCGCGCGACGCGTCCTGACTGCGCCCCGCGCTCGAGAATGCGCGCGCCAACCGGTAATGAACGCGGTAGTCGCTCGGCAGCAGCTTGGCGGCGCGCTCAAGCCATTTGATTCCCTCATCCACATTGCCCGAGGAGACGTATGCCTCTCCCAGATAAAATGCCGTGTCCGGAAATGGCGGATCGCCGGATACTGAAGTGAGCCTCTTGATCGCTGAAGGGTAATCATTCGAGAGCAGGTCGAGCCGTCCGAGGTAGTACGCCACAAACCGCGAGTTGCCCGCCAGTTGGCGCACCTTCTCGAATTGCTGGCGGGCTTCATTGTTGCGTCCGAGCGAAAGAAGGCAGATCGCGTACTGCATGTGTGCCCGTGGGTCCCGCGGGCTGAGCGCCAGCGCTTGCTTGAACTGGTCCGCTGCCTGCTGGAACATGTGGCTCTGCATGAGCTGCGCGCCGCGGCTGAGGTAGGCATCCACCCCGGGTCGGTGGCTCTGCGCGGGCGAAATTCCTGCTGCGAATAGCAGCATAAGAACGATCAGGGATTTAGCCATGGCCAAATTGCTCCTGCGCAATTACCCCAACGCCCTCCTTCACAGTTATCAGGTGATCGGCGCGCACGCCCTTGATTGATTCTCGAGCGCCGCTCGGCCACATAATATCCAGGTCCGCCGTAACCGCCTTTCCCAAGCCGAAGTGCAAGCGCCGGTCGCCGCAGGAAAGATAGCTGCTTGAGGCCATCACTGCCTGCGACTGCCGGCTCTTTCCATATACCGCCGTAACCACGGATCCAATGGCGCTGGTGTTCGAGCGAGTTCCCACCAGCTTCACTTTGAGCCAATGCGCCGATCCGCTGACATCATTCCGTAAGAGCGACGGCGGCTCGTTGATGTTCATGATCAGGATGTCCAAATCGCCGTCGTTGTCGAAATCACCGAAAGCCACTCCACGGCTCGCATGCTCTTCAGCGACACCCGGGCCCGCGCCGTCCAGAAGCTCTTCAAATCGGCCGCCGCCGAGATTCCGGAATAAGATGCGAGGCGATTTGAAAGGAAACTCTGGAAATTTCCGCTCTACTTCGGGGAAAGTGCTGCCGGTCACCCAGAAAATGTCCGGCAGACCGTCGTTGTCCAGGTCGACCATGCCGTCACCCCAACTCACATACCGTGTCTCAACGCCCAGGCCGGAGCGCAGCGTGACATCGTTAAATTGCAGATCGCCTATGTTTTGATAGAGAGCCGCGGTGTCCTCTGCAAAATGGGTTTTCAGTACATCCAGCAGACCATCGGTATTGAGGTCGCCGACCGCGATGCCCATTCCGGCTTGCTCTCTCCCGTCCTCGTTGACCGCTAGGCCGGACTCCAATCCGACTTCCTCGAAGGTGCCATCCTTGCGGTGATGGAACAGTTGGCTCGGAGTCGAGTCGCACGCGACGTAAATCTCCTGCCAGCCATCGCCGTCCAGGTCCGCGCCCACTGCAGTCAGCCCGTACGCCGGCGCTACGGCCCCAACGCCGGAACTCTCCGTAACCTCGGTGAAAGTCCCGTCGCCATTATTGTGGTAGAGCATGGGTCGTTCAGGGACCAGACCGCGCGGCCCGCAATTCACAGGCACGCCTTTGTAATCACAATTGGGGTCCTTGCCCGTGGGCGGAATTTTTCCAAAATCGAACACCAGGTAATTGGAGACGAACAGGTCCAAATGGCCGTCGCGGTCATAGTCCACCCACGTGCATCCGGTACCCCAGCGGTTCCCCGGATGTAGCAGCCCCGCCTGCTTCGTCACATCCGTAAAACTACCGTCGCCGTTATTGCGGTAAAGGATGTTCTGCGGCCAGCAGGTAATAAACAAGTCGTCGAAACCGTCGTTGTTGTAATCACCAACCGTGACTCCAAACGCCCAGCCCTGGCGCACCAGCCCTGCTTTTTCCGTTACATCAGTGAATGTGCCATCGCGGTTGTTCTTGTAAAGCCGGTTGGTCGCGCCTGACACAGGACCCTCGCGGCGTGTCCCCGACAACAGAAAGATATCCAGCCAGCCATCGTTGTCATAGTCGATGAACGCGACGCCGCAGCCCATCGACTCCAGGATGTAATCCATGTGGTTGAGCGGTCCGTAAATCACCGGCGCGTTGAGGCCCGCGCTGGCCGCCACGTCAGTCAAGCGCGCATGAAACGGCAAGCCCGAGGGCTTTCCTCGCGGCTGGGGCCGAACTCCCCGCGACGCCATTCCCCCACTTACCTGCGCTCTGGAAACACCAACGCCCGCGACACTCGCTGTGAGCGCGACCAGGAATTCGCGGCGGTTCATACGGAACTTTCCCACACACTCTGCATTTCAACGTCAGATTCTACATCGGTAGTGAATTCAAACGACAGAGCGAGAGAACCGGTCGCGATCCGGCGATTGATTTGTTGGATGGCCGAAGGCGTAACCGAGGAGACATACGGCCACGCCCGCCAGTAAGGACAGGTTCTACAGGTTCGGTGGTCTGAGGTAAGGCAGCGACGGCCAGTATGAGGCGTAAGTCATAGCGGATAATCGCGAAGACAAGGGCCCGAACTCATCTCTTTGGATCACCGTTCCTGGCGGTCTTTTCCCTTACGATGGCCTCAGCTGCATTCGCCTCCAGAATCCAGCTACTGGCCGCTGAGACGGTGGTTTCATCTTCAAACCAGAGCATTCCGAAATCCGGAATGCACTCCGGGAAGTCCGGCTTGATCACGATGTACCCGGGAATCATGCCTCCCGGAATATACGAGTTATCGCCGCGATTGTTCGAATAGGTATGCAGCTTTGAGGCTGTGCCGATGGCAGCGATATAAGACTCGCTCGAAACCGGGTGCATGCCGAGCAGGTAGTTGGCAGCGCGCAGGGTATATTCCGGGCCGACGAGGCCAGGAAACGCCTCGTGCAGGAAGTACATCTCGGCGCCGAAGTTGGCCACTTGTTCCGCGCCCCCCCAATCGCCGCGCGTGGGCGGCACGCCAAAGGGTGTTGCATCGAGTTGGCGGTTCAGCTCCGGCAGCCAAACCTGAAGCGCTGTTTTGAAGCGGGTCTTGTAACTGGCATCCAGATACGGCAGCGCGCGCACGGCCGTCCACCCGCCGAAGCCCATGTGACTGAGCATGGAGGGGAACAGTTCCTCGACGCGCTTCTTGTACGGCTCGGCACCGTCGGTCGCGATCATCAGCTGGAGCGCGGCCGACCAGTCCGCCGCCGAACTCATGCCGGGAAACATCCGCGGAGGCTTGGGCGCAGGGTGCGTCTTCTCATCATTCCAGAGCTTGATAGCGGTATTGAGGCACTCCTTCGCCAGCGGATCGTTCCAGCCGCGGAGTACGACGGAGGCGGCGGCCAGCGATGCGGTTGCGCCGTACTGGTTGAACATCGTGTAGCGAGTCCATGCCCAGCGGTCATCCGGCTTCCCGGAATAGTTGCCCTGAATCTGATCGGGCGAGAGCTTGGGGTCATACAGGCGGTTGTCCGTCTGCGAGGCAGCATCGCCAACGAAGGTGTATTGCGAGAGCCACGCCGACTGGATCCCGGTGAACGGGTGCCCGACAGCCCGGATTTGCGCGAGTTGCTGAAGTACCCCATGCTCCACCTGCTGCACGACATCCGGAATCCCGTCAGGGCGGTGCATCTCGACGGAGCGCGCCTTCTCGTCCACGGCGAGCTGATCCCACTTCATATGAAAGGTGCTCCAGGCCAGCGAAAGGTTCTGAATCGTCGCGTACTGACCATAGTCGTCGTTATCGAAATCGCCGGCGTCGAACCATCCGCCGACGTTCAGGCCCGGGATGTGCTCGCCCGGCTTATACGGCGAATAAGTGTCGGGCCCCATATCGTAGCCGTCAAAGTGCGGCGTATTGGGCGGAGCCTGGCGCGCATCGTCGAGATGGGCCACGCCGTGCCACATGTGGTAGCCATCCTGCACGGAGACGTGATCCATTTGCACGGCGAGAAAGCCATCGAGCGATGTCTGCCAGGTCTTGTCGTAGACGTTTTCGGCGATGGGAAAGACATCGCTGCACTGCCCGCCGTACTCGATGGCATAGAGGCCGGGTTGTTTCACTGACGAGAAATCGAACTTCGAGTAGACGTAGCGCAGCCAGGGCGTGGGCTTCGAGACCGGTCCCGTAAATACTTCGTGAAACGAGCCGTCATCAGAAAGCCGTAGCAGTTTCGCCGTTTTAGGCGCGTCGAAGTCTGGATCGAGTTCGAGAATGGCGATCTTCGGAAAATTGGGCGCATATCCGGCCTGGCTGTGCGCGATCACCGGCGGCCGGGTCCAGTTCGGAATGTAATTGGGCCGCACATGCCACACGATGGCGTCTTTCGTTTTGCCCGCGGAGATCAGCGTGCGAACCACGAACCATCCGTTCTGCGCCTTGTCACGACCGTCGAAGAGTTGAAGCGGGCCGGAGTCCGAAGTGATGGAGATGCAGTCGAGCGGATCGTTCGCAGCCAGGGTGATTGTCTGCCCGGAGGCAAAGGGCAACGGCTCGGTATAACCCTCTGCTTTGTGCCATTGCTCGACGTACCATACCCGCTCCGGATCGTGGGGCCTGGGTGGAGCGGTGGTCATCCTGTCTTCGGGATACCGCGGCATTACGCCGAAGCTCTTGTTGTCTACCGTGTATGGCTTATCCATGTAAATGGATGGCAGGAACTCGAGATTGTAGCCGGCGCGTCCGACCAGACTCTGCGGCAGCGGTTGATCGAGGTCCACGCTCACGCGGAATCCGCCCGGCTCGGCGGCAACCACGACGTGATAGTTCAGGTGGTAATCGGGATACGACAGATCGGCTGTGAGACGATCGTGTTCCCGATCGGGCTGATGCGCTTTGATCGTCGGAATGACGTCCCACTGCTCCGGGGTGGCGAGCAGGCGCAGGCTGCCGTTCGTAGCCACGCGATGGCCGTGCAGGATGATTTGCATGCCCGCGTCTTTCTGGTCGAAGAAAACGGGACTGAAGGCGCTATCGTAGAGCATGACGCTGACACCTCGCGCTTTCAGATAGCCGTTCGACGTGACCTTCATTTGAAGGGTCGAGTCCGCCCCGGAAGCCGGAAGAGTCAGGAGCAGCGGAATGAGCGAGAAAACAGCCAGAACTGTTCGTGTTCGAAATTGCATTGGGGTCCACCTTTTACTTGGTAACTCGATCTTGGTGTGCGGCGATATGAAACGCCGCTCGTAACGTCGCAAGTGGTTCGCAGGCTCAATAAGGCCGAGCGTTTTGGGTTATGCCGGACCAGTCGTCCGTCCGGAAGGGCCCCGCCGGCAGGCCTGAACCGTTGAAGAGCGTGGCCTCGGGATTTGACTGCCACGCATACCGAACCTGCGTCGGATGGGGTACCGATGGCGACGATACGATGACGGTATTGCCTTTGATCCGCCCATCGGCCCAGTACCACTTTCGGTCGTCGCCCGCGATCGAAAACTCGCCGAGTTTGTCTCCTTTGACGACCAACCCGCCGTCCGTATGCGCGAAGTGCAGCACAATGGACCCGGGCTCTCGCTGGACTGACTTGAGCGTTGGCCCCGAAGAGACGACATGCTGGTGGTAGTACTTGGCCAGTGCACAGCGGGCAAGACGGTCCCCCACGGGCTCCTTCTGCTTCGGATGCAGGCTGTTCGGGTCGCCGGTGTCGATGGTGACCGCGAGACAGGAGTTGGGCACAGTGGCGGCGGCGATGGCCTGCGACTCGCGTGTCTCGGCCCAGGCATCGTCCGTCGGTGTGGCGCTGCGGGGGCCGAAGGCAGGCAAGCTGACGATGTAGAAGGGAAAGTCTCCCTGCCCGAAAGCTCGACGCCAGTCGGCGATCATGACGGGAAGCAGCCGCCGATACTGGTACCCGCGCGGGGAGTTCTGCGCGCCCTGATACCAGATCGCGCCGGTGATCGAGAGCGGCGTGATCGGCTCGAGCATTCCCTTGTAGAGAACCGTCGGCATCACCGGCCAGTTTTCGTAACCGATAGGCATGGGATGCGGTGGCCGCGCATCGACGCTGAGCTTCGCCTTCCACTCGCCGGCCAGCGGAATCTTCTGCTCACCCAGGACGAGTTGCAACTCCTCCGGCTTTCCCAGGAAGCCGCCGTCCGGCTTCGTTTTGAAGACGCGAATGGCGATCAGATTTTCTCCCGGTTTCAGCACTCCGGGGCGCAGGTAGTAGACGCGCGGATTCTCGACCCACGCACTCCCGCCGACTTCAGTTCCGTTCACATACACGGTATCCATGCGCTCGATCTCGCCCAAATGAATTGCCGCACGGCCAGCCGGAAGCGGGTCGGGCAGGGTGATTTTCCTGCGGAACCAAACTACCGCGGGGGTGTCAGGCACGCCCAACTCAGCGAAGCCGCCGGGCACGTGAACGGATTTCCAGTCTGTCTCGTTCGTCTCCGGTGCGAACCATTTTTGTTTGATCCCGGTGTCGTACTTGTCATACCAGTGCATGATGTAATTGCCGTACTCGGGCGCGCCGGAGTCGGCCAGACGCTGAAGGTCGGCAAGGGGGACATCGAAGTCTCCCATCGTGTGAAGCGCGGCAGCACTGGTCCAGGCCTCGGCAGGCGATCCACCGACGGCATCGACCACCAAACCGATGGGAATATGCGTCTGCCGCTGAACCTTTCTGCCAAAGTAGAACGCAACGGCGGAGAGCCACTCGGCGGTGGCAGGCGTGACCGCACGCCACGATCCACCGATGAGGTTGGTGGGCCGGTAGGCAGGACGGCCGGCGACGGTGAAGTAACGAATCTCCGGATCATTCGCCGCCTTCGCCACTTCCTTCGCGTTCGCCGTAAAACGCAGCGGCAGTTCCATATTCGACTGGCCGCCACACAGCCAGACATCTCCTACCAGCACATTGTGCAGTTCAAGAGTCTGCGGACCGGAAATGGTCAGCGTGTAAGGACCGCCGGGAGCGGGCGGTTTGATCCTGACCTGCCAGCGGTGGTCCGCACCGGCAGTACCTGTCGCTTCGTGGCTGCCGATCTGGACACGGATGGTGTCGCCGGGCTTGGACCAACCCCAGATCGTATCCGCCTTGCCACGCTGCAGCACCATGTTGTCCCCGAAGATGGGGCTCACGAACGGCAGCGGAGCATTCGGCGAAGGTGCGGTGGGAAATGGAGGTGGAGCATTCTGTCCGAATGCACTCGCTCCGGTGAGCAGAATGCCAAGCGCAGCGGCCGCGGCAGAAGTAAGTCCCAGCTTTGTCAAGATTTTTCCTCCTTGCGGCGGCTTCGCATCAGCAGCCCGGCTATCAGGTCCTTTTGCAAAATGTCCCGTGTTCTCACTTGCTGCACACAAAACTGCTGGCATCCTGCGTGTTTCCATGACCACTGTATTGCGCGTGTGTGGGATAGGCACACAGCGGGCGGCTTCTTTTCGGAAAGGCCTTTCCGGTGGCGATAACCGAATTCGGAGCCGTACCTTTCTCAACCCAATTCACTACCGCGTCCAGCATGTCGAAATGGTCCAGCGAGGGGCCACCGCCACAGTGGCTCATGCCGGGAACGAAGAAGAACCGGCTCCACGTCGCCACCTGTTCGGCTCCGCCATTGGCTGCGGCGAGCGACTGATAGTACTCAAACGTGTCGAGCGGCGAGAACCACGGGTCGCTGTCGCCGTGGAAAAAGATCAGCTTCCCGCCGTTACCCGAAAAGGTGGGGAGGTTCGTCGCCGCAGGCTCAACCAGCGGTTCGGAGGCGTGGAGAGCTGCCTTGTCCACATCCAAAGTGGTTGCCGTTGTGACCGGTCCGAAGAGTCCGCGGGAATGCGGATTCAGCAATCCCGGCAGCGGACCGGAAGCTGCGATCCCCGAGTCGTAGAAGAATCCCGGATACACCTGAGTGCCGTAAGCGTTCTTCGGACCCGCGAAGGCCTTTCTGATCGCGGCAGCTTTCTCCGGAGCCAGGCAGCCTTCCCGCTGCCCCGGCTTGCATGCGATCTCCTCCGGATCAAAATGGCAGCCGAGAGGATCGAAAATCATCCCGTCCGCCAGGCCATCAAGCGCGTCGCACTTCTTCATCAGCGCATCGATGACCAGCTTGCGATCCGCGTCCGTAAAGAGCTTTTCGATCTCCGGTTTGCCCGAGGCGTCCTTCGGAGCCGCCTGGTTCCAGGCCACGGGGATCCACTGGCCGATAGCGAGATTGGAAAGGCCGGTGCGCATCGCTGGGTCGCCGACGACGATGCCGTTGAAGACCGTTGGGAAGCGCTGCGAGAGGATCATCCCCTCGCGTCCGCCGGTCGAGCACCCGACGAAATAAGAGTAAGCAGCCGGCCGGCCGTAGTAGCGCGTGATGATCCGCTTGGCCACGCCTGCCACTTCGGCGTTGGCCTGATAGGCGAAGTCCAGATACGCCTGCTGATCGCGCATGAACGAGAAGTCAAAGCCCGTCCGGGATCTGTGTCCTGTATCGGTGCTGGCGACCGCGAAGCCTCGTTCGAGCGCCGATTTGTCACCCGCGTAAAAGTTCCCGGCTGGATAGTTGATGATGCCGTTGCTGCCTCCTCCACCCTGCATCATGAAATCCCCGTTCCATGCGCCTTCCGCTGGCAGGGCGACAGCAAAACCGATACCGTACTCGACGCCGTCAACCCCCTTGCGCCGGTGAATCACGCCTTCAACGCGGCAATGCTCGGGCAGCGGGCCGGTGTAGCGCGGATACGAAGACGGCAGGGGAGTATTTGCAGGGACCTCAGTCGCCCCTGTGATCTCGACGCCATCTATCTTCAGGCTGTTGAGAGCGGAGCAGGCGCTCCTGGCCTGCGCTCCGCAGGTGATCACAGCGAAGCAGGCGGCGATTAGAACAATCAAAAATCGGTGACATCTCATGCAGAGTTTTCCCAAATCGCGAATCAATATCTTGTGGCCGTCTCCATACCTTTCGCGGGAGATTGAAACGCAGTCCCGCGTGCTTCGCCGGGACTGCATGCAGCAGCCCGGCCCGCTAGCTACGCCACCTCAGGATGACTTCTGAAATAACCGTGGAGCGAAATCCTTCAGATCTCTTCGCCACGTTTGCCACTCGTGGGCTGTTCCAGGCGACTGATAGAAGACATGTTTGATTTCTGCATCATCAAGCGCCTGGTTAAATGCGAGCAGGCCATTGCGAATCGGGGCCATTTCCGTGGTGCCAACACCGAGCCACAGCAGGTGAACCCGTTTGGCGAAGGCAGAAGGATCAGCCATGATCCCATTCCATGCAGTCTTTGGGTCGAATTTCGTATTGCCCAGCACAAAGGGAGCGCCGCTGAAGCCGCCGATGTACGAGAAGAGGTCGAGATGGTTCAGCGTCACTTCGAAGGTCTGCATGCCGCCCATCGAAAGACCGGCCATCGCCCGATGATCGCGGTCGGCGAGAGTGCGGTATTTCTTATCGACCAGCGGAATCACCACTTTGGTCAGGTCATCTCCGAAGGCAGCCGTTTGCGCCCGCATGGCCGCCATCGCCTCCGGTGAGCCGAAACGCAGTTTGCTCATGTCCGGTTTGGGAACGCCCGCCCGCCGTGCATAACCGTAGGCCATCACGATGATCATGGGCTTCGACTTGCCCGCGGCGATCAGGTTATCGAGAATCAGATTCGCCCGGCCCTGCCGTGTCCACCCAGTCTCGTCTTCGCCCGCGCCGTGCTGGAGATAGAGCACTGGATATCGCTTCTTCAACTGCTCGTCATAGCCGGGAGGGGTATAAACAAAAATCCTGCGCCACGTTTCCGTGATACCAGAGTGATAACGATACTCCCGCACCTCTCCGTGGGGTACATCCTGAATCTCGTAAAAAGTTTCGCCCGGAGACGGGATCTCGATCCCGCTCATATCCCGGCCCTCGCCAAAAAAAGTGTGGCTGCCGGGATCGGTCACCTCGAACCCGTCGACATACACCGGATAATAATGAAAGCCGGGAACGATCGACGGAGTGGTGAGCGTCCACTCGCCGCTGGCCTGCTTCACCAGGTCCAACCTGGGGGTTTCGCCTCCGCCTCCACCAACCATGATCTGCACGCGTTTCGCATCGGGCGCCTTGATGCGAAAATGCACGCGTCTCTGGTCATCGATCCGCGGATACTCCGCATCCGGCACATTCGTCGACGCCGGTAGAGAGCCGATCTCCGACTCCGAAGAAGAGGACGCCGCCAGCAACGGCGCGATGGATCGCGGGTGCGACTGCATAAGGCTGGGTCCGGCAATGACCGCCGCGACGCCGTTTTTCAGAAATGTCCTGCGAGAAGGTGATTCCATTGATGTTTCTCCTTAAGTGGTCCGGAGAACACAAGTCCAGGCTGCGTGGATCTGTGAAGCCCACGGAAACGCATGTTGAATAACTTCGCATGATCAACCCCTTCGATCAGAACAGGAGCCGCCCACGAACAATCGCCGCCTCGGAGAAGCGGTTTTCAATCCAACTAAATGCATTTATTACTGCGGAAACAGGCAAATAGTACTCGCATGCTCCAACAGTTTGCAAGCTATAGATCCTCATTGATTGCCGAGACGAGACTATCCAGTTTTCTAGCCAGATCAGCGCTGGATTTGAAATTTGACGGATTATTCACTCCTCGAAGGGTCGAGGGTGCTACATGATGCAGGAGCGCGACTGCGCTTGAACGACAATCGCAAGGTTTGCGGGTGTGTCAACGGGTGTTTATGAAAAAAGACTGTGAGGGATGATCGCGAACGAAATTGGGCGTTTTTAGCTGCCCACCTTGCTAAGAATACGGACTGGAATTGGTGTGTGTGGTGACGCGCTGCGCTCTATCGTCGGTAACAGAGAAATTGCAAACAGGACATGTCCGCATCACATAAGAGCGCTTGACAGCAGAGCGCTGTGGCGTACGCGGCCATCGTGACGCCTCTAAGTTATTTAGTTTATTTGGCGTCCCCGACGGGATTTGAACCCGTGTTATCGCCGTGAAAGTCTCCGGAACTGAGGTAAGTTATTGACTCTAGTGGGAACGGGTGGCTCCCTCAGTCCCTCTTTAGCCCTGTTTGCGCGCGGTATTGGACGGCAATT
>JAICYR010000297.1 GCA_025934135.1 Acidobacteriaceae bacterium | reverse complement strand
AGTCAGTCCGATGGTCCGATGTTGGAAGCGCTGAAGGGCCTGAGTGGTCGGTTTATCTATTTGCCGAATCGGACGAAGGATAGACCTGATCGCGATCGGCTGGCGCACAGATTCGAGCGTTTCAAAAGCGCGGCATAGTGGCCAAAGCGGCTGGCATCCGGCGGCGTAGTGAACGTCGCCGTTCGGCCAGGAGCTGCCGGTCGCAGCCTGCGTCGCGTTGCTCGATAGCAGACGTTGGCGATTGGCTTACCACGACGTGTTGCCGATCATCGGTCTTCTTGGAAGTGTCCGCGTTCACGGGGTAGAACCCATGGTGATGACGATGCTGGTGTGCTCGTAGAGTTTGGACAGGAGGTGAAAGAGCGGGGCGCCGCCGGCCTGCGAGAAGGCAGATAGCCCAGCTCGTCCAGGATCTCCACATCCGTTGCTGCATACATCCTGCCGCAACTATTCACGACCTCTGCGAACCAAGCCGCGCACGTATTTCGCTTACAAGGTGGCAGCTGATCGTGAGAGGCTCAAATTCGGAGCACTGGAGCCACTCCTCCAACGCCCGCATGACGTGGCTTGCCGCAGCCCGCGTCAAGCGAAGTTCGGCCGCCGCGCGGTGACGCGCTGCCCTGCTCTGCGGTACCAGCGAAGACGGCAGGGTCGTAGAGGTCGTCTCGTTTCATTCATGCGCCACATACATAAACCCAATGGAGTTATGGCGGCTAATCGAAACCAGCAGCCAACGTTATCTTTGTGTGCTGTGCGGCGTGCGGCGCGAGGACAGTCTGGTGGTCGTCGGAACGCCCATCGAAGAAATCACCCGAAATCTCGGCCGACCATTCTGATGCAGGCGCTCAAGTGAACCAAACTACCCGCCATAAGCTGTTCGAACCATTCACCTTCGCAAAGGGAGTCGCTCTGCGCAACCGTGTGGTGATGGCACCCATGACTACTTGGGCAGGCAACGCAGACGGGACGGTTTCTGACGAGGAACTTGCTTATTATCGTAGCCGTGTGAACGGTGTCGGTCTCGTGATTACGGGATGCGCTCACGTCCTGCCGAATGGCATGGGGTTTACCCACGAGTTCGCCGCATTCGATGACACCTTCATTTCGAGCCTCCGACGGTTGGCCGAAGCGGCCAAGAGTGGCGGCGCGCCTGCGGTGCTCCAGATTTTCCATGCAGGCAACAAGGCCGTCCCGGGACTGGTGCCGGGTGGCGACGTCGTGAGCGCGAGCGCCATAACCACGGACGCGGGCCCCTTCAGCCCAGCGGTCACACCGCGCATGCTCGTCCATGATGTCGTGTTGCCTCACGTAACTTTGTTACCGGCTGCCTCACCAAGGATGTTACTTGTCACTTCCTTGATGAGCCGCTGGACGGCCTGTCGACGCCACGTCTGTGTCGGCTCCTACATGGTGCCTCCCTAGAATCGGAAGCTTTCCTTTGGTAGCCGAGTTCTCCAGTAACACTTCAGGTGAGGCAACGATCTCGCGCAGTAACAATCGCCTTGAGGCAATGCGACACCATGAAGAGGTTATCAGCACTATTTTCGCGTTCGGCGAAGCGACGCGACGCGCAATTGAGGCGGGCTTCGACGGCATCGAGCTGCATGGAGTCCACGGCTTTCTGATCCAGAACTTCTTCTCGCCACGGTTCAATCAGCGGACAGATGAGTGGGGCGGTTCCCTGACCAACCGCATGCGCTTTCCATTGGCAGTCGT
>JAICYR010000282.1 GCA_025934135.1 Acidobacteriaceae bacterium | reverse complement strand
GACGACGAGGCGCTGCACCGGTCGCAGTACGGCGTGCTGGAACTGTGGCAGAAGAGCTATGGCGGGGAACTGCTGATCCTGCTGCCGGACACGTTTGGGACGACGCAGTTCCTGGAGGGGGCTCCGGATTGGGTTGCGGACTGGACCGGGCAAAGGGCGGATTCCAAGGACCCGATGATTGCGGGCGACGAGTACATTCGCTGGCTGATCTCCAGGGGACGCGATCCGCGAAAGAAGCGGCTGATTGCTTCGGACGGGCTGGATGTGGACGACATTCTCCAGCTGCAGGAGTATTTCAGCGGGCGCATACGATTCTCGGCTGGGTGGGGCACGCTGCTGACGAATGACTTCCGCGGCTGCCATCCGAGGGGCGATGATGACCTTGAGCCGATCAGCCTGGTATGCAAGCTGATGACGGTGGAAGGAAGACCCGCGGTCAAGCTGAGCGACAACCCACGGAAAGCGACCGGGCCGGTGGAGGAGATTGAGCGCTATCGGCGGGTGTTTGGAACGGTGGCGGGTGCTCCGGTTGAGGTGGTGGTTTGAAGCAGGTCGCGTCGTGCGCGTCGCTATACTAGGCGGATGAGATTTTCCGGCCAATGTGTGCGTTTCGCCGCGGCGGTTGCGCTGCTGCCTGTGATATTTGCGCAAGAGAGCTTTGCCTGGGGCCATGATGCTCACTCGATGATCAATCGGCTGGCAGGCGAGAATCTGCCTCCGGATATGCCCAAGTTCCTACGTTCACGGGCGGCGCTGAATGCGCTGGACTTCTATGGTCCGCAGCCCGATCGCTGGCGGTCGGAGGATAGTGCGCTGTATGCGACGCTGGTGCCGGAACACGATATTGATCTCGAATGGGCTGACCTGGCGGGTCCGCTTCCCCGCACTCGATACGCGTACATCGAGGCGCTGAATGCGGCCCAGGCGAAACACCCTGAATTGAAGTTGACGCCACAGAAGGTGGGACTGCTTCCCTACTCTGCGACCGAGACCTTTGTGATGCTGACCAGCGCGATGCGCGACTACCGGACGGCGGTGAAGAACAAGCAGGATACGAAGCCAGTAGAGGCCGAGATCGTTTTTCTGGCGGGATTTTTGGGGCACTATGTTGGAGATGCTTCAGAGCCGCTGCATGCCACGGTGAATTACAACGGCTGGGTGACGGATAATCCACACGGATACAGCAACGACCACAAGATTCATCAGCGGTTCGAAGGCGATTACGTCCATGCCAACGTAAAGATCTCCGATGTAGCCCCGCTGGTGAATCGGAAGCCGGTGGTGATGAACGATGTCTTCACCGAGTTTCTTGGGTTTATTCGCCAATCAAACTCGTTTGTTGAGCAGGTTTACCAATTGGATGGGACGGGCGCATTTACTGGAGCGGGAACGCCGGAAGGCAAGGTATTTGTGGAACAGCGGATCGCTGCGGGAGCCTCCGAGCTGCGTGACATGATCTACACCGCATGGTTGAAGTCGGCTGTGCCGATTCCGGTTTACCAGGGCAATTGAACTGCGATCGGCGATTGAACCGCTATGAAGGACGGACGCGATGAAGAGAACTGCGGGCCTGGTGCGAGTTGCGTTGGCTGCTTTGCTGTCAGTCCTTATGGTCCCGCAGGCCTGGGCCTGGGGACCGGATGGTCACGCGATCATTAACAGCCTTGCGGCTTCGTCGCTGCCATCGGACGTTCCGTCATTTCTGCGATCTCAGGCGGCATTGGACGCGATCGTGTACTACGCCTCCGAGCCGGACCGGTGGCGTTCGCCCGCGGAGCCGGAACTGAACGCGGCGCAGGCGCCGGAGCACTTTATCCGGCTGGATCTGGCGGAGCTGGCCGGGCCGCTTCCGCGACGCCGTTACGAATACATTCGAGCCCTGGCGGCAGCGCAGCAAAAGCACCCCGAGCTGAATCTGACGCCGGAGTTCGTGGGCCTGCAACCGTACGTCACCTCGGAGATTTATGAGCGGCTGAAGAGTGCCTTCCGGGACTACCGGGCATTGCAGGCAGCGCATCAGGACACGCGGCCGTCAGAGGCAGAGATTACGTTTCTGGCGGGATGGCTGGGGCACTATGTGGGGGACGGAGCCATGCCGTTGCACAGCTCCATCCAGTACGACGGCTGGGTGGGAGCGAATCCGAACGGGTATACGACGGCGAAGGGGATTCACTGGAAGTTTGAGAACGACTTTGTACATGCGAACGTAACCCGGAGCGACGTGGCTCCGCTGGTTGCGAATACGAAGCCGGTTGTACTGGGTGACGTGTTCGAGGACTACATCGCGTATCTAAGACAAGGTCGCCAGATGGCGGAGCGCGTGTACCAGTTTGACAAGGCAGGCGCGCTTACGGGCGCGGGAACCCCGGAGAGCAAGGCCTTCACGGCCCGGCAGCTCGCAGCCGGCGCGACTGAGCTGCGCAACATGATCTATACGGCATGGATTCAATCCGGCGAGCCGGTACCGGCCGCAACGAAGCATTGAGCGTTCGCGGGGGCCGACCTTCGCGGAAGATTTAGAACGCCATGATCACGGGACGATGGGGTATTCGTGTCGCTTCACTCGACGGCCAAGACGCTCCAG
>JAICYR010000116.1 GCA_025934135.1 Acidobacteriaceae bacterium | reverse complement strand
TCGCGCTCGTCGCCGATCACAACATTCCCATCCCGGGCGGAGCCACCAACGCCATCTTCAACGGAAACACCCTCTATGTAGCTGGCCAGCAGTTGCAGCAGGACGGCCTCTTTCAGGGCTTCCTCACCGTTCTCAATGCCCAGAACGGCCAGATCAGCGGAACGTATCCCATCAGCGACGGCACGCATAACAAAATGGTCTTCGGCGACGACAACACGCTCTGGATCGGCTCCTCCCAATGCACCTCGGGAGAGACCTACAAGAACGCCCAGGCCACCGGCGGGTCCCAGTACGGCTGCCTCAGCATGTTCAACACCTCAACCAACACCGTGAAACTCGACTCCTATAAAGGAGACGCCACCGGCATCGCCGCCGTCACCGGGCTTCACAAGGTCTACACAGCCGAGGGCGGACAGGTCTACATCTACAACACTGCCGATATGACCGAGCGCGACAACTCCAACGTCACCGTCTCCGGGACCGCCACGGACGTCGCCTACATGGATGCTGCCACCGACAACGACAACACCACCTACTAAAACTCCGCGCGACTCAAGCCGGGCTTTCGGTCGCTTCTAGAGGAGGCTATGCGATTCGATGGGGCAAATGCGCTGTATCCGATTCTGGATGCAGGCTTTCTGGCCGGCGCGAAGGACCGCGCCGGTTTTTTGCGCCGGATCGTGCTGGGGCTTGCCGAGGCCGGTGTCACGATTCTCCAATATAGAAACAAAACGGGAGTTGAGGCGGAGATTCTGGCCGATGCCTGGGTAATGCGCGAGGCGGTGGATTCCCGGATGCTGCTCATCCTGAATGACTGGCCTCAGTTTGTGGCCGAGGCAGGTTTTGATGGCGTGCATGTAGGGCAGACGGATGTGAGTCCGGCGGAGGCGCGCCGGGTTGTGGGGCCGGAGAAGATCGTTGGGGTGTCCACACACAACGAGGCGCAACTGCGGGTGGCGGACCGTGAGCCAGTGGACTACATCGCGGTGGGACCGGTATATGCGACGGCGACGAAGGAGAATCCCGACCCGGTTGTAGGGCTGGAGGGTGTTCGGATGGCGCGAAGCCTGACGCGGAAGCCGCTGGTGGCGATTGGAGGAATTACGGCGGAGAATGCCAGGGCGGTGCTGGAGGCCGGAGCTGATTCGCTAGCGGTGATCTCAGGGATTTTTGCGCCGGGCGTGGATCCTGCGAAGCTGGCACGGAATTTTCCGGGGCGCTGATTCCGTGGCAAGGGATTGCCTTAGATGCCGGTCTTCCTGCGGAGAAAATCTTCTGAATTCAATAACTTTAACGCTTCTTAAGTAGTGCAACTCGCTCGAACCGCGAGTTCATCCCAATTGTAGTCGGCTGGGTTAATTGAATCTCGTTCCACGAGGAGCAGAGCGTATGAAGAGGATTGTTTCGTGTGTATCGATCGTAACGTTTGGTGCGGCGGCGCTATTGTGCCTTCCGCCCGCACAAGCGGCAACGGCGGGGCCACCCTCCCCAGCGGCGGCGCAAACCTATGGACAGGGACAGGAGTCGTGGGCCGTTCCCCCAGGCGCATATCGGGGGGCGGAGCGGCGTGGATTCCATGATGGGATTGAAGGCGCGCGCAAGGACGCGCAGAACCATCGCCCACCGGATGTCAACAATCGCGACGAATACGAGCATCCGCCCGTTTCGCGGCGGGAGCAAAGTGCGTATCGGGAGGGGTTCCAGCGCGGTTATCGCGTTGGCGTGCAGCACCTGATGAACGGCGGCGGGGTTGTGGCGCCAGAGCAGGGTTATGGGCAGGACACTTGGGAGAACCCACCGGCGGGCTGGCAGGAGGCGCAGCAGAAGGGGTTCCGTGATGGCGTGGAAGGCGCGCGCCAGGATGCGAAAAACGGTCGCACGCCCGACGTGAACAACCGTGACGAGTTCCGGCACCCGGACGTTCCGCACCGGGAGTGGAGAGCGTACCGGCAAGGGTTCCGGCAAGGTTACAAGGTAGGCATTGAGCACCTGATGCACCGCGGATATAACCACGATCATGACTAATCGGTAACGAGTATTTATATAGCCGAAACAGGGGACGCGCGAGCCGCGTCCTCTTTCTTTTGGAGGAGGCGGCAAAAGGGATGGCGCGGAACGCGATTTTGGCGTAGAACTCTGTCTAATGTCCACTCGCAGTGAATCCTCTTCTTCCCCTCATTTTGCGCAGGGCCTTGGCCTGTTCAGCGCGACGGCGATTGTTGCCGGGTCGATGATCGGGTCGGGGATTTTCATTGTCCCCGCGGACATGAGCCGGAGCCTGGGTTCGCCGGCGCTGCTGATTCTGGCGTTCCTGGTAACGGCGGCCATGACAATGATTGGCGCGCTGAGCTATGGCGAGCTGGCGGCGATGATGCCCAAAGCGGGCGGACAATATGTGTACCTGAGAGAATCACTCGGCCCCATGTGGGGCTTTCTTTATGGATGGACGCTGTTTCTGGTGATCCAGACGGGGACGCTGGCGGCGGTGGGCGTGGCGTTCGGTAAATTTCTGGGCGTGTTTTATCCGGCGATTTCCGACCACCACTGGCTCTGGCATATCGCGCATGTTCCGGCGTGGCGGGTGGGGCCGATGGTGCTGGGCAACATGGACCTTGGCCTGAATACGGTGAACCTGACGGCAATCGCGATCGTGGTGCTGCTTTCGGTGGTGAACATTTTCGGGATTCGTTCGGGCGCGCTGATCCAGAACATTTTCACGACGGCCAAAGTCGCCTCCCTGGTGGGGTTGGTGATTCTGGGCGTTTTGGTAGGGCGGAACGCGGACGCCATCGCGGCGAACTTCGGCGCGAACTTCTGGCACGGGGCCGGACTGCACGATCTGCACGCCGTACAGGTGGGTGTGGGCGGGCCAGTGGTGCTGGTGGGGCTGTTCGCCATTGTGGCCATCGTGCAGACTGGGTCGCTGTTTTCCGCCGATGCGTGGAACAACGTGACCTTCACGGCGGGCGAGGTGCGGAACCCAAAGCGGAACCTGCCCTTGTCACTGGCAATGGGCACAGGCATCGTGCTGGGGCTGTATATACTTTGCAACTTTGTTTACCTGATGGCGCTGCCGCTGCATGGTGATGCGCATGGGGCGACGGCGTTTGCGCGCGGGATTCAATACGCTGCGGACGACCGAGTTGCGACGGCGGCCCTGCAACAGATTTTCTCCACGCGCGGCGCGTACCTGATGGCGGGTGCGATTTTGATTTCGACCTTCGGGTGCGTGAACGGGATGACGCTGGCCGGGGCGCGCGTTTACTATGCAATGAGCCGCGACGGGCTGTTCTTCAAGGCGGCGGGCAAGCTGCATCCGCGCTACAAGACGCCGGTGGCGTCGCTGGCAGTGCAGGCGGTGTGGGCGTGCCTGCTGTGCCTGTCGGGGTCGTACAGCCAACTGCTGGACTATACAATGTTCGCCGCGCTGCTGTTTTATATATTGACGATTGGCGGGTTGTTTGTGCTGCGGGTGAGGAAGCCGGATGTGGAACGTCCTTATAAGACGTTAGGATATCCGGTGCTGCCCGCCGCTTATATTTTGATGGCGGCGTGGATTTGCATAGTATTGCTGCGGTACAAGCCGCAGTACACATGGCCGGGGTTGTTTCTGGTTCTTCTGGGCGTTCCAGTGTATTTGTTCTGGCGGCGGCAGGGAAGGCGGGCCGCGGTGGAAGAGGACTTGAACAGGAGCGCGGAGCCGGTCTGAGCGGCATCGCCGCTGGATGATCCGGTCAATTGAGGAAATTGGAGGAAGAAAGTATGTCCAAGCTATTGGCTACTAAGCCAATCAGCACCATTATGGTGGAGGCCGCGGGCGAGGGTGAACACACGCTGAAGCGTGCGCTGGGGCCGGTGAACCTGACCACGCTTGGGATCGGGGCGATCATCGGAGCGGGGATTTTTGTTCTGACAGGGACGGCGGCGGCGCAGTTCGCGGGGCCGGCGATTGTGATTTCGTTCATCATCGCCGGAATCGGGTGCGTGTTCGCGGGGTTGTGCTATGCCGAATTCGCGTCGATGATTCCGATTGCGGGCAGCGCGTATACGTATGGCTATGCGACGATGGGCGAGATTATCGCCTGGATTATAGGCTGGGCGCTGGTGCTGGAATACGCTTTTGGCGCGGCGACGGTGGCCGTAGGCTGGAGCGGATTTGTCACCAACCTGCTGGAGTTTTTCGGGATCAAGTTGCCGTTCGATCCCACTCCTCATATCGCATTCTCGTTGTTCGGGCATCCGGTTTCGGCGCAGGTGGATATTTTTGCGCTGGCGGCGATTATCGTTATCACGGCGATTCTGGTGGTGGGCGTGAAGGAGTCGGCCAACTTCACCAGTGCGGCAGTGATGATCAAGGTCTCGGTGGTGCTGATTTTCATCGGCCTGGCGGCGTGGTTCGCGTTCGGACACTGGCACGTGATGAAGGCCAACTGGCATCCGTTTATTCCGGAGAATACGGGCCACTTTGGGCACTTTGGCTGGTCGGGCATTATGCGCGGTGCGGGGGTGGTTTTCTTTTCCTACATTGGATTTGACGCGGTCTCAACAGCGGCGCAGGAGGCGAAGAACCCGCAGAAGGACATGCCGGTTGGCATTCTGGGGTCGCTGATTATCTGCACAGTTCTTTACATTATTGTGGCCGGTCTGCTGACGGGCGTGAAGCCGTACACCACGCTGAATGTTCCGGCCCCGGTGGCGGACGGCGCGGCGGCCATCGGTGTTAACTGGGGCGTGGTGATGATTGATTTCGGGGCGATTGCGGGCCTCGCTTCGGTGATGCTGGTGATGCTGCTGGGGCAATCGCGTGTTCTGTACACCATGTCCCACGATGGGCTGATCTGGCAATGGGCCGGGAAACTGCATCCCAAGTTCTGCACGCCGTACATCACGTCGATTGTGGTGGGCTGTTTTGCGGCGCTGCTGGCGGCGTTTTTGCCAATCGGGCTGTTGGGCGAACTGGTGAGCCTGGGAACCCTGCTGGCGTTCACGATTGTGTGCCTGGGGGTGTGGATCATGCGGGTGAAGCAGCCGGATGTGCCGCGGCCCTTCCGGACGCCCTGGGTCCCGCTGGTGCCCATCTGCGGGATGATTGTGTCCGTTTCGCTGATGGTCTCGCTGGATATGCCCGCATGGATCGGCTTTGGAGGCTGGCTGATTATCGGGTTGATTATTTACTTCAGCTACAGCCGGAGACATAGCAAGGTGCAGCGGGCGATAAGGGCGGGCGAACAGAGTTCGGCCATCAGCAAGTAGAAGAAGAGGGCACAGGCCTCAGAAGAATAGCGATTCAGCGTTCAGAAATTCATTTGATCGCGGGAGTTTGTTCCCACTCAAGCCGACAGCGGGCTTGAGTGGGCCACTTGTCGCGTTTATTGACTGACGAGTTGCGCTCCGCGCACGCTGGTGGCGGCCGCAACGAAACGTTCGCCGACCATGATGGCTTTGCCGAGAAAGATTTCGGCGATTTCCGGCTCGAAGATCTCGGACAGGGTGAGGTTCCACAGGCTGAGCCAGCGCTCCAGGTGCTCAGGGTCCATTTCCGGGATCGGCAAGTGGGCCATCATGGGATTGCCTTTGTAGGTGCCTGCGGAGAGCACGACAGAACTCCAAAAATCCTTGAGCTTGGCGAGGTGTTCGGGCCAGTCGGCAACGACCCGGTTGAAGACGGGGCCGATCAGATCATCCTCACGTACGCGGGCGTAGAAAGTGTCTACCAGGGTGGCGATGCTTTGTTCGTTAAACGGAGCGTGCATTGCCTGATTTTATGCTGGGTCTCCACTTAGAAATGTGACTTAAGTCTCACCGTGAGTTCCGCCTTATAATGGACGGTGATGCCAAAGTATTCAATTGTTGTCCCTTTCCACAATGAAGAAGAGAACGTCACGGTGATGTATGACCGTCTGAAGGCGGTGATGGAGCATGTAGGCGAGAGCTTCGAGTTGGTGCTGGTGGACGACGGCTCGAATGACCGCACCTACAAGCTGCTGGAAGAGATTGCGGCGGTGGACAGCCGGGTGCTGGTGGTGAAGCTGCGCCGGAATTTTGGGCAGACTTCCGCGCTGGCGGCGGGCTTTGACCACGCCGAAGGCGACTTTGTGCTGGCAATGGACGGCGACCTGCAGCATGATCCGCGCGAGATACCCAATTTCCTGGAAAAGCTTGAAGAAGGCTACGACGTCGTAAGCGGATGGCGGAAGGCGCGCATCGATAATTTCGTGATGCGGCGTTTCCCTTCGCGATGTGCGAACTGGCTTATGGCAAAGCTTTCGGGCGTGGACATTCACGATTTCGGGACGACCTTCAAGGCGTATCGGCGCGAGGTGATCCACCACATTCCGTTGTACGGCGAGATGCACCGGTTTATTCCGGCGCTGGCGGCGTGGTATGGAGCGAGCATTTGTGAGATTCCCATCACGAACGTGCATCGCGAGCGAGGGAAATCGCACTACGGGATTGGGAGAACATTCCGGGTGTTTTTTGACCTGCTGACGATCCGTTTCCTGCTGAAGTACATGACGCGGCCGCTGCACTTCTTTGGGCTGTTTGGCGCGCTGGGCATTCTGGGCGGCGGCGGAATTTCTGCGTTTTTGGCGGGTCTTAAGATTTTTACCACTCAGCATGTGATGGACCAGCATGGACCGCTCTTTGTGATTGCGGGCGTGCTGATTCTGGGCGGCATTCAACTGCTGGCGATTGGGCTGCTGGGCGAATTGCAGGTGCGACATTATCACACGGCCACGCAGCGCGCTCCATACACAATTGACCGGCTGGTGCGGCTGCGCCCCTCAGGCGAGCCGAGTTTGATGCAGGACTGAAGCGGGCTTTCGTCGCGGGCGTCCGGAGGCGGCTTGTTCCCTGAGTCACGCTTCTAAATGAGGAAGATGAGCGAACGATGGGACGCGATTATCCTGGGATCCGGGCAGGCAGGCAATCCTCTTGCCGTAGCGCTTTCCGAGGCGGGAAAACAGACCGCACTGATTGAAAGCAGGCACATCGGCGGAACGTGCGTGAATTACGGGTGTACTCCGACAAAAACCATGGTTGCGAGCGCGCGGGTGGCGTACCTTGCGGGGAGAGGCGCCGACTTTGGCGTACACGCGGATGGCGTGCGCGTGGACATGGCCCGGGTGCGGGAGCGCAAGCGCGCGATTGTGGAGAGCTTTCGGGCAGGGAATGAGAGACGGCTGGATTCCGCGAATGTGGAGTTGATTCGCGGAGAAGGCCGGTTTGTCGGACCGAAGCGCATCGAGGTGAACGGGCGGACGCTGGAAGCGGAGTGGATTTTTATAAACACGGGGCTGCGGAGCCGGATTCCGGAGATTGAGGGAATTGCGGATGTTCCGCTGCTGGACAATGAATCGGTAATGGAACTGGATGTGGTCCCGAAGCATCTGCTGGTGCTGGGCGGCGGGTATGTGGGGCTGGAGTTCGCGCAGATGTTCCGGAGGTTCGGGAGTTGGGTGACTGTGATTCATCGAGGCGGGCAGCTTCTGGATCGCGAGGACGAAGATGTCGCCGCCGAAGTCAAGAAGATTCTGGAAGAGGATGGGATTAAGGTGCTGCTCAACGCGAAGACTACGCGGGCGAGTGGCGCGGTGGAACTTCAAGTGGAGGTGCCGGGAGGGAAGCGGACGGTGAAGGGGTCCCATCTGCTGGTAGCGGCGGGGCGGGTCCCGAACACCGAGGCGCTGGGGCTGGAGGCGGCCGGAATTGCGACGGACGAACGCGGGTTCGTGCGCGTGAACGAATTTCTGGAGACAACCGTCGATGGAGTATACGCGCTGGGTGATGTGAAGGGCGGGCCTGCGTTCACGCATATTTCCTATGACGATTTCCGGATTGTGAAGGCGAATTTGCTGGACGGCGAGAGCCGGACGACACGGGGTCGATTTGTGCCGTATACGATTTATATAGACCCGCAGTTTGGGCGGGTGGGCCTGAGCGAAAATGAGGCGCGGCAACTGGGGAGAGAGATCCGCGTGGCGAAGATGCCGATGTCGTCGGTAGCGCGCGCGCTGGAGATGGATGAGACTCGCGGGTTTATGAAGATTGTGGTGGACGCGAAGACGGAGCGGATTCTGGGCGCGGCGGTGCTGGGGCTCGAAGGCGGCGAAATTATGTCGATGATTGAGATTGCGATGATGGGCGGACTGAAATACACGGCGCTGCGGGACGCGACGCTGGGGCATCCGACTCTCGCTGAGTCGCTGAACAATGTGTTCTCGAACCTGGAAGGCGGAGCCTGAGTGGAACCGGAGACAATCACGGCTGGCGAGCCAGCGATGGCCGGCCAGGCGGCAAAGAAAAAAGTGGTGGGAAGCGCGGCTGATCCGCTGTGGTACAAGGACGCGATTTTCTATGAGCTGCACGTGAAGGCCTTTGCGGATAGCAACAATGATGGGATCGGCGACTTCAAAGGGCTGATGCAGAAGCTGGATTACATCGTTGACCTGGGCGCGACGTGCATCTGGCTGCTGCCGTTTTTCCCATCACCGCTGCGCGATGACGGGTACGACATTGCGGATTACATGGATGTACATCCGAGTTATGGGACACTTGAGGATTTTCGGGAGTTCCTGAACGAGGCGCACGAGCGCGGATTGCAGGTGATGATCGAGCTGGTGGTGAACCACACGTCGGACCAGCATCCGTGGTTTCAGGCGGCGAGAAGCGCGCCTGCGGGCTCACCGGAACGCGAGTTTTATGTGTGGAGCGACACGGACCAGCGATATCGAGATGCACGAATTATCTTTACGGATACGGAGAAGTCCAACTGGTCGTGGGATTCGACGGCGCAGGCGTATTACTGGCACAGATTTTTTTCGCATCAGCCGGATTTGAATTTCGATAATCCACGAGTGCTGGAAGAAGTGCTGAAGGTCCTGCGCTTCTGGCTGGACATGGGAGTGGACGCGCTGCGGCTGGACGCCGTGCCGTATCTGGTGGAACGGGACGGGACGAACTGCGAAAATCTGGCGGAGACCCATGTGGCCATCAAAGCGATGCGGGCGGCAGTGGACGCGGAATATGAGAACCGGATGATTCTGGCGGAGGCGAACCAGGCGCCGGCGAATGTGCGTCCTTATTTTGGCGACTCGGACGAGTGCCACATGGCGTTTCATTTTCCGCTGATGCCGCGCATTTATATGGCACTGAGTCAGGAGGACCGGCTGCCAATTACCGACATCGCGGCGCAGACCCCGGAGATTCCGGCGAGCTGCCAGTGGGGCCTGTTTCTGCGTAACCATGACGAGCTGACGCTGGAGATGGTGACCGGCGATGAGCGCGACTATATGTATCTGGCCTATAGCGCCGATCCGCGGATGAGGATCAATGTGGGGATACGGCGGAGGCTGGCCCCGCTGATGGAAAACAATCGCGGGCGGATTGAGCTGCTGAACAGCCTGCTTTTTTCGTTCCCGGGAACGCCGATTCTCTATTATGGCGACGAGATTGGGATGGGCGACAACATCTACCTGGGCGACCGGAACGGCGTGCGGACTCCAATGCAGTGGTCGGGAGATCGCAATGCGGGATTTTCCAAGGCGAATCCGGCGAGGCTTTACAGCCCGGTGATTATGGACGCGATCTGGGGCTTTGAGGCGATCAATGTGGAGGCGCAGGAAGCTGATCCTTCGTCGCTGCTGAACTGGATGCGCAACATGATCGCGCTCCGCAAGCTGTTCAGAGTATTTGGGCGAGGCACGCTGCGGTTTCTGGAGCCTTCAAACCGGAAGATTCTGGCGTATCTGCGCGAGTATGAGGACGAGCAGGTGCTGTGCGTGGCGAATTTGTCGCGCGTGTGGCAACCGGTTCAGCTTGATCTGTCCGGCTTCGAGGGGCTTGTTCCCGTGGAGATGCTGGGGTATGTGGAGTTTCCGGCGATTGGGTCGGGGTATTATCCGCTGACGCTGGGGCCGTATGATTTTCTATGGCTTGAATTGCAGTCTCCGCGCGTGGGCGGAGAGCAGCAGGGATAACGCTTGATGGCCAGGATAGTCCAGCGCAATTTCGGAATTAGGGATAACGAGACTCGATGGCCGGAATAGAATTTCCAGCGGAATTACAGAAGAGGATAGAAGAAACGGGGCCGGTGGACCTGGTCGTCGGCGTTGCCGGTCACGTCGTTCGGGAAGCGCTGTGCGCGAGGGCGACGGCGTGCCTGAATGGAATTGCGGGCAAGACGGTCGTGGCCTATGCGGGCGGTGGAGATGCTGAACCGGCGGCGTGTTCCACTGGGGGAATCAAATTGGCGGCCTACCCGATGCCTCCGTCGGCCAATTCATTTACATTCTGGACGGACATTGCCGCGGCGCAGAAGAGCGTGCTGGCGCTGGCGGCGGCATGGAAGGCGCGCACATGCCTGGTGATGCACAATGACCTCTCCGCATTGGAGGGGCGCTGCGCCCGCGCACTTTTGACTCCGGTGATGCAGGGCGAAACCGACCTGATGATGCCGCTATACCGGACGGGTAAATATGACGGGCTCATCAGCAAGAGCCTGTTGGCTCCGATGTCACGCGCGCTGTATGGGCGTAGGGTGCGGTTTCCGTTGGCGCTGGATTTTTGCGTAGGGGGCGGCGTGTTGCAGAAGTTTGTGGAACACGGGCATCGGCATGAGAATGGCACCGCCGAGATGCTGTGGCCAGCCAATACGGTTGCGATTGCGGGCGGACAGATTGGGCAGACGCCGGTCAGTTTTCAGCATGAATTGCATACGGGCGACATGGACTTGAGCGCGATTCTGACGGAGTTCACGGGATCGCTGTTCCAGGAGGCTGAAGTTCATGCGGCGGGGTGGCAGCGGGTGCGAGGCTCGCAACCGGTTTCCCGCTACGGTGAGGCGATTGAGGAGAAACATGATTCGCATCCGGTGGACCCCAGGCCAATGGTGGAGTCGTTTGTGCTCGGTTCGCGCAACCTGGAAGAGGTGTGGCGACTTGTGCTTCCTCCCGCGACTATGCTGGAGTTGAAACGGCTGGCGCGCCTCAGTCCGGAGCAGTTCAGGATGCCGGATGCGCTTTGGGCGCGGGTTGTGTATGATTTCGCGCTGGCGCACAGGATGCGCCGCATGAGCCGGTCGCATGTTCTGGGCGCGCTGACTCCTCTGTATCTGGGCTGGGTGGCGTCGTACACGCAGGAGGTGGGCGCGGCCACCGGCGAGGAAGCGGAGCGGAGGCTCGAACTGCTGGCACGGGCGTATGAGGAACAGAAGCCATATTTTGTTTCTCGCTGGAGATGGCCGGAGCGGGTGAGCTGAGGGGGGCAAGGCGATGTGGAACCATGTGGAACAGGCGTTGCATGACTC
>JAICYR010000193.1 GCA_025934135.1 Acidobacteriaceae bacterium | reverse complement strand
TAGCGAAGCTTGTTGATTCCGCTCTGGATGGTGAGGACGGCGGGGAGATTCATGTCGATGTATTGGTAATGGCCGGCCTCAAGCTCGCGCTTGAGGTGGAGGCCGGAGTCGGTCTTCTCAATGCCGATGATGATGGTGGCGTGCGGGATGCCGAGGAGTTCGGCCAGCAGGACGCCGGTCTGGGCGCATCCGTAGTCGTCGGACTGGAGGCCGGTGACGATGAGGTCGAAGTTTTCCTCGCGAACGGCGGCGGCGATGGCGCGGGCGGTGTTCGCGGAGTCGAGGCGGGTGAAGCGATCGTCTTCAAGATGAATGGCGCGGTCGGCTCCCTTGGCCAGCGCTTCGCGCAGAACTTGCGAGGCGCGAGCGGGACCGGCGGTGAGCGCGACGACCTCTCCCTGATGCTTTTCTTTGAGGCGAAGCGCCTCTTCGAGGGCGTAGGCGTCAGGCTCGTTCACCTCGTAGGAGGTGTCCTCGCGGATCCATTTGGCGTCGTCGGAGAGCTTGAGCGGCGCGTCTTTTTGCGGGACCTGCTTGATGCAGACGAGTATCTTCATGGCGACGGGCCAGTATAACAAGCCTCCGGCGGCGCCTGCGCGGCGGGCGGTCCTGACCGGACGGGCGGGCGCAGAAAAAGGAACGGGGTAAAGCATCCCGTTCTTTTTCTGCGCTGCTGATCGACCGGTTACCTATCGTGTAAGGGATTCGTCGGTAGGAGAAATCCCTATGCACTGCGGACGACGACTTGAGTTGGTATGGTTTTGCATCCGGTGAGAATCCTTCTGTTGGGGAGAGACATCCAGAGAAGAGAAATGGCTGCTGAGCGAAGGAGTTGCGATGGCATTGATTCGGGCGTGTGGAAATTGCGGGGCGAAGAACCGGACTCCGGCGGCGCATCTGGCGGACACGGGGCGATGCGGGGCGTGCAAGCAGCCGCTGGGGCCGGTGAGCGCTCCAATTGCGGCGGACACGGCGATGTTTGATGACGTGGTGCGGACGGCGCGGGTTCCGGTGCTGGTGGACTTCTGGGCGGAGTGGTGCGGGCCATGCAAAATGGCCGCTCCTTATGTGGAGCGCACGGCGGCGGAGATGGCGGGGAAGGCGATTGTGCTGAAGGTGGACACGGAACGGCATCCCGAGCTGGCGGGACGCTATAACGTGCGGGGGATTCCGAACTTTGCAGTGTTCGCCAACGGACGGCTGGTGCGCCAACAGGCAGGACTGGTGGATCACTCACAGATGGAGGCGTGGCTGGAGGAGGCGCGGACGGTGGCTGGGGATGGACATGCGTAGGGGGAGGCGTGACCGCATGGGTGCTGAGAGTCGGGCGGCAGCTGCTGAACCGCAACAATGACGTTAACGATGCTGCTGAAACTAGCGATGAAGAATACGGGAGCGTATTATGAGCTTCGTTCGATACGGCGGCGGGAGCCGAATACTTATCACGCGCTTGAGCTGACAAGCCGGGGCTGGTGACGCGGACTCGGGCGGAGTACTACAGCAGGTGGAGCTTCAGAGCTTCGGCGCGGCAGTAAACTGGATGCCGAAAGGGATTCCTCATGTGGCGCAAGATGCCCGTGCTGTGCGCAATTCTGCTGGCGATTGTTGGCCTGCAAGTACGGGTGACGGCGCAGAGCTCGTCTTCGATACCCAAGGCGCGGACTGCCGGGAGCAACCCGGAAAATCCCGGGGCCGCCTTCACGCTGAAGAAATATTCCCGAATGGTCAACCTGGACGTGGTGGTAGAGGACTCGAAGGGAAACCACATTCGGGGATTGAAAGCAGCGGATTTTGAGATTTACGAGCAGACGCCGAGCAGGAGCAAGCACAAGCGAGAGCAGAAGATCGTAGGGGTGAGAGAGGTTCACGTCGCGCAGATGGCGCCGACGGTGGAGGCCCCCTCGGAAGCCGCCTCCGAGGCCGGCGTTTATACCAACGCCGTTGCCGTTCAGAAGGATCCCGTGCCGTTAACGGTCCTTCTGGTGGACGGCATCAATACCGAAATTCAATACCAGGCACAGGCGCATGAGCAGATGGTGCGCATGTTAAAGCAGCTTCCGCCGAATGTGCCGGTGGCTGTCTTCCTGATGGGCACCCGCCTACAGGTGCTGCAGAGCTTTACCACCGATCCACGCCTTTTGCAGACAGCCTTGGCCAAGGCGGAGAGCGCGACGGGACAGGGGCTGGGGCATCTTGACCCGCAAGACGATGGGTCGGCTCCCGGCAACCAGCTTTATGGCATCCACGATAGCGGGGCCGGGGCGGACCGGTCGGTAGGGGACATGATTGCGGGCATACAAGGGTTCGACCAAGCGGTCTACGCTGCGAATATCACACAGCGGATTGACAGGACCTATACCGCATTTCTTTCGATTGCGCGGAGTCTCTCGGGCATTCCAGGTCGAAAGAACGTTTTGTGGCTCTCGACGTCGTTCCCGCTGACGTTGAACCTTTTCATGCGGGCTGAAGATGCATCCAGCATCTTGCGAGATAACGACGTGGCCCGCCTGAATTATTGGAGCCAGGCGCAGGTGCTGGACAATGTTCTGAGCGATGCCAAGATTGCGGTGTACCCGGTGGACATTGGCGGCGTGCGGACCCTGCATGTGTTCTCGGCATCAGCCATGCCCGCCAATCCCTATGCGAGCACGGCAACGTCCGTCGATGGGCGGCGAGTGGCGGCGGCGCAATCGCGTGAAATCGAGATGCAGTTTCAAGAGCAGAACACGATGCGCGCGATAGCGAAGGACACCGGGGGCAAAGTCTGCATTGGCGACAACGACCTGGGCGACTGCATACGCAAGGCGATGAACGACAGCAGCGACTTTTATGAGATTTCCTACTATCCGGACTCCCCGGACTGGAACGGCGAGTATCGAAAGGTTTCCGTCAAACTCAGGAAGCGCGCGGCGGGCCTGAACTATCGGCAGGGGTACTACGCGACCGATGAGGGCAACTCCGACTCTCGGGTCCAGGCAGTCGAGATGCGGAACGACTGCGACGACCTGCTGAACGCGACGGGAATCGTCTTCACCGCGAAGAGCCTGCCTGCGGATGCGCCGGGGGAACTCAAGTTTTCTCTGGAGATCAATCCATCGACCCTGACCTTTACGCCGACCCTCGATGGGAGGCAGGAGATGAATGTGGAGCTTGGAGTGTGCACCTTCGACCGGAAGGGATGGTCGCAGAAGCTGATGGCTTATCCCCTGCATCTCGGCCTTAATCAGAAGGCGTACCACACGCTGATTGACGGTGGACACCTGCGGAATTTTATCTATGTGCCGGAACCGAAACCGGCGGCGGTGCGGTTGATGGTGAAGGACATTCCCAGCGGGCGGCTGGGGTCGATTTATATACAGACGGACAGGATCGCGGAAGCGCGTTCGCAATCCGCGAAGAACGGTGCCGCACGCGGGTCCCTGCAGTAGAGCGGCGGCCCGCAAAAAAAGCGCCAGTCCGGAAGGTGTCCGGGCCGGCGCTTCAGGTTCGGCAAGGGCGAGCAGGGCGTTTCCGCTCCGCTCGCCTTTAAAGTTAGTGAGCAGTAGCAATATAGGGAAGAGAGCTTGTTACAGGATTGCCGGGGCTGACCAGAGTATTGGGCAGGTAGCTTCCCGCGGAGCAGCTTGTTCCCGCAGTTGAAAGGCTGGCGGAGAAGGTGAATGCCGTCGGCAGGCTTGTGCTGAGAATGCCGTTGTTGATCTGGGAATGAACGGTGACCAGGTAGGAGCTGCCGCTAAGGAGCGACACGTTATCCAGGCAAAGGGCCTGCCCGTGCCCGGTTCCCCCAACAGTTGGAACCGTGAAGCTGGTGACGGTCGGATCCAGTTCCCCGGTCTCCGTGAAGGTGAAGACCGCGTTTCCGGGGTTGTTGGACGGATTTGTCGACCAGTCGCTATCGAGGCCTATTCCGATACCGAAAGATTCAGAATCAGGGCAGGTGTTGACGACCAGCCCATCCACCGAGACGATTCCCGGATTTGAACTGATGACGGTTAAATTATGGGAGTTTTCCACCAGCGTTAAGGTGGTCAGCAGGTCGCCGGTACCGGGATCGTTTTGGAAGGAATAGAGCTTCAGGCAGGCTGATTCGGCGGGGAATGCAAGCACAATGTGGACCTGAATGGTCGAAATCGTGTTGAGGTGCGAACCCGAAGGCGAGGTTGACACGTTCAGGTTCCCAACGATGTCCTGGCCGTCGGTGGGAGTCGAAAGCTTGCTGCAATCGATGTTGACGGTGACGGTTGTGGAGCCTGACCAGATGTTGTCCGCAACAGAAAGTGAACCTGACGCAGGCGCAAGCTGCACAGGCGTGCCGTTTCCGGAGTCGGCCAGGTTCAGCGTTACGGGATAGGTGGGAGACTGCCCGCTTGTGCCGGCCGCGTCCTGGAGGTTGAGGGTGAACTGCGCGAACTGACCGCAGGTGAATTGAGTGCCGACGACGTGGTACCAAAGCTGGATGGTGCCGCTGGGTACGCCATTGTTCACGATGACCGGGGTTGGTCCGATCAGTGGGGCTACGCTGGACGTAAGTTGATCGTTTGCGAATGCTGAAGCGCTCGCCAAGGCAAGGATTGACAATACCGCGATTGCAAAAAACTTCTTCATGAACCCTCCTCCGAGGATCTTTTTTTTCGGGGAGGGTTAGGAGAGAATCAAGGAATTAAAGAGGCATGTCAATCGCTAAAAGGTAATGCTGAAGTAATGGGATTTCGGCATTACTTTGTGGGCTGGCGGAAGCTACCCAGCGGTGGTAATGGCCTCCTCAGATCAGGCGGACTGGAGGAAGGCGACGGTCTGGATTCCGGCGACCTCGAAGCGCTTGCGGCAGCGGATGTTCTTGCAGGCGACCATGTCGTCGCGGCGGACCATATAGGATTGGGCCTTGGCGAAGCGGGCGCGGTCGCGCTCGTCGGCATGGCGGGGCAGGGCGTTCTTTTTGCGGCGGACGAGCCATCCTAGCTGATAGTCGCCGGCCTGGCCGCAGTGGGGGCAGGTGAGGGTGTGGTTGCGCTGCTCGGGACGCTCGTCAAAAAAATCGCGTTCTTCCATTTGGTTTCCCCCTGTTGTGCTCTCGTATAGATTGTAAGGACAAGCGGGCGCGGACGGGAAGCGATGGCGAAAAAACGTGCAAAGAAGAAGGTGTTTTCCGCAGTCAAGGCGGTGAAGGCGAATGCCCGCGAGCGCGTGGGCCAGCCGAAGGCCGAGCGGGTGATTGACGAGAATCGGCGCAGAGTCAAACGCGAGCAGAAACACAAGCCGACGCTGGCGGAGCGGATGAATTTGGACGAGTGATAGCATTGATCGGATGGCGAGCATTACAATCCGGAAAATCGACGCTTTGGTATTGCAGCAATTGTGTGCTCAGGCGGAGGAGCATGGGCGAACCGCGGAGGAAGAGGCCCGGCAGATTCTTTGCAACGCTATCATTCACGACGGCAAGCAAACGGGGTTGAGTCTTTTTCTGCCGATGCGCCAACGGATGGCCGAGGCTGGAATCAGGGGCATTACGCTGCCGCAGCGCAGGAGAAGCCGAATGCGCAAACCCCCGAGTTTCGATTAAGCCTTTCACCTTGGCTTGTCT
>JAICYR010000238.1 GCA_025934135.1 Acidobacteriaceae bacterium | reverse complement strand
CGAGCGTGGTGGTGACTCGACCAACCTTTTCGCTGGACCACACAACCTCGGGCATCATGCTTTCCGGGACGTTGAGCAGCTTAAGCAGATCGGCGTCCCACTTGTCTTCAACAATGTTGTAGAGCAGCGTTCGCGATGCGTTGGTGCGGTCGGTGACGTGCCGCTTTCCGCTGGTCAAGTTCCAAATGAGCCAGCTATCGACCGTGCCAAAAGCGAGTTTGCCCTGTTCGGCCTGCTGTCGCGCGCCGGGAACGTTATCTAATAGCCACGCTATCTTCGTGCCGGAAAAATACGGGTCCACAATCAGCCCGGTCTTGCGGCGAATCGCATCCTCCGCGCCTTCCGCTGTCAGCCGGCGGCACAGAGGCGCGGTGCGCCGGTCCTGCCACACAATCGCGTTGTAAATCGGCCGACCCGATTCGCTATTCCATACAAGGGTGGTTTCCCGCTGGTTGGTAATGCCAAGTCCTGCCACGTCACGCGGGCGCACGCCTGCTCTTCCCAGCGCTTCCACGGCAGAGCTGAGTTGCGAAGTAAGAATCTCATAAGGATCGTGCTCCACCCATCCGGTATTGGGATAGATTTGCCGGAACTCCTGCTGCGCAATCTCGACGATCTGGCCGCTTTCATTGAAGAGGATGGCTCGCGAGCTGGTCGTGCCCTGATCAAGAGAAAGGATGTATTTCATAGCTCTCTTTTTGTTTTTTCCCAACAACCCGATACTATTCGTTGTGCCCCGTCTGTTGTGGCTTTCCGGGACAAAAAAGATAGATGCGCAAGCAAAGCGGATCAGGCTGGAATTCCGAATGATCAGGAAACAATATTTTGGTGAGTTGCTGTCCGAGGCGGTCGCCGTCTTCATCATCATCGCCTTCGGCGACTCGGTGGCGGCCATGTATACGCTGTATTCACCCAACCCATACCAGGGATCCTATTGGGGCGTCTGCATCGCGTGGGGCTTAAGTGTCACCATGGCGATTTACGCTACCGGATCTGTCTCCGGTACGCACGCCAATCCTGCCGTTACGCTGGCGCTTGCCATGTACCGCAAATTTCCGTGGCGCAAAGTGGTCCCCTACTGCGCAAGCCAGGTAGTCGGCGGCTTTGTGGGAGCGGCGCTCGTGTACCAGTTGTATGGCCCCGTCATCAATCACTTCAACGCAGCCCAGCACCTCACGCGCGCGGCAGGCGGCTCCGCCGGAGTCTTCTTCACCCATCCGGGACTGGCCATTACACCCGCGCACGCCTTCGTCGATGAAATCGTGCTCACCGCGTTTCTCATCTTCGGAATCTTCGCCATTACCGAGCAGTACAACGAGATGGCGCCAAAAGCGAACTCGGGCGCATTCATGATCGGACTGCTGGTTGCGCTCATCGGCGCCTCCATGGGTTATCTGGAGGCATGGGCCATTAATCCAGCCCGCGATCTGGGTCCCAGAGTGTTTTGCTTTTTTGCAGGCTGGGGAAGCTCGGCGTTTCCGTCGCCGGAGAATTACTGGTGGGTTCCCATCTTCGGCCCGCTCCTCGGCGGCGCTGCCGGCGGAGCCGCGTATCAATACCTGATTCGCCCCTATCTGCCAGCCCACCTTCGTTCTCTCAGCGCGGAGCCGAAAAGCGCGGCGGCGGCTCCGGAACTGACATAAGAACGACCAGCACCATACATTCTGCTCACGTCTCGCAATCGCCGGGTTCCCCTCAAGACGATTCAGGAACTGCCGGCGATAAAACAATACAGATGACAGCACGGTACTACAGCCACCAGCACTAAAAGAGCCACCTGATGAGGGTGGCTGCTGGCTATCGCGTATCGCTGTAAATTGCTGCCCTGGCATAGGCATTTATGGCGGTGGAGGCAGTCTAGAGCGAACCGCTCTCTGATTGAATTCCCTGCTAACAGGGAAATTTACAGGGAATTTTGAGAAATTGGGACCCGTTCGTGCGTAAGCGCCGCACGCATGCTGCACATTTCACGGAGCTTGGTTATGGTCCTCAGCTATTAGGGCTCAAAAAGAACAGGGAATTTTTTTAAGCTATCAGGGAATTGAAATTCCCTGTTCTTTGTTCAAGCAGCGAAAGTTTGTGAAAGCCGGACTGGATTGGTGGCTAGTATGGACCTCAATTGAGGCTCTGCCGATGAAATAGTCTCGCCTGCTTGAGAGGCGATCTCATAGCAGGAGATGGCGAAAATCCTTATTTTTTATTCGCGCGGTGAAAGCTTGTAAATATTTTTTCTGACTTGTCACGAAAAACGCCCGAAATTTCCACTTATAAGTAGAGCAATTTTTTAAAGGGCGGCCTTCATGAAAGCTGGAGGCTGGATTGGTGGCTATTATGGATCTCGCTTCAGCATCCGAGACCGCGCCGGCACCGTCTCGCGCAGCTCAGTAGGTCCGCATGTCGACCGACATCAGCGGGTATTTTCCATGTCACTTTAAAAAAAGCGATATCACCAGGTAATGTAGGAGGCCGACGATCAATTCTGATTGCCCACCGGGTGATCGGATATCGGCGTGCCGTGACGCAGGTCTTCGGAGGCGTGCAGCGCAACCTCTTCTCCAGCGCTGAGGTCGCCAAAACTTTCGGTGAGATTCCCCATTGTTCCGCCCGATTTCACAGGAACGGGATCCGTTTGTCCGCCCCGAATGAGCACGACATAGCTCTGCTCCATATTTCGGCCCACCGCTGACTGCGGAACGAACAAAGTGGGCTGCGGCCTGTGGACTGGCCACAAAACCTGAGGAAACATGCCGGAGTGAAGCTCGGCCCCATTCTCCGGTTCTTACTGTTCCATCCCGCGAGAATGAGGGCCTGAGACAAGCGCGCGTTGGAATACGCAAGACTCGTCTCGAACCATGGCCAGTCGCTGGAGTGGGTGCGCTCATAGAGATCCAACAGCTGGTTTGCGAGCAGATTGCGTGCTCCCTGGATGATCCTGTCTCCTGGGAACCAGTCCAGATAACCCTGCATGCCCAGAATAGAAAACGCCCATGCGCGCGGGCTGGTAAACGTCAGCGTGGATGGAAACGCCGCTTCGAATAACTGGCCGCTCGCTCCCCGTAGTCCCGGGTCCGCAGAACGGCCCAACACGGTTCCAAGGGCCCATAGCTAGCGGCCATGGCTGTCTTCCGACCCAATAGGTTCGTGCCATTGGCGATCATAGACAAGGAAATTTCTAAATCGGCCGAGTTTACTGTGAAAGGCGAACTCAAGAAATGCAAAGTAGCGGCGAGAGAGGTTTGCGGGAATTTCGCGCTCGAATACCCGGGACTCCTGCAGCAACACAGTTACGGCCAGGGCGCGGGCATTGTCATCGGTTGTATAGCCTTCCTGGCAGTTGGGCACGGAAAAGATGGCGTGTTGCAAAATGCCCGTGTCGTCTGTCATGTGTCTGAGATGGGCCAGGTCCAGAGCGGGCAATTCATCGGTCGCTCCGGCTGCGAGAGTATCTGCAAGGACGGCCGTGGCCGAAGAATGCGTTCAGCACGCGCCCGCTGGAAGCTCGCCATGTAAGCTTGGGCGGTCCGCTGCCACGTTGTGCCCCGCGAGTGAAGATAGGCGCGCTTCCGCATCGAATGCCGCTCGGCGTCGTTGTCCAGCAATCGGATTGTCGCTTCTGCGATGGCAGCCGGATCGTCGAAGGGAACCAGGATGCCGCGTCCATCGGCAAGCAATTCTTGGGCGTGCCAGTAGGGCGTGGAGATGATCGCTTTCCCGGCTCCCAAAGCGATCGCCAGCGTGCCGGAAACAATCTGCGCTTCTTGACGGTACGGAGTGATGTAAATGTCTGCAGCGCCGACGTGTTCTACCAGCTCCTCCGCGCTGACAAAACGATTATTGAAAATGACCTGAGAAGAAACCCGCGACTCGACGGCCAGTTTCTGGAGTTCTTCCCTG
>JAICYR010000176.1 GCA_025934135.1 Acidobacteriaceae bacterium | reverse complement strand
TTACCATGCCTCCGCCGTTACCGCCGGAGCGGTGCGCTCTTACCGCACCTTTTCACCCTTACCCAACGCCCGAAGGCGCTGGGCGGTATTTTCTCTGTGGCACTGGCCGTCTCGCGGCCTTTACGCCGCGATCCCGGACGTTATCCGGCACACTGCCCTGCGGAGTTCGGACTTTCCTCTCCCGCACACGCGTAAGCGTGTACGGCAGCGGCCGTCCAGCCCGCCTGCTATCTCTATTGTATGCAAGCACAGCCGATCGGGCTGCGCACCTATTTGATTAATTTCACTCTCTTTTCTGAACTGCGATATGCGAGAATCGCTTGATCTCGTTTTGAGGCCCTGATCCAATCCAGAAGGGCGGCGGTAAATGAGCGGCACCACTTCCACAACTCTCACCTTTGAAGTCGACCGATCCAGCGGCGTTCCCGTCGTGCGATGCCACGGAAAGCTGGTGGCGGGCGTCAGCGACATGTTCTACGACGAAGTCCACCAGCTCATCCCCGGCACAAAAAGAATCGTCCTCGATCTCTCAGATCTCACCCGCGTGGACAGCATGGGCCTCGGCGCGCTCGTCCGCCTGTATGTTTCCGCCAAGTCTGCTGGCTGCCGACTGGAACTCGTCAACCTCGGCAAGCAGATTCGAGAACTCCTCGGCATGACCCACCTCTGGAGCGTCTTCGCGTACGTCGGAGAATGCGGCACCAAAATCGTCTGACGGTATGAGAGGGCTTCCGCATTTCCCATTCCGCGCGTGACAATCGAATGACAGCTTCCGGGCCCACAAATCAGCTAAGATAATCCCGCCATGCAACCGATCCGGCCGCCAGCCCTGATCTTCATTTTCGCGCTCCTGCTCTTCTCGCCGGCATTCGGCCAGCAGCAGCAGGCCAAGGCCCACTTTGTTGGATCAAAAAGCTGCCGCGCCTGCCACGCCGCCGAATACGACGGCTGGCAGCAGACCCGCATGGCCAACGTCGTTCGCGACCCGCGCCAACACCCCGAAGCCGTTCTCGGCGACTTTAACCATCCCAACCCGCTCGTCACCTTCACGCTCGACCAGGTTGCCTTTGTCTACGGAAGCCGCTACAAGCAGCGCTACTTTACCCGCCGTGGCAACGACCTTTACCCGCTGCCCGCGCAGTGGGACATCCAGAAACACAAATGGCTGCCCTACCACGTTGAAAAGGGCACCGACTGGTGGGAGCCCTTCTACGGTCCCTCCAATTTTGATCGCCCCACGGGCCCCACCTGCGACGGATGCCACTCCGTCAACTACAACATCCAGACCCACCAGCCCACCGAATGGAACGTCGGCTGCGAAAAATGCCACGGACCTGGCAGCCTGCATGTCCAGCACCCGACCAAGGCCAACATCGTTAATCCCGAGACTCTCGACTTCGTGCGCGCCACCGACATCTGCATGCAGTGCCACACCCAGGGCCGCCCGCTCCACAATCCCATCGCAGGAAAATACTACGACTGGCCGGTTGGCTTTCTGCCCGGCGAGCGGCTCGCCGACTTCTGGCATCTCGAAGACCTGAAGCCCGGAACTACGGACTTCCTCCAGTACGCCGACCTCACCGCCCACAAAAACCGCATGCAGGGCAATGACTTCGTGCAGAGTGTGATGTATCACCGCGGAATTCGCTGCTTCGACTGCCACGATGTCCACAGCAATCAGAATCCGTCGAACCTTCGCGCAGTCGGCAACGATCTCTGCCTCTCCTGCCACACACCAGACAACCCGGCAGGGCTTAAAGGCACCGTCAGCGAGCACACGCACCACGCGGCGAACAGCCCCGGAAGCCAGTGCGTTGCCTGCCACATGCCGATCATCGAGCACACCTTGAAGGACAACTACGTCGCCGCCCACACCTTCCGCGTCATCACTCCGGCGCAGACCATGCAGTCAGGAATCCCCAACCCCTGCACTTCCTGCCATAAGGACAAGTCGCTCGCCTGGGCCAATAACGAATTGAGGAAATGGACGACAACTTCTCCCTGGCGGGTCTCGCAGTAGAAGCCGGTCTTACCCCATAATCGCGTTCGTCAGACGGACCCACCATGCCGGATGATGCGTCCACAACTGCAGCGCGACAATTTGTCCAGCGATGAACAACGGCAGCGCATACCGATACACCACATGGATTCGCCGGTTCACGATCAGATCGCGCACCACTCCCAGCAGAATCAGTGCATCCACCCCGGTATAGAAGCCCCAGAATGGCAGGAACGGAAACCTTCCGAACCCCGCCGCGGTCAGCGCGCACGTGGCAACCAGCACAAGCCGACGATGATACTCCGGCTTCCTGCGCCAATAGACCGCCAGCCAGAACGGGATCGTGAAGGCGATCATGTCCCACGACTGCACGCTGAAGAACAACTTTTCCGCGGCCGCGTGGAACATTTCAGAATTGAATCTGTCCATCACAATCGCGGTCGAAATCCCGAGCACCGGAATCAAAGCGCCCATCGCCGCGCCAAACCAGCCTGTCCGCCGGTGAATCTTCACGTTATGCGTCCGCACCAGCGCCGACTGAAAAATGAAAAACACCAGCCAGCCGGAAAACACAATCCCATGCGCCCACAAAATCCACGGACGCGGCGGCGTGGCGTGGATCAGGTCCTGATCGACCGTGTGGCTGAAGCCATACACCACTACTGCGGCCACCAGCAGCGACATGGAAAAGTAGAAATAATTATCTAAGAAGGATGAACGCTTCTTGCCTCTGGGGGGAACTGCAACTTGACTGGTCGCCATTGCTCACTCTCCGAAGGGGGGAGCCGAACTACATTCGTGCAATAGTACAGGATTGGAGAGGCGCAAGCTATACGATTTTTCTGGAAAATTCAGCGGGTTAAAATGCCTAACGGCGCTCCAAACTTTGCGTGCGGGAGCAGGTTTCTCTCAGGAAACCAGCGGCAGGCGCGCCGCTTTCCACGCCGCCAGGCCGCCGGCAATTTCCGTCACATTTGTAATTCCCTCCCGATGCAGAAGGCTCGCGGCAATCGACGACCGGTAGCCTCCAGCGCAATGGACCGCGATGCGGCGGTCTCGGGGAACCTCGCCCATCCGCTCCTGCAAGTGGTTCAGCGGCAGGTTCACGCTGCCCGCGATGTGCTCCGCGCTCCACTCGCCAGGAGTCCGCACGTCCAGCACCATAGGACGCGCCGCGCTCGCCACCTCCTCCGCCGCAATCAACACGCTCATGCGGTCGGTCGTGCGCAGCAGATCGGCGCGCCCGGCCAGTGCCGCCATGCCGCCTCGCAAATATCCCTTCACTTCATCAAATCCAATTCGCCCCAGCCGCACCGCCGCTTCCTGCTCGCGTCCCGGGTCCGCCACAATCACAATCGGCTTTGCGCGGTCCAGCACCGTGCCCGCCCACGTCGCGTATTGTCCGCCCAACCCAATGTTTACGCTTCCCGCAAGGTGTCCTTGGGCAAACTCCGTACCCTCGCGCGCGTCAACAATCTGCGCTCCTTCAGCAGCCAAGCGCAGCACCTCGTCTAAAGACAGCGCCGTGAGCGCCTGCTCCAGACTGCGGCCCATTGTCGCGCGCTCCCGCGTGTTCAGCACCGCGTCGTAGGTAAAGTAAGGTGGAGCGTCCGGCTGGTCCGCCGTAACCAGCCGCACAAATTCCTGCTTCGCCATGGGCTTCAGCGCATAGTTGAATCGCCGCTGCTCGCCCATCGTAGAAACCGTGTCCGACGAAAGCTTCTTCCCGCAGAGCGACCCCGCGCCGTGCGCCGGATAAACCAGCACCTCGTCTGGCAGCTTCAAAAGCTTGTCATGCACCGAATCGTAGAGGTGCGCCCCCAGGTCCTCGGCGCTCCATCCCAGCGACGCCCGCAGGTCAGGCCGCCCCACGTCTCCAATAAACAGCGTGTCGCCAGTCAGCACCGCATAAGGGCTCGTCGCATCCTTACGCAGATCAAATACCAGAATCGAAATCGACTCAATCGTGTGCCCCGGCGTCTCCAGCACCTGCAACCGCAGCCCCGCAAACGGGAGCGAATCGCCGTCCTTCATCGGCTGAAATGCATACTCGGCTTCGGCCTTCGCGCCCAGATGAATCGTCGCGCCGCACTGGTCGCGCAACTCCAGATGCCCCGCCACAAAGTCCGCATGAAAATGCGTCAGGAACACGTGCCGGATCGTCAGCCCCAGCCGCTCTGCGTCAGCCACGTACTGCTCCACGTCACGCTGCGGATCAACAACAATCGCCGTGGCGCTCTCCTCATCTCCCAGCAGATAGGAGGCGTGCGCCAGACAACCGAGATAATACTGCTTCAAAATCATCTATTACCGCCACATCTTTGGGTGCCCCATCCTTGACGCGGGTGCCGGGGCCCCCACGGACAGGTCTTCGTTCGTGAAGTGGTTAGCGTCAAGGGTGGGATTGAATGTATCAAATTTCCTCGCTCACCACCGGCAAGCTCAGATGCGCCCGCACCTGGTCCTCGATAAAAATCAACAGCTCGTCCAGGTTCATCTCCGTCGAATCAATCACAATCGCATCCGCCGCAGCCTTCAGCGGAGAATCCGCCCGGTTCCGGTCCCGCTCGTCGCGCTCGCGCAACTCCCGCGCCACCGCCGCCCTGACCGGCCTTCCCCCTGAGCCGTTCGACCGGCCCACCTGCTCAAAGCGTCGCTGGCTGCGCGCTTCCGGAGAAGCATCAAGGAAAAACTTCAGGTCCGCGTCCGGAAATACCACTGTCCCGATGTCGCGCCCTTCCATCACCACGCGCCGCCCGCGTCCCAGCGACCGCTGCAATCCCACCATCCACTTCCGAATCGGCGGATGCACGCTCACCCGCGACGCCGCCTGCGTTACCGCCGCGTCGCGAATCCGCTTCGTGACCTCCACTCCATCCAGCAGCACGCGATTGCCTCCCTCTGACGCCTCCAGCGTGATCGAAGTCTCCGACGCCAGCCCTTCAAGAGCCGCCGCGTCATCCGCGTCCACGCACTGCTCCAGCGCCTTCAGCGCGAACGCCCGATACATCGCGCCCGTCTCCAGATTCAGAAACCCGAAGTGCTTTGCCAGATGCTTCGCCACTGTACTCTTGCCCGCCCCCGCCGGGCCGTCAATCGCGATCACGCAGCCTCGCTCCGTCATTCGCCGCCCCCGTCCCCTTCTTTCTTCCGCTTGCGAAACGGCGGCTTAAACCCGCCCGGCTTCGGCTTCCCCAATCCCGGCTTTCCCGACTTCGGCTTCCCCAACCCCGGTTTCCCGGCCTTCCGGAATGCCCCCGCGGATTTCCCAAATGGTTTGCTGGATTTATCGAATGGTCTGCCCTGCTTTCCGGATCCAGCCTTCTTGAAGTCCCCGCCTTCGCTCTTGAAACCCGGTTTTCCGCTGCTCTTATAAGGAGGTTTTCCGCCACTCTTGAAACCCGGCTTGCCCGCGCTTTTATAAGGAGGCTTGCCTTCGCTCCTGAACCCCGGTTTTCCGCCGCTTTTGTAAGGAGGCTTTCCGCCGCTCTTGAAACCCGGCTTGCCGGATTTCCCAAATTCACGCCCGCCGCTCCGCGAAAACCCTCCGCCCGCGGGTTTGTCCTTCCATCCGCCCGTACGCCGTTCACCGCTGCGCTCCTCCTCGCTACGGGGACGGAACGATGGCCGGCCCTCGCTTCCGCGCGGCCCGCGAGGCCGATCCTCACTCTCAGGTTTTGCCGATCGCTCGCGAAAGAAGGGTCGCTTCTCACCCGGCTTCTCTCTCTTGAACCCTCCGGAAAATTTCTTTTCGCCTGGTCTTCCCGCGCCGCCAAACTTGCTCGGACGCCGCTCGCCGCCGTGCTCTTCCTCGCGACGAGGGCGGAACGGGCGCTCGCCCTCGCGTGCCGGACGCTCACCGCGGTCCTGCCACGGCTTTGGACCACCACCCTTGCCGAATTTCTTCGGAGGAAATTTCCCGCCGCCGCCAGCACCCCGCGGCTTCTCGCGATCAAATGGACGCGCGCCGAAGGGACGCGATTTCTCAAACGGCTTCTTCCCATAGGGCCTGCGCTCCCCATCTTCGGGCCTGCGCTCAGGCCGAGGCCGATCTCCCCCCCGAGCCGCAAATCGATCCGCCCCTGGTCTCGCCGACTCGCGCCTCTCACGTGGCGGCCTTGTTCTTTCCCGCGATTCGCGCCTCTCGTGCGGAGGTCCTGTCCTCTCGCGATGCCCGCCGCGATCAAAGCCCGTACGGCCCGGGCGCTCCCGGCCACCTTGCGGACGCTCCCTTCGCTCATACGGCTTCCGCGACTCGCCACCTTCAGCCGACGCACGGGGTCTGGGCTCAAAACGCGGCCTGTGCTCAAACGGAGGCCGCCGCTCGACTCTGACCTGAGGCTTCGCCTCGGCCTCTTCTTCCTCAAACTCCGGCAGCGCCCCCGCAACGTGCAGCAGCGGCTGCGCCCCAACGGAAATCAGCCCCAACTGTCGCGTGGCTGACAGCCCATTCACCACCTCGCGCGCCCGCGACCGCGCCGTCAGCGGAGACAAAAACGTCTCCACGTCCTCGCTCGAAGCCGCCACCGCGCCGTCCAGATACAGCGACACCAGTGCCGACAGCGCCGTCGTCTGCGCCACCTTCTGCGACGCCGTCATTTCCGCCGCGAACCGCGCCTGCGTCAGCTCCCACCGCGTCACGTCGCCGTCATAGACCGGAACCACCCTCAGACCGTGCCACAACTCCGCCAGCGCGCGCAGCACCGCCCCTTCCGTCAGCTCGCGCCCCAGCG